>NZ_JBFAKS010000062.1:0-36719 GCF_040655855.1 Kribbella sp. NPDC050281 | reverse complement strand
CGCCCCCCTGTGCACCCCACCACACCCCCCCCCCCGGCCCCGGCCCCCCCCCAACACCACCCCCCCGGCACCCCACCCCCCCCCCCCCCGGGGGCGGCGGCCCCGGCCGGGGGGGGGCCCCCCCCACGCGCGTGACGTGGATCACGTCACAACGCGCCGCCGACGCGTGTCCTCCGAGTCGTAACAACAGACGACGGAGGAATGACAATGAAGGTATTGGTGGCAGGCGCGACCGGCGGACTGGGCCGGTCGCTGGTCCCGCAACTGGTGGCGGCCGGTCACGAGGTGGTCGGCATGATCCGGTCGGAGTCGAAGGCGGCTTCGATCAAGGCACTCGGCGCGAGCGTGGTCCTGGCCGATGGTCTGGACGCGGCCGCGGTGAAGGCCGCGGTGGACACGGTCCGCCCGGAGGTCGTCGTCCATCAGATGACGGCGCTCAAGAGCGGGATCAACTTCAAGAAGTTCGACCAGAGCTTCGCGATGACGAACCGGCTGCGTATCGAGGGCACCGACAACCTGCTCTCCGCATCCCAGGCTGCCGGCGTACGACGGTTCGTCGTCCAGTCGTACGCCGGCTGGAATTTGCAACAGGGTGGATCCGCGACGAAGACGGAGGCGGACCCGCTCAACCCGAACCCGGTGGCCGCACAGCGGCAGACGATGGCCGGGATCAAGCACCTCGAGTCGGTGGTCACCCACGCCGACGGGATCGAGGGCATCGCCTTGCGGTACGGGGCGTTCTACGGTCCGACCGGTGACATCGGCAAGGGTGGATCGATGGTCGAGATGATCCGGAAGCGCCAGCTGCCGCTGATCGGCGACGGCGCGGGTGTGTGGTCGTTCATCCACTACGACGACGCGGCCGACGCCACCGTGAAGGCGGTCGAGAGCGATGCGACCGGCATCTACCAGATCGCCGACGACGACCCGGCGCAGGCGGCGGTGTGGCTGCCGGAGTTCGCCCGCATCCTCGGCGTGAAGGGCCCGCGTCACGTCCCCGTCTGGCTAGGCCGCCTGGCCGCGGGCGACGTCGGCGTGGCCGCCTTCACCACGATGCGCGGTGCCGACAACTCGCTGGCGAAGGCAACGTTCGACTGGCAGCCCGGCTACGCCTCCTGGCGCGAAGGCTTCCGCAAGGGCCTCTAACGCACGACCCCAAAGGCACCCCGGCAGATCACCGCCGGGGTGCCGTGCTGTCGGGGTGCTGTGCCGCACGCACGCCTTCACCCGGGGTGCTGTGGTGCCGGGGTGCAGTGGTGCGGGGGTGTTGTGCTGCGCGGAGGCCTTCGGTCGGGGTGCTTTTAGTCGCGGGGGTTGAAGGTCAGCGTCTCGCCGCGGGCGCCACCCATCCACAGATCCTGGCAAGCCGCCGCAAAGCCGTCCAGATTGTCGACAATCGAACCGAACACATTGCCCGGCACCCAGCCCTGATCGCCGTTGATCAGCAGATTGTTCCGCCCGTAGAACACAGCCAGGTCGACAATCGCCCCCGTCGTACCCGTCCCCGTCGTGTTCTCGTACCCGTACGCCGGATTGCCCAGATCATCGGAGTCGAACGAGAACCAGCACAAGTCGCCCGGGATCGGCGTGACAGTCGTGTTCTCCTTGCCAGGATCAGCCGGCGCGAACCCAGGCAGCAGCGTGTAGATCTCATTCCGCGCGTACTTGCCGTGGAACACCGGCGCCGACAGAGGCAGCGCATCCCACACCGCCTTGCACGTCCGCGGCGCGACGTCCTCTAGCAATTGCGCGACACAGCTCACGCCGCGCTTGTCCAGGCTGACGGTGACGTACTTGCTCATCGTGCCTCCAAGGTGGGTTTGCGCTGGTGCCAATCGGTGGCGGCCTCGTAGGCCCGTCCGACCCGCAATGTGAGCGCGTCCGCGTGCCGAGCGCCGACAATCTGCAATCCGACAGGCAGGCCGGACTTCGTGAACCCACACGGAACGCTGAGCGCAGGCTGCTGCGTGAGGTTGAACGGATAGGTGTACGGCGTCCAACTCGTCCAGTCCGGCGACTCCGAGCCATCCGGCACGTCCTGACCGACCGGGAACGCCGTGATCGGCAGCGTCGGCGTGAGGAGTACGTCGTACTTGCGATGGAACCGCCCCATCAGCAACCCGAGTTCCATGCGCGTCGCGGTCGCGTCGAGGAAGTCCGACGCCGAGTACGCCGATCCGAGCGCGGCGACCCGGCGGAGTCCGGGATCGACGCGATCGTCGACCGTGTGTGCCTCCAGCACCTTGGCCGCGCCGGACCACCAGAGCACGTTGAACGCGTCGATCGGGTCGGTGAACCCGGGATCGATCTCGGTCACCTCGGCACCGGCCGCCGCGAGGACGCCGACCGCCGTCCGGACCAACTCCTCGACCTCGGGATCATTGTCGACAAAACCAAGATCGGACGAGAAGGCAATCCTCAAGCCGGCCACGCCGTCATCGATCCCGTCCAGGAACGAGGTGGCCGGCGTCGGCATCGAGGACCAGTCGCGCGCATCGAATCCGGTGATGATGTCGAGCAGCGCCGCTGCATCCCGGACCGTCCGCGTCATCGGCCCCGCGTGCGAGAGGGTCCCGAACGCACTCGGCGGATACAACGGGATCAGCCCGTACGTCGGCTTGAGCGCGACCGTGCCCGTGAACGCGGCCGGGATCCGGACCGACCCACCGCCGTCGGTACCAACCGACCACGCACCCATCCCGAGCGCGACTGCCGTCGCCGAACCGCCGCTAGATCCACCGGACGTCTTGGACGGATCCCACGGATTGCCAGTCGCGCCGTACTTGTGGGAGTCGGTGACGCCCTTCCACGAGTACTCAGGAGTCGTAGTTTTGCCGACAATCACCGCGCCGGTCTCGCGCAGCCGGGCGACGGCCGGGGCGTCCTCGTTCCACGGGCCGGCCTCGTCGATCATCGTGCTGCCGCGCAACGTCGGCCAGCCCTTGGTCCACAGGGCGTCCTTGATCGATGTCGGTACCCCATCGCCGGGGCCCAGTGGCTCCCCGGAATGCCACCGGGCCTCCGACTCCTTCGCGGCAGCGAGCGCGCCTTCGGCGTCGACCAGGACGAAGGCGTTCACCTGCTCGTCGTACCGCTCGATCGCATCCAAGGCAGCCCGTGTCGCCTCCACCGGCGACAGCGCCCCGGACCGGTACCCCGCAACCAGTTCGCCAACCTCCACCAGCGCTCTCCCGTCGGTCTGCGTCATCGGTTTCTTGTCGGGATGTAGCCGAGCTTCTTGTCCACCACGTTGACCAGCGGTTCGCCGACCAGCCAGCGGCGGACGTTGGTCGCGAACTGTTCGGCCAAGGTGTTCCGCCAGCCGATCACGTCGCCCGACATGTGCGCGGTGATCGTCACGTTGGGTGCATCCCACAACGGGTGATCCGGCGGGAGGGGTTCACGGTCGAACACGTCCAGGGTCGCGGCGATCTGCTCATGCTCGAGCAAGGCTCGTTCGTCGACAATCGGACCGCGAGCAACGTTGATGAGATGTGCCCCCGGTCGCATCGCCGACAACACTGTGCCGTCGACCAGCCCTCGCGTCGCCGCGGTCAGCGGCGCCGCCAGGACGAGGTGGTCCGCCCAGGCCACCTCGTCCGCGAGGTTGCTGCTGGCAACAACCTCGCCGAAGTCCGGGTCGTCGGTGCGAGCGACCCTCCCAACACCGCGCACCTGCAACCCGGCTGCCCGCAGCAGGCGGGCAGTCTCTCGTCCGATCGCCCCGGTGCCGACAATCAGCGTGGCTGCACCGAGGATGCTCCGGGTCTCCCGATGCCGCCACTCATGCTCGCGCTGGAGGTCGAGACTGCGCCGACTGTCCTTGGCATGAGCGATCACCGCGCCGAGCACGTACTCCGCGATCGGCCGGTCGAACACCCCGTGCGCGTTGGTGACGACCACGTCCGAATCGCGAAGTTCGTCGAACAGCAGAGTGTCGACACCCGCCGCGGTCACATGGATCCACTCCAGCGTGCCGGCGTCGGCCCACACGTCACGGACCGCGGTCGAGAAGAAGTCCCAGAGCATCAACGCGCGGGCACCGCGAACCGCCTCCGCCAGACCATCCGCGGCGCAGTACCGGAAGTCGACCGCGAGGCCCTCCAGCCCGGGTGGCCGGTCGGTCGCCCGCTCACAGAGCACCGCGACGACGGGACGCTCAGAGGTGACTGGCACGCATCGAGGCTAGAAACCCGCCCGTAGGATTGTCAACAATCCTCGGTGAGCCGCACACTGACCGCATGACCCTGCGGCCTCCCACACACCCGCTGCCGGCGCCGGTGCCCAAGCTGCTCCAGACCGGCATCGGCGTCGTCGCGCCGTACGACTTCGCGCTCGACCGCGAACTGTGGCGCTGGGTCCCCGACGACGTCACATTGCACTTCACCCGGACGCCGTATGCCCCGCTCGCGGCGACGGTCGAGATGGCGCTGCACGTCTCCGATCCGGAACTGATCGCTCAGACCGCGGTCAACGTTCTGCCGGTCGCACCGCTGGCCGTCGCATATGCGTGTACGTTCGGCAGCTTCGTCGGTGGTCTTGCCGGTGAAGCCGCGCTCGTCGACGCTATGGTCGCGGCCGGCGCCCCGGCCGCGGTCACGACGAGCGGGGCGTTGCTGATGGCGCTGCGGCACCTCGGGATCAGCCGGGTCGCGACGGTCACGCCGTACACGAACGATCTGACCGAAGGCCTGACCGCGTTTCTCGCCGAAGCCGGTGTCGAGGTGGTAGGGACTGCTGGCCTGGGCTTGATCGCCCAGATCTGGGCGGTGCCGTACGAGACCACCGTCGAACTCGTCCGCAGCGTGGACAACTCGGCCGCCGAGGCGGTCTTCATCAGCTGCACGAACCTCCCGACCTACGACATCATCGCCGGCCTCGAAGCCACCCTCGGCAAACCGGTCCTCACCGCCAACCAGGTCACCATGTGGTCCGCCCTCGACCTGGCCGGTCACCAAGCCCAAGGCCCCGGCCAACGCCTCCTCCTCACCTGACCACCCTCACCCGACCAAGCACCCCAACCACACACGACCGCGCGCCCACCACCGCCCAGCACCACGCCTATCGATCGCATCCCACCGCCCAGCACCACGCCTACCGACCGCACCCCACCGCCCAGCACCACGCCTACCGACCGCACCCCACCGCCCAGCACCACGCTCACCGACCACCTATCCCCGACCACACCCCACCGCAGACCACCATGCTCACTGGCCGCGCGTTGTGGCCGGCCTTCTTTCCGTGGCTGATCTGACGCTAGGATTGTCGACAATCTGCAACCAGGTGAGGTGATGAGTGTGCCGGACCTGCTGGAGCAGGCGGTCGAGCCGGACGAGTACGCCGGTCGGCTCCGCCGCGTTCGCGCCGCCCTGGCCGACCGTGGTTTCGGCGCGCTGGTGGTGAGCGATCCGGCGAACCTCTTCTACCTGACCGGGTACGACGCCTGGTCGTTCTACACACCGCAATGCCTGGTCGTCCCGGCTGACGGGGAACCACATCTGTTCGCCCGCGCAATGGACGCGGCCGGAGCGTCGTACACCTGCAATCTGCGCGACGACCAGATCCACGGCTACCCGGAGGATCTCGTTCACCGGCCCGACGTGCATCCGTACGACTGGATCGCCGGGATGGCCCGCGACCTGGTCCCGGCCGGCGCGGACGTCGGAGTCGAGGCCGACGCGCACTTCTTCTCGGCCCGCGGCTACCTTGCCCTCGGCAACGGCCTGCCCGGCCACCGGCTGGTCGACTCCGCCGAACTCGTGAACTGGATCCGTCTGGTCAAGTCACCGCACGAACTCCGCCAACTCAGAATCGCCGGCTCGATCGCCGAGAAGGCGATGCGCATCGCCCTCGACCAGCTCCAGCCGGGCAAGCGGCAATGCGATCTGGTCGCCGAGATCCTCGCCGCGCAGGCGACCGGCACCCCCGAGCACGGCGGCGACTACCCCGCCATCGTGCCGATGCTTCCGACCGGCAACGCCGCCGGTACGCCGCATCTGACCTGGACCGACCGCCCGTTCGTGTCCGGCGAGGCGACCACGATCGAGCTCGCTGGGGTGTTCGGCCGCTACCACGCTCCCCTGGCCCGCACCGTGATGCTCGGCGATCCACCACAGCGACTGCGTGAGACCGCCAAGATCGTCGCCGAAGGTATGCGCGCCACGTTGTCGACAATCCGCGCAGGCGTGACCGGAAGCGTCGTCCACGCGGCGTTCAACAACGTGATCGCTGCGCACGGGCTGGTGAAGGACTCGCGGATCGGGTACTCGATCGGCATCGGGTACCCGCCCGACTGGGGTGAGCGCACCGTCAGTCTGCGTCCCGGTGAGACCACGGTGCTGACCGCCGGCATGGCCTTCCACGTGATCCTCGGGATGTGGATGGACGGCTGGGGCTACGAACTGTCCGAACCCGTCGTGGTTACCGGAGACGGCGTCGAACGCCTGACCGGTCTCCCCCACGAACTCACGATCAGGAGGTAGCCCGTGCAAGGAAGTGATCGCGTGCCCGGAGCCGGAACCACGCAACGTCTCCCGTACGCCGGACGTGTCGCCGGGCTGGTCGGGTCCGTGATCGACTCGAGTACGTCGCTGCTGCACAAGCAGACCCACGACATCGTGCGGTTCGCGATGGGGTCACCGGCCGCCGAAGCCGTACCGTCGACAATCCTCGCCGCGATCGCCGCCGAACAGCTGAGCCGCCCCGACGCGTACGACTACGCGGCCACCGAGGGCGACCCGCCACTGCACAACGCCCTACTCGAGATGCTCCGCGGGACCAGCGACGAAACCACGGCCGACCGGCTCACCATCACGGCCGGCGGGATGCAGGGCCTCGATCTGTTCTGCAAGATCTTCGTCGACCCCGGCGACCTGGTCGTCGTCGAATCGCCGACGTACACGAACGGCAGCGCCACCGCCCTGTCGTACGGCGCCGAACTGCTGGAGGTCCCGGTCGACGACAACGGCATGATTGTCGACGATCTACCACGCCTACTCGGCGATCGTCGACCGAAGGCGATCTACACGATCCCGACGTTCCAGAACCCGTCCGGCGCGACCCTCTCCCTGGAACGACGCCACCGGCTGCTCGAGTTGGCCAGGAGCTGGGGATCGATGGTGATCGACGACGACCCGTACGGGCTTCTGCGCTTCGCCGGCGACCCGCTGCCGACGCTGCGCGAGCTCGGTGCCGGTGATCCGCTCGTGTTCGCCGTACGGACGTTCTCGAAGATCATCGCGCCCGGACTCCGGGTCGGCTGGGTCGACACCGACCCCGAGCTGCAGCCGCTCCTGATCAACGCGAAGCAGGCGATGGACACCTGCACGAATCTCCCGGCCCAGCGACTTCTCGCCGGCTTCCTGACCGGCGGGCATCTCGAGGAGCACCTGGTCACCCAGCGCCTCGAGTACAAGCGACGCAAGGACGCGATGCATTCGGCCCTGCAGGAGTACTTCGGCGACATCGCCCGCTGGACCGATCCCGAGGGCGGCTTCTTCCTCTGGGTCACGCTGGAGAACGGCGTCGACACCGCCGACCTGTTCGAGATCGCGCTCGCCGAAGGTGTCGCCTTCATCCCCGGCCCGGCGTTCTCCCCCACCGGCAGGTTCACCGACGCCCTCCGGCTGTGTTTCGCCTCCACCCCACCGGACCGCATCTACGAAGGTGTCGCCCGCCTCCGCCGCGCCGCCGACAAATTGTTGCCCTAGGCAACGCCCAGCGATCCACCGGCCGCAGCGCCGGACGGACGACCTCTCTGCTCTCTCACCGGCTCCGGCCCCAGTGAGAGGATTCCTTTACGCCGCCGTTACACGCGAGGACGCCCGCTGAAACCGCGGCGCCCTGAACTGGAACAGACCCGCCTGAGGCGGGGCGCCCCTAGGGTTCCGCTGCCGATGACCGGCAGGCCTGGTCCGAGAGGGGAGGCGGTGCTGTCGTGACGGCACCGCTCCACGGCGGGACAAAAGCCCGGGAGGCCTTGAAGGCCCCGGGCTGCCGTGCGCATTCCGGGCCGATCCGACGGAGACCGGAATGTCAGCCACTTCTGAAACCGATCTGGGCCGCTTCGGCTACACCCAACAGCTCTCACGCCGGGTCGGCAGCTATGCGTCGTTCGCTGCCGGCTTCTCGTTCGTGTCCATCCTCACCACCGTCTTCCAGCTCTTCGGCCTGGGCTTCGGCTTCGGTGGAACGGCGTTCTTCTGGACCTGGCCCGCGGTGCTGGCCGGTCAGCTCATGGTGGCGTTGTGCTTCGCCGAGCTCGCCGCCCGCTACCCGTTGTCCGGGGCGATCTACCAGTGGGCCCGACGGCTCGGCGGCGCGGTCGTCGGCTGGTTCGCCGGCTGGGCGATGGTGATCGCGCAGATCATCACGCTGGCCACGGCGGCCATCGCGCTCCAGGTCGTCCTGCCTGCGGTCTGGTCCGGCTTCCAGCTGGTCGGGACCGACTCCGCGCTGTCCTCGAAGGACGGCGCGACGAACGCCGTCGTTCTCGGCTGCCTGCTCCTCGCCGCGACCACGCTGCTCAACGCGACCAGCGTCCGGATCACCGCGATCGTCAACTCGGTCGGGGTGACCTGTGAACTCGTCGGCGTCGTACTGATCGTTGTTTTGTTGACAAGCCAAGCCGAGCGCGGTCCGTCGGTAGTCCTGCACACGACGAACCTCGACAGCACCACCGGGTACGTCGTGCCGCTGCTGATCTCGACGTTGATGGCGGCGTACGTGCTGGTCGGCTTCGACAGCGCGGGCGAACTGTCGGAGGAGACGCACAAGCCGCGCGCGACCACACCGCGGACGATCATCCGCGCCGTCGTCGCCTCCGGGATCGGTGGCGCGTTCCTGATCATCGCCGCACTGATGGCCGCGCCGTCGCTGACCGACGGCGATCTCGCCACCCAAGGCCTCCCCTACGTCCTGACCAGCAGCCTCGGTACGACGCCGGGCAAGCTGCTCCTCCTCGATGTCGCGCTCGCGGTGTGCGTGTGCACGCTGGCGATCCAGACCGCGGCCGCCCGGATGATCTTCTCGATGGCGCGCGACAACGTCTTGCCTGCGTCGGCTCGGTTGCGTCGGGTGTCGCGTCGTACCGGCACTCCGGTCGCGGCGACGATCGTGCCCGGGGTGCTGGCCGCCGTGTGCCTCCTGGTGAACGTGGGCAACACGGGACTGTTCCTCGGCCTCGCGAGCGTCTGCATCATGCTGCTGTACGTCGCCTACCTGATGGTGACCACGCCACTGCTGGTACGGCGGCTGACCGCCGGTGAACTGTCCGCCGGTGTGGACGAGAACGGCCGCCCGTTGTTCTCGCTCGGCCGATTCGGTCTGATTGTCAACATTCTTGCTGTCAGCTACGGACTCGCGATGGCGATCAACCTCGGCTGGCCGCGCGCCGAGGTCTACGACCCTGCGGGCGAGGGGTGGTACCTGCACTATCTGCCGCTGCTCACGCTCGGGATCGTGGCCGTCGGTGGACTGATCGCGTACCGGGTTCAACGGCGGGCGTACCACGCGTCGATCGGCACCAGTGTCGAAGGCACCAGTGTTGACGGCACTGTCGTGGAAGGCGCTGTCGCATGAAACACGAGATACCCGCCGCCGCGGCATGGTCCGCACCCGTCCGAGCCGGACGCACCATCACCCTGACTGCACTGGCCGACGGTGCGAACGCCTCGACGCTGATCATCGGCGCCGATCGACTGGACCGTCTGAACATCCCGGACACACTGAAGTCGCAGATGTCCGCGCGGATCAGGGCCGGCATGGTCCTCATGTCGGACCGCGGTCTCGCCCTGGCCACCGTCGTCGCCTCCGGATCCGACTGGCACGACTGCCTGATCGGAGCCCCGCCCGACCGGTTGTTGCAGCTCGAGCTGACCAAGCACGGTTTCGGCGCGGCGGACCTGCACGGCTGCGTCCACTTCTTCTCGAAGGTCCGCGTCACCGACGACGCGCGAGCCTCGCTGACCTTCGATCCCGACCACGCGCGGGCCGGCGACAGCGTCACGCTGCGGGCCGAACAGGACCTACTCGTGTTCGTCTCGACCGCCGCACATCCGTTGTCCAGCACGGAACCCGCGCCCGTCGCCGTACACATCGAGACCGCCGTACAGACCGAGATCGCCGAGCCAGGTGATCCGGAACTCCGGCCGGAAGCGGTGCGCGCACTCGAGTTGACCCGGGAGCTGATCGCATGAGCCTGGACACCGTGGTGGAACCCGGCGACGGCGCACTGCTGACCGTACCGGCGAACGGCCGCCTGCGGATTGTCGACCTGGACGGCAACCAGGCCGTGGACACCTTGTTCTACGACGCCCACGACATCGACAACCGGTACTCCGCCTTCGACACGATCCGCGCGCAACGAGCCGTCTACCTCACCACCGGATCGCATCTGCTCTCCACCAGGGCCGACGAGCTCGCCGTGATCACCGACGACACCTGCGGCCGGCACGACA
Organism: Kribbella sp. NPDC050281; assembly: GCF_040655855.1. NCBI lineage: Bacteria > Bacillati > Actinomycetota > Actinomycetes > Propionibacteriales > Kribbellaceae > Kribbella > Kribbella sp. NPDC050281. The sequence goes on along the minus strand of NZ_JBFAKS010000062.1, from coordinate 26,262 downwards.
CCGTCGGCGGCGCGTGCTCCCAGGAGAGCAACGTCATCCGGTACGGCGAGCACACCCGTCACCAGCACGCGTGCCGCCAGACCTTCCTCACCTACGGCGCGCAGGCCGGCATCGGCCAGCGGCAGCTCACCCACAACGTCAACTTCTTCATGAATGTCCCGGTCACCTCCGCAGGCGACCTGAGGTTCGACGACGGCCTGTCGGCGCCTGGCCGGTACGTCGAACTGACCGCGAGCCGCGACCTCCTGGTCCTGATCAGCAACTGTCCGCAGGTCAACAATCCGTGCAACGGCTGGAACCCGACCCCGGTCCAGTTGCTGGGCTGGTGGTGACGATGGCCGTCATCACCGTGGTCGCCCCAGGAATCCAGACGACCGTTCAGGACCTGGCCGGGCGGCCGGGGCTGTGGGATGTCGGCGTGCCTCCGTCAGGAGCGGCCGACGAACTCAGCTTCGCCCTGGTGAACGCCGCGGTCGGCAACCCCAGCAGCGCGGCCGGACTCGAGTGTGTGCTCACCGGACCTGTCCTGACCTGCGACGAGGATCGGCTCATCTGTGTTGGCGGTGCTGTCCACAATGCGACGATCGACGGCTGGCGCGTTCGCCCCGGTCTGGTCGTACAGCTGCCAGCCGGATCGGTGCTCGATCTCGGGCCACTCGACGGACCGGGCACGCGCGGGTATCTGGCGATCGAGGGCGGCCTGGACGTACCGCTCGTACTCGGCAGCCGCGCGACCTTCGTGCTGGGCGGTTTCGGTGGGCACGAGGGCAGGCCTCTCGCCGCCGGTGACCAACTCCCCCTCGGGCGCCGGGAGAACCTGCTCAGCCCGCAGTCAGTCGAGCCGCCGGCGATGTCAGGCAGCTGGCAGGTCCGGGTCATCCCCGGACCGCACGGCGCGCCGGATCATCTGACCGCGGACGGCGTCGATGCGTTCTTTGCCAGCAATTGGATTGTCGACCATCGGTCCGACCGAACTGGGATCAGACTGACCGGCCCGATGCCGGGCTGGGCCCGAACCGACGGAGGCGAGGCCGGCCTGCACCCGTCCAACGTGCACGACTCCGCCTACCCCGTCGGCGGCATCATGCTGTCCGGCGACACCCCGGTCATCGTCGGCAAGGACGGACCGTCGCTCGGCGGTTTCGTCGTACCGGCCGTGGTGATCGAGGCGGATCGGTGGATGCTCGGGCAGCTACGAGCCGGGGACACCGTCCGATTGGTGCCGGTGACGGTGGAGACGGCAGCCGAGGCGATCGAGGAGCGACGGGCGTGGCTGTCGGACCTCCGGCAGGAACCGGCGCCACCCGTCGCGGTCGCAGCCGGTCCGGCGCGGCCCGACGTACTCCACCGGTCCGACGGCACACCGCCGTACACGATCCGCTGTGCGGGCGAACGACATCTGCTGGTCGAGGCCGGGCCGACCGAACTCGACCTCACCGTTCGGGTCTGGATCCACCTTCTCGCCCAAGCCTTGCGAGCCCACCGGCCGGACGGCGTGACGGAGCTGGTGGAAGGTGTGCGATCACTCCTGATCGCGGTGGACTCCGCCCGACTCGGATTGGTCGAGCTGGCCGAGCAGCTCGCGTTCCTGGCGACCGGTCTGGCGGACCCGGAGACGGTGGTGCTGCCGGCCCGCGAGGTGACGCTGCCGATTGCCTTCGACCACCCGGAAGCCCACGAAGCGATGCGCCGGTATGCGACGTCGGTCCGGCCCGACGCGCCCTGGTGCCCGGACAACGTGGAGTTCATCCGTCGTGTCAACGATCTGCAGCACCGCGACGAGGTGTTCGAGATCGTCCGGGCCGCGACGTACCTGGTCGTCGGCCTGGGTGACGTCTACCTCGGTGCACCGGTCGCCGTACCGATCGATCCCCGGCACCGACTCGTCACCACGAAGTACAACCCGGCCCGGACCTGGACGCCGCAGAACGCGGTCGGGATCGGGGGGATCTACCTGTGTGTGTACGGGATGGAAGGCCCGGGTGGGTACCAGTTGGTCGGACGGACCGTCCCGGTCTGGCGGCTCGCGCCCGGCGACGAGCAGCCATGGTTGCTGAGACAGTTCGACCTGATCAGATTCACGCCGGTGAGCGCTGAGGAACTTGCCCACGAGCGGGCTGAGGTCAAAGCCGGACGGGCGGACCTGCGGGTCGGCCCGGCCACGTTCTCGATCGCCGACGTACGCCGGATCGAGCAGGAGGCACCCGTGGACATCGCGACCGTACGAGCCAAACGACGCGCCGCTTTCGAGGCCGAGCGGGCACGGTGGGGAGCATGAACGAGTGGATCAGCCGGGTCGGCGCCATCCAGCCGGCTCCCGGTCCCTTGCACGGGCTGACGATGGCTCTCAAAGACAACATCGATCTGGAGGGTGTGCCGACCACCGCCGGCGACCCGCGCAACTCACGCCCCGCGGCGCGCAACGCCTTCGTGGTCGATCGGTTGCTCGAGGCCGGCGCCGTCCCGCTCGGGAAGACGAATCTGGACCAGTACGCCACCGGACTGGTCGGCAGCCGATCGCCGTACGGCGCTTGTCATTCAGTCTTCTCCCCTGAGCATGTCTCGGGCGGCTCGAGCTCGGGCAGCGCGGTCGCGGTCGCGTCCGGACAGGTCGATTTCGCGCTCGGGACCGACACGGCCGGCAGCGGCCGGGTGCCGGCTGCCTTCAATCGGATTGTCGGCATCAAACCGTCGCGCGGCCTCGTCTCGGCCCGAGGCGTCGTACCGGCCTGCCGGTCGCTCGACTGCGTGACGGTGATGGCCCGTTCGGTCGAGACGGCCCGCCGGGCCTTCGACGTGATGGTCGACTTCGACCCGGACGATGCGTGGTCGCGCCGGTGGTCGGCGCTTCCACATCGCCGGCCAGGCCGCCGCGCGGGAAGCCCGCCTGTCATCGGCGTACCCGATGCCGCGCTGGAACTCGATCCGCTGCACGAGCAGGCGTGGCAGCAGACGCTCGATCAGGCGCATCGTCTCGGCGACGTGGTCAAGGCGGACGTGCAGCCGCTGCTCGCCGCGGCCGACCTGCTGTACTCCGGGCCATGGCTGGCGGAGCGCTGGCTGGCCTTCGGGGACAAGCTCGACGACTCGCCCGCGGTGGACCCAACCGTGCGGACGATTGTCCGTGGTGGCGCAGGTCTGACGGCCGCCGAGGCGTTCGCGGGCCTTGATCAACTGGCCACGCTGGCCCGGGCGAGCGAACACCTGTGGACCGAGCTCGACGCACTCCTGCTGCCCGTGACACCCGGGCATCCCACTCTGGCTGAAGTGGCCGCCGATCCGATCGGCGTGAACAGCCGGCTCGGGCGCTTCACGAACATGGTCAACCTGCTCGATCTCTGCGCCGTCGCGTTCCCGGGACCGGATCGGGCGGATGGTCTGCCCTTCGGGATTCAGCTCCTCGCCCCGGCCGGTCACGACCACGAGGTGATCGACCTGGCGGCCGTCTGGTGCGATGAGCCGGTGCCGGAGCGCGTGGACCCGGAGTCCGAGGTACTGCTCGCGGTCGCGGGCGCTCACCTGTCCGGCCAACCACTGAACGATCAGCTGGTACGGCGTGGTGCCCGACTCGCATTCGCCGCACGGACCGCGTCGTCGTACCGGATGTATCTGGTCGACGGACCGCGCCCGGGACTGACGCCGACCGTCTCGGGAGCGGATGGCCCGGGCATCGAGGTGGAGGTGTGGAGTCTGCCGGCGGCGGAACTCGGTGGGTTCGTGTCGACAATCGACCCTCCGCTCGCGATCGGGCCAGTGGAACTGTCGGACGGTCGGCGGGTACTCGGGTTTGTGTGCACGGCCGATGCTGCGCACCCGGGGCGAGACATCACGTCGTACGGCGGCTGGCGTGCGTACCTGGACGGGAGGTCCGACTAGGGTTGGTCGGCATGAGCGTGACGCCCGCTGAGCAGGCAGTGCTGGATCGGATCGACGAAGACCTGCTGGTGCGGGTCACCACAGACCTGGTGCGCGCGACCGGCCAGAACCCGCCGGGTGAGGAGGCCGCGACCGTCGCCGTACTCGCCGCGGCCGGACGGGAGCTCGGGCTCGATGTGGTGACCTCGCCCGTCGAGCCAGGGCGCGACAACGTCGGCATCACGCTTGCCGGGGGCAACGGTCCCGGTGTGTTGCTGCTCGGGCACACGGACGTCGTACCGATCGGCGACGGCTGGACGACGGATCCGTTCGGTGGCGAAGTGCGGGATGGCCGGATCTACGGGCGTGGCGCGTCCGACATGAAGGGCGGTCTGGCTGCGGCGCTCGTTGCCCTGGCCGCCTTGCGCGGCACCGAACTGAGCGGTCCGGTCGAGCTCGCGGCCGTGGTCGACGAGGAGGAGACCGGTAAGGGGATTCGCGCGTACGTCGCCTCCGCGGGCGGGCGGCCCCGATCCTTCCTCGGCTGCATCACCGCAGAACCGACCGATTTGCAGACAATCATCGCGGCCCGGGGCGACTCGTACCTGCGGGTCGCGATCCATGGCCGAGCCTGCCATGCCGGGAACCCGGACGACGGCGCGAACGCGATCTACGGCGCGGCCGCGGTCGTCGCCGAGATCGAACGCCTGCACGCCGAACTCGCCGCCGCACCTCATCCGCTACTCGGCCCCGCAACCTGGAGTGTCGGCCAGATCAACGGCGGCACCGGCGGTTCCATCGTCCCGGCCGAGTGCGTGATCGTCGCCGACCGCCGCCTGCTCCCGGGCGAATCGCCGGCCACTGTCCTCGACGACCTGCGTACCCGGGTCGCGGCATTGGATCTGAAGTCGCGCGGTCTCACCGTCGACCTCGACATGCCGATGGAGATGCCCGCCTTCGAGACCGCGGCCGACGACGCACTGGTCGTTGCGACCGAGGCCGCCCGACTCGACGCCGGCGGCGCCTCCCTCCCCCTCGCCGGCTGGACCGCCGCTTGCGATGGTGGGTACGTCGCTCGCGACCTCGGCGTACCCGTTGTCGTGCTCGGACCAGGCTCGGTCACCACCGAGGCCCACCGCGCCGACGAGTCGGTCCCCATCGCCGAACTCGTCACCGCGGCCCGCACCTACGTCCTCACCGCCCTCCGCCTCCTCAGCTAGCGATTGTCAACAATCCGACGACTCAGTCGCCGGGCGGGGCGGCGTGCATTCATCACTCCACCCTGCTGCCTCCGGGGTTGACCCGGCTTCCTGATGCGGTTGAGGCCGCCTGGTAATTGTCGACAGTCATGGAGTTGTACACGCGTGCGCTCTTGGTAGTGAGGCGGAGGAGCGCCCGGCTAGGCCCCGCAGGCAGGGCGGAGATCAATCGGGAGCCCTGAGCCAGTCCCGAAACGCCGAGACGCGACGTGGGGATCAGAGTCTTCGCCGCGCTCAGCCCAACCGCGCGACTGGCGCGCACATGCTCAGCCATGGCGCGTTCATAGGCAGGGAAGGCGCGCTCGTGGTCGCCACCGGCCCGCGCCAACTCACCGGCGAAGACGTACGCGCCGACGACGGCCAAGGTGGTGCTGCCGCCGACAGCCGGGCCGGGGCAGTACCCAGCGTCGCCGACGAGCGTCACCCTCCCCCGCGACCAGGTGTCCATGCGGAGCTGGGTGATCGAGTCGAAGTAGAACGCCGGCGTACGGTCGAGCTCGTCCAGCCAGCGGTCCACCTCGGGGTGCATGCCCTCGAACGCACCGCGCAGCAGGTCCTTCTGGCGGCGTACGTCGCGGTGGTGGTACTCCAGCTCGCCCTCGCTACGGAACAGGAACAGAGCTCGCGCGTCGCCGAGATGCGGCGCGCCGTACATGCCGACCGTGCGGCCGACGCCGACGTGGATGAGGAGCTCACGGTCGAGGCCGGCGGTGTTGGGCAGGTTCAGGACCCCGAGGTACGCCCCGATGTACGAGCTGAACTGGGACTCGTCGCCGAAGACGAGGCGGCGCACGTTGGAGTGCAGGCCGTCCGCACCGACGACGAGGTCGAAGCGGCGTGGCTCGGCGTTCTCGAACCGCACCTCGCCGTCGGGCGAGATCTCGGTGATCGAGTCGCCGAAGACATACTCGACGTCGTCGCAGGCAGCGTCGTAGTAGATCTCGCTGAGGTCGTCGCGCATCACCTCGACGTGCCGCTCAGAGGCGGCGCTGAAGATCTTCGCGAGGTTGACCCGGACGGGACGCCGTACGCCCTCTCGGTAGAGGGTCATCCGGTTCGTGCCGGTGGCCCGCTCCTCGACGCGCGGGAGCACGCCCATCTTCTCCGAGATGTCCATCGCGGGCCGGAACAGGTCGACCGCGTGGCCGCCGGTCTTGCGCAGAGCCGGCGAGCGTTCGACGACGGTGACGGAGAAGCCGTGTCTGGTGAGCCAGTACGCCAGGACCGGACCGGCGACGCTGGCGCCGGAGATGAGAATCCGCATGAGCATGCCTCCCTTACTTAACGGTCGGTAAGCTTAGCATGGTTACTTACCTATCGTTAAGTCAGATATGCTGACGGCATGCCTCGTCCCTCGGACACCAAGCAGCGGATCCAGGAGGTCGCCCGCGAGCTCTTCGCCCAGAAGGGCGTGCAGCGGACCAGCCTGCAGGAGATCGCCGACCGGCTGGCCATCACGAAGCCGGCGCTGTACTACCACTTCTCCTCCCGCGAGGAACTGGTCCGCAGCATCGTGCAGCCGATCATCGACGAGGAAGAGGCCTTCCTGGTGGCTCAGGAGGCGCTGGGCGAGGTCGAGCCGCGCGCCCTGCTGGAGGGGTACTTCGACTTCCACTACCGCAATCGGCGAGAGATCGTGCTGATGCTCAGCGAGCTGACCACACTCGCCGACCTGGGCCTGATCGATCTCGTGCTGGAGTGGCGCGGACGGTTGGGGAAGCTGCTGCACGGCCCCGACCCCACGCTGGAGCAGGCCGCCCGGGCCGTCATCGCCTTCGGCGGCATCCAAGACTGCACGATCCAGTTCGCCGGCGTCCCACAGGACGAGCTCCGCCGCGTGGCCGTAGACGGTGCCCTCGCAGCCCTCGACATCAAGCCGCGACGCAAAGCCGCCCATCGCATTTGAGGGTGTCGGTGGGGCCTGAATCCACCGGTTTCAAGCAAGCTCCGCGCGATGTACCGAGGTGACGATCACTCCGCTGAGCTGGGGTTGCGCCGCCTGGCGTTGAAGCGCGCCTTCTTCTCACGATTACCGCACGTGCCCATGTCACACCATCTGCGGGTGCGACTTTGGCTGGTGTCGAAGAAGGCGGCTTGGCAGGTCGGCGATGCGCACAAGGCCAGTTTTCCGTCTCGTTCGCCCGCGATGATGCTGATCGCATCGGCGGCGATCACGCTGAGGGCGTCTTCCACGCAGGAAGCCGAGCTGAGCCGCCATCGCCGCTTACCCTCGGGCGTCAGGACAGCCGCGGCCCGACCCTGAGCGCTGCAGTCATTGATGACTTGAACGGCAGCTGCAGGGAGAGCGTCCTGGATCGCGGCCGCTGTCGCGGCGGCGTGAATCGACTCCCTTAGTTCCCGAGCGAGGTCGAGCTGGGCACTGGTGCAGGAGTCCACGGCGAGGCCGCTTACTGCCAGCCAGTCGACGAGCCGCTGCGGCGTGGGAATGCGCTCCACGGCGTCACCCTGACGCTCCGACAGAGTCCCCGTGAAGCTGGTCGCCAGCACGGCGCCGAGGCGAAAGTCAGGGAACTCAGCACGCATGGAACCACCTTAGCAGGTTGCGCTCCGGCAGAACGGCATGCTAGAACCGTCTTAGCCGGTTCGCGTTGGAGTGCAGCCGGTTCCGCGATGGCTAGGAGGTCTCATGCCCCGTCCAACCAGCGACGTACAAGCATTCGAAGCCCACGCAACCAACGCTGACCTCGACGATCTGCGCGCGCGATTGGCCGCGGCGCGGCTACCGGAGGCCGAGACGGTCTATCGCGCCGCGCCCGACCCTCGCCGATGGGATCAGGGCGTTCCTCTCGCCGACCTCGTCGATCTCGTGACCTACTGGCGCACCGGATACAACTGGCGGTCGTTCGAAGAGCGCCTCGACCGGATCGGCCAGTTCCGCACGACCATTGATGATCTGGGAATCCATTTCCTGCACCGCCGATCCGCGCGCGGAGATGCCACTCCTCTGATCTTGACGCACGGATGGCCAGGCAGCATTGCCGAATTCGTCGATGTCGTCGACGAGCTGGCAGATCCGAGCGATGCGAACGCGCCGGCGTTCCACGTCGTGGTTCCATCGCTACCAGGCTTTGGTTACAGCGATAAGCCGGCCACCACCGGGTGGGGAACCGAAAAGATCGCGGCCGCCTGGGTGGAGCTGATGGGAAGGCTCGGCTACAGCAAGTTCGCAGCCCACGGTGGCGACTGGGGAGGCAATATCACCACGGTTCTCGCCGGCAGGTTCCCGGAGCACGTTCTCGGCATCCACACAACATTTGCGGAGGGACCACCCGGGTTGACAACGGACGGGCTGACGGCGGTCGAGCGCAAGTGGACCGAGGAAACCCGCGACTTCTGGCGCAACCGTGCGGCGTACGCGAAGCAGCAGGCGACCCGGCCGCAGACCATCGGCTATTCGCTCGTCGACTCACCGGTCGGGCTTCTCGCCTGGATCCTTGACAAGTTCGCCGAGTGGTCAGATACCGAAGACAGCCCGTTCGAGAGGATTTCCAGAGACAGGATTCTTGACGACGTCACCCTGTATTGGCTGACGCGGACCGGCGCATCGTCGGCTCGCATTTACTACGAAAGCCACAACTCACTGGACCCCGAACTTCGCGTCGACGTCCCGACGGCAATCAGTATGTATCCCCGCGACATCGAGAAGTATCCGCGCGCCTGGGCGCAGGAGCGGTATCGACAGATCGTCCGATGGAGGTCGCCCGAAAGCGGGGGACATTTCCCGTCGCTGGAGGTTCCCGAGTATTTCGTCAAAGATCTGCAAGAGGGCCTCGCGGCAGTGCTCGCCGCCAATCGGTGAGCGCGGCTCGGTGCCGGGTCTCGATCACCGCCTGATCCGGCTCACGGCGTTGCCCGACCGCTTCGAGACCTGAGTTCATCGAGACGGCAGAACGTGGTCGGGCCGGCGGGTGGCGCCGTTTGGCGATCTGAGTACGGCGGCGCAGGCGGCGCACGAACGGCGCGATCGGTCAGCCGTCCGTTGCCTGGGGTAGGGCTGCGGCCAGGAGTTCGGCGAGGTGGCGGGGGTGGCGGGTGGTGCCGTGGGTGATCTGGGTGCGGCAACTGAAGCCGTCGGCGAGTACTGCGGTTGCCTCGGGCAAGGAACGTACGGCGGGGAGCAGGACGCGCTCGCCGATCGCCTTCGAGACCGCGTAGTGATCGCGCTCGAATCCGAAGTTGCCGGCCAGTCCGCAGCAACCGGAGTCGGGGACGGTCGCGTCGATCCCGGCCGCGGCCATCAGCCGACGGTCGGCGTCGAAGCCGAGCGCGGCGTGCTGGTGGCAGTGCGTCTGCACCAGTGCTTCTCCCCCGACCTGCGGCGGTTCCCACTCGGCCTCGGCGAGCAGCTCGGCGAACGTGCGGGTGGCCTTCGCAGCCTGGTCGGCAAGTGGATTGTCGGCAATCAGATCCGGTGCGTCGTGGCGGAGTGCCGCCGTACAGCTCGGTTCGAGGCCGACGATCGGCGTACCGGCGGCCAGATGCGGCTCGAGGGTCTTGAGTGATCGAGTGAGCACGCGTCGGGCCTTCTTCAGTTGGCCCGTCGAGATCCAGGTCAGCCCACAGCAGACCGGCCTGTCCGGCAGCACCACCTCGAACCCAGCCACCTCCAGCACCTCAACCGCAGCCCGCCCGATCTCAGGCGCCAGGTAGTTCGTGAACGTGTCCGGCCACAGCACAACCTGTTGTCCACCGGTCGACAATCCCCTGCCGCGCTTGGCGAACCAGCTCGTGAAGGTCTCCGAAGCGAACGTAGGCACAGCGCGCTCGGCCGCGATTCCGCCCAGCTTCTTGACCAGACCGAGGCCGGCAACCTTGTTGGCCAACGCAGGCACCGGCGAGGCGAGCCGGGCCCAGAGTGGGAGCCAGCCCATCGACCAGTGCGACATCGGCCGCGCCCATGGACGGCGCGCGTAGTGATGCTGAGTGAACTCCGCCTTGTACGTCGCCATGTCGACGTTCACCGGACAATCGGACAGACATCCCTTGCAGGACAGGCAGAGGTCGAGACCATCGCGGACCTCGGTCGATCGCCATCCGTCCGCGATGACATCACCCTGCAGCATCTCCCACAGCAGATGCGCGCGGCCGCGGGTCGAGTGCAGTTCATCCTTGGTGACCTGATAGCTCGGGCACATCACGCCACCCGAGCTCTGCCGGCACTTGCCGATCCCGACGCACCGGCGCTGCGCCTGGGCGAAGTCGTTGTCGTCATCCGGGTACGCGAAGACTGTCAACAATCTGCGGTCCTTCGCCGGACCGTCATGCCGGATCGCCAGGTCCAGGGGCGGCGGGTCGACGATCATCCCGGGGTTCATCACCCGCGCCGGGTCCCAGATCTCCTTGAGTTCCGCGAACAGTCGCACACCGTCGACGCCGTACATCCGACTGAGCAACTCACCCCGCACTCGGCCGTCACCATGCTCTCCGGACACCGAACCGCCGAGCTCGACCACGAGGTCGGTGGACTGCTCGACAAACTCGCGGTACGTCGCAAGGCCGCGCGCACTGAGCAGGTCGAAGTCGATCCGCATGTGCATGCAGCCCTCACCGAAATGCCCGTACGACGCTCCGGACAGACCGTGCCGCCCCATCACCTCGTCAAGCCCGCGAAGGTAGTCCCCCAACCTCTCCGGCGGTACGGCGGCGTCCTCCCAACCGCCCCACGCCTCCGCCCCGTCAGCCCGCCGCGTCGCCAGCCCCGCAGCATCGGTCCGGCAACGCCACAACACAGCCTGCGCCCCCGGATCAGTAACCAACGAAGCCGTCGGAAACCGCCCGCCCCCACCCACAGACAAGCCCGCCCCATCGCCCCTCCCCCTCCCCCTCCCGCCAGAGGTTCCACTCCCGCCGCCCCCGCTCCCGCCAGGGGTTCCACTCCCGCCCCCGCTCCCGCCAGGGGTTCCACTCCCGCCCCCGCTCCCGCCAGGGGTTCCACTCCCGCCCCCGCTCCCGCCAGGGGTTCCACTCCCGCTCCTGCTCCTCTCGGCGCTTCCGATCCCGCTGCTGGGGGCGGGGCTGGGGCTGGTGTTGAGCGGTGTCGTGCTTGTTGATGCGGTGTTGCGGAGGTCGTCGAGCATGATTCGGGCGGCAGCGGCGGCGGAGTGTTCGTCCTCGCCGCCCATCTCGATCAGGAGCCAGGCGTTGCCCTCCGGCAGACCGGCGCGCACCGCGGCATCGCGGACCTCGCGCGGCAGGCGTTCGACCAGGTCGCTGTTGATGGACTCCATCGTGAGCGGGCCGTGCCGCAGCACGATCGGCACGCAGTCGGCCGAACTGATCGAGTCACCGAACCCGAGCACACACAAAACCTTTGCCTTCGGCAACTCGGTCAACGCCACCGTCGCCCGCAGCGTCGCCGCGAGCCCACCTTCGCTCCCGGTCAACAATCCGGCCACGTTGTACCCGTACTCCGGCAGCAGCCGATGCAACGCGTACCCCGAGATCTGCCGCGTGAACTGCCCGAACCGTCGCCGGATCAGCAGTTCATGCCGGTCGACAAACCCCTGCAGCGCGCGATGCAGCTCCCCCTCCCGCCCCGGCCGCGCCGCACACTCCGCGCGGTCCGCAGTGGAATCCACTGTCATCCTGGTGCCGTCAGCAAGCAGCACATCCAGCGAGCGCAGATTGTCGGCAGTCGTCCCCCACGCCACCGAATGCGCACCACACGCATTGTTGGCAATCATCCCGCCCAACGTCGCCCGGCTCCCCGACGACGGATCCGCCCCGAACGCCAGCCCGTACGGCTTCGCTGCAGCCAGCAGATCAGTCAGTACGACGCCCGGCTCTACCACCGCGGTCCGCGTCGCCGGATCGATCTCCAGAATGCGATTGACGTGACGGGACGCATCGATCACCACGCCACCGATCGCATTGCCCGCCATCGACGTACCGCCGCCACGCATCACCACCGGAGCGCCGGCCGCCGCGGTCAGCGCCACCGCCGTCGCCAGGTCCTCGGCATCCGCGGGTACGACGACCAAGTCGGGGACGGCGCGGTAGTTCGAGCCGTCCGCCGCGTACAGCGCCCGGGTCCGCCGGTCGTCCGCGACCATACCCCGCAGTTCCCGGCGCAGCCCGGTCACCAACCGCGGGACGTCGTACGCGACATCTCCGGTGCCGGAGCTCTCACGGGTTAGCATTGTCGACAATCTACCTATTGCGACGCGGGTCAGCCAGGAGGTCGGAATGGTCACGGTGGGGCTGCTCTATCCCGGGCACAGCGCGGAGGACGACTACCCGGCGCTCGAGGCGCGGCTCGACGGTGCGGTCCGGCTGCCGGTCGTGATCACGTCGGTGGGCGAGGACGCGCACCGGATCGACGCCCTGCTTGACCTCGGCCGCGCCGAGCGGCTCGCCGAAGGTGCCTCGGAGCTCGCGGCCGAAGAGCCGGACGCGGTGATGTGGGCGTGTACGTCGGGCAGTTTCGTCTTCGGCGCCGAGGGCGCCCGCAACCAGGCGTCCGGTGTCGCCCAGGCCATCGGCGTACCGGCGTCCTCCACCTCGATCGCGTTCGTGGACGCGTGCCGCGCGCTCGGCGTACGGCGGGTCGCGGTGGCGGCGTCGTACCCGGAGGACGTGGCGCAGCACTTCGTCCGATTCCTGACCGGCGGCGGAGTCGAAGTGGTGTCGATGGGCAGCCACGGAATCATCACCGCGGCCGAGGTCGGGACGCTCGCGCCGGACCGGGTGATCGCGATGGTGAAGGCCGCCGACCACCCGGACGCCGAGGCGATCCTGGTGCCGGACACCGCGATGCACACGCTGGAGATTGTCGACGATCTCGAGACCGCGGTCGGCAAGCCGGTACTGACCGCGAACCAGGTGACGGTCTGGAAGGGACTCGACTTGCTCGGCCAGGTACCTTCTCTGCCAGGTCTGGGAAGTTTGTTTGCCTCAAGGGGGACGGAAGTGTGACCAGTTACATCGAGCCGCTGGCCCAGGAGTCGACGCCGAGCATCATCGCCGACAAACTGCGCAAGGCCATCGGCCACGGGGAGCTCAAGCCGGGCACGCAGCTCGGCGAGGCGGACCTCGCCCGCAAGCTCGGCGTCAGCCGCGGACCTCTGCGGGAGGGCATGCAGCGGCTGACGCAGGAAGGGCTGCTGGTCGCGATTCGCAACCGCGGCCTGTTCGTGATCGACATGACCGCGGACGACGTCCAGGACATGTACCTGGCCCGCGAGGCGATCGAGCGCGCCGCCGCCCGCAAGATCATGTTGGGCGACCACAAGGCCGCCGGCGAACAACTGCTCGCCATCGTCCACGAGATGGCCGCAGCCGAAGGCGACCCGGCGGCCGTCGGCGAGCTCGACATCGCGTTCCACGAACGCCTGGTCGAGCTGGCCGGCAGCTCCCGGCTGTCCCGGATGCACCGGACGTACATCACCGAGACCCGCATGTGCATCCACGCCCTCGAGGAGACCTACACGACGTCCGAGGTTCGCGTCGGCGAGCACGAGCGCCTGGCCGAAGCCATCCGCAACGGCGATGGTCTGCACGCCGACGATCTGCTCATCGCCCACATGGACGACGCCATCGCTCGCCTCACATCGCGGTAGAGGCCGGTTCCTTCGCGATCAGGGCATCGCGATGCCGATGTACTTGGTCTCGAGGAACTCCTCGATGCCGACGGAGCCGCCCTCTCGGCCGAGGCCGGATTGCTTGACGCCACCGAACGGGGCGGCGGGGTTGGAGACGACGCCCTGGTTGAGGCCGACCATGCCGGTCTCGAGGGACTCTGCGATGCGGAGCGCGCGGCGGAGGTCGTTGGTGAACACGTAGGCGACCAGGCCGTACTCGGTGTCGTTGGCGGCCGCCAGCGCCTCGTCGTCCGTCGTGAACGGCGTCAGCGGCGCGACCGGGCCGAAGATCTCCTGGTCGGCCATCGCGGCATGCCGGGGTACGCCGGTGAGCACCGTCGGCGGATAGAAGTAACCGTTGCCCGGGGCAACCTCTCCCCTGGTGAGGACGGTGGCGCCGCGGTCGACTGCATCGGCGACCAGCGACTGGACCTTGGTGAGACCGGCCTCGTCGATCAGCGGTCCGACCTTGACATCGGGCTCGGTGCCGCGACCAACCGTCAGCGCTGACATCTTTGCCGCGAGACGGTGCCCGAACTCGTCGATGACCGAGGCATGCACGAAGATCCGGTTGGCCGCCGTACACGCCTCGCCCATGTTGCGCATCTTGGCCGCGATCGCACCATCGACCGCCTCGTCCAGATCCGCGTCCTCGAACACCAGGAACGGCGCGTTGCCGCCGAGTTCGAGGGACGTCCGCAGGACCTTCTCGGCGCACTGCTCCAGCAGGACCCGCCCGACCCGCGTGGAGCCGGTGAACGACAGCTTGCGAGCCAGCCCGGACCTGATCAGCGGCTCCATCACGCCGCCCGCGTCCATCGCAGTGACGCAGTTGACCGCACCTGCCGGTACGCCGGCCTCCGCGAGGATCCTCATCAGCGCGAGCATCGACAGCGGTGTCTGGTGCGCGGGTTTGATCACGCTCGTGCAGCCGGCCGCGATCGCCGGGCCGAGCTTGCGGGTGCCCATCGCCATCGGGAAGTTCCACGGGGTGATGAGCAGGCAGGGGCCGACCGGCTGCTTGGTGATCAGGAAGCGGGCGTTGCCGGCGGGGGCAGTCTGGTACCCGCCGTCGATCCGGACCGCCTCGCCCGCGAAGTGCCGGAAGAACTCGGCCGCGTACGCGATCTCGCCGCGCGCCTCCGCGAGCGGCTTGCCCATCTCGAGCGTCATCAGCAACGCCAGATCGTCGACACGCTCCATCAGCAGCTGGTACGCCGCCGTCAGCATGTCCGAACGTTCGCGGGGTGATGTCTTGGCGAACGCCGGCTGCGCCGCGACGGCCGCCTCGAGCGCGGCCCGCCCGTCGGACGGTGTCGCGTCGGCTACCGCACAGAGCACCTCGCCCGTCGACGGATCGACCACGTCGAACGTCGTACCGCCCTCCGCATCGGTCCACTTGCCGTCGATGAAGAGGCGCTTCTCAACCGCCTCGACGACTCGAGCCTCGTCGCCAGACACATCCCGCCCGCCATCCATCACTCCGCCCCCATCCCGCTCACCAACCACCGCTCCGCCCTCGCGCCGCCCGGCACCCCGGCCTCACGCCGCACAGCGACCACGACCCCGGTCTCGCCACGCCCGGCGACCACCGCCCCGGTTGCATACCGGTCGGCTTCTATTGCGTTGGTTGCGTTCCGCTCGGTCATTCGCACCCCTTCACCGGTTTCGACACCTGAGATACGCTGATTGTCGACAATCTACCAGTCGACATCTGGAGGGGAAGTCCGTGGCCGAGCTCTCGCAGATCCTGAAACAGGCGACCGGAGTCGTCGCCGCCCGCGGTGAGGGCGTGCAGCTGTTCGACGAGGACGACCGCCGGTATCTCGACTTCACGGCCGGCATCGGCGTGACGTCGACCGGGCACTGCCATCCCCGCGTGGTGGCGGCTGCCCAGGAGCAGGTCGGCAAGATCATCCACGCGCAGTACACGACCGTGATGCACCGGCCGCTACTGACACTCGTCGACCGCCTCGGCGAGGTCCTCCCCCAGCACCTCGACCGAATGTTCTTCGCGAACTCCGGCAGCGAGGCGATCGAAGCCGCGCTGCGCCTCAGCCGGCAGGCGACCGCACGGCCGAACGTCATCGTGTTCCACGGCGGCTTCCACGGCCGGACCGTTGCTGCGGCATCGATGACGACCTCCGGGACGAAGTTCCGGTCCGGCTTCAGTCCGTTGATGGCCGGCGTACACGTCTCGCCGTTCCCGGACCCGGGCCACTTCGGCTGGCCGGTCGAGCAGGCGACAGACTTCGCGCTGAGCCAGCTCGACTACGTCCTCCAGACCTTGAGTGCGCCGGCCGACACTGCCGCCTTCTTCGTCGAACCGGTGCTCGGTGAGGGCGGCTACGTCCCGGCGAACGAGCGGTTCTTCGCCGGCCTGCGGGAACGCGCCGACGAGCACGGGATCCTGCTGGTTGTCGACGAAGTACAGACCGGATTCGGGCGGACCGGGAAGTTCTGGGGTGGCGATCACTTCGGTTCGCAGCCGGACATCCTGGTCACGGCGAAGGGGCTCGCGTCCGGCTTCCCGTTGTCGGGCATCGCAGCCCCGTCGGCGTTGATGGAAAAGGCGTGGCCCGGCTCGCAGGGCGGGACGTACGGCGCGAACGCGGTCGCGTGCGCGGCGGCGGTGGCGACGCTGGACGTGATCCAGGACGAGGGCCTGGTGCAGAACTCGGCCGAGCGCGGTGCTCAGCTCAAGCAGGCTTTGCAACTGGTGGCGGACAAACACGAGCAGATCACCGACGTGCGTGGGCTCGGGTTGATGGTCGGCAACGAGTTCCGTGACGCCAACGGCAAACCCGACCCGGTCACGGCAGCCGCCGTACAGCAAGAGGCCGCCCGCCGAGGACTCCTCTTGCTGACCTGCGGAGCCTGGAGCCAGGTAGTCCGCTTCATCCCCGCCCTCGTCGTCACCCCGGACGAGATCGACGAAGCCGCCACCATCTGGTCCGACGCAGTCTCCGCCGTCACCACCTGACCCACACTTGTCAGGCGCGGTAGGCGGGGAAGTCGCGCAAGGTGCGGATTGGCGTGGCCAGCGGGATCATGCGGGTGCAGGCGAACAGGACAGCCAGCGCCCACATGGCGGTGCGGATTCCGAAGGCGGTCGCCAACGCTCCGCCGGTCACCGCGCCGAGCGGACCTGTGCCGAAGACAAGGAACCGAGAGCTCGCGGTGACCCGGCCGAGCAGCTGAACGGGCACGTAGTTGCCCCGGAACGTGGCGGTGATGATATTCGAGACTGTGGAGCCGGTCAGCACCACGAGAGATCCGGCCGCGAACAGCGACAGCCGCCAACCGGGACCGGCTGCCGGAAGGAGCAGGATGAACGGCGCGATCGCGAGATTCGCTACCAGGTAAGCGCGCGCGTTGCCGAAGCGCCGCACAATCCGCGACGCGAACACGGCGCCCAGGATGCCGCCGACGCTGCTCGCACCGATCACCAATCCCACGGTGCCTGCACTCGCGCCCTCTGTACGCACCAGGTAGACAATCCGCAGTGCGGTCAACCCCATCATCGCGAAGTTGCCGATCGCCGCCATCGCCGTCATGGCCACCAGGAAACTCTCGCGCCGGATGAACCCGAAACCCTCGGCGATCTGCCGGAACACGCCCAGCTCACCGGTCCGGTCTCGCTGCGCCTCTGGCCCGACTCGCAGTCCCGCCAAGCAGATCGCCGAGACCAGGAACGTCAGCGCGTCGATGAGGACCCCGCAGACCGCGCCCGCCACCTGTGCCAACAGCCCTCCCAGGCCCGGACCGGCGAGCTCGGCCGCCGAGGCGCTGGTCTGCAGTTTGGAGTTGCCCTCGAGCAGATCCTCGGAGGCCAGCAGATGGGGCAGAAACGCGTTGTACGCCAGGTCGAAGAACACCTTGGCGATACCGGCGAGCAGCGCTGCCGCCAGCAGCATGCCCATGGTGAGTACTCCGGTCCACGCCGCGATCGGGACACCGGCCAGCACCACCGCCGACACGAGATCGGCGGCCAGTAGAACGCGTCGACGCGGCCAACGGTCGACCCACGCGCCGGCCGGAAGCCCGATCACCAGAAACGGCACCCAGTTCGCCGCTGTCAGTAGCGCCACCATGCTGGTGCCGGCGTGGAGGGTGGTCACCGCCACGAGGGGCAGGGCCACAGTCGTGATGGCCGAGCCGAATCCGCTGGTTGACTCGCCGACCCAGAACAAGCCGAAGTTCCGCGTCCGCAGCAGACCACCAACCGGCCTACGTCCTGGTCCGGGCGTGCGCTCGTGCGTGGCAACGGTCTCGGCGTTCATGCAACCGTCTCTTCTCCTGCTCCACGGATCTCGGCAACGAATTCGACCGAGCGGCAAGTTACTACGACCGTCATCGAACTTGCGACCGGTTTTCGGAGTCAGGCCTCCAAGGCACCGCTCTCACCTGAGCGCGATGCGGGCAGCGGTGAGCCGTTCCCAGCGGCCCTTGAGGTTGCGACGATTCGGGAGTGACTGGTCGCCTGCTGCTCCATTCCGGATCCGTGCTCGATGTCGCGTCTGGTGATGTGCGGGCGGCGGACGTCGTACTCGCCGACGATCGGATTGTCGACGTCGGATCAGGGTTGGATGGGGACGAGGAGGTCGACTGTTCCGGTGGGTTGCTGCTGCCCGGGCTGATCGACTGCCACACGCACATCTGTCTCACGCAGATGCTGAGCGATGCGGACGGCCTGCCACAGTCGACTCGGCCGCTGTCCGCCGTACCCGTACTCCGGACCTTGCTGAGCCTTGGCATCACCACGATTCGCGATGCATGGGGAGCCGATGCCGGCGTACCGCTCGCAGTCGAGCGCGGGTGGATCGAGGGGCCTGAGGTGCTGATCAGCCTCCGCCAGGTGTGTACGACGGGCGGCATCGGCGATCTGTGGGCAGCGGACCTCGGGCCGGTCGACTACTTCGGCGATCCGTCGATGCCGGACCCGGTGTTCGACGGCGCGGACGGAGCGCGGGCCGTCGTACGGCGGATGGTGCGGGCCGGAGCGGACTGGATCAAGCTCACTGCGACCGGGTCGTTGGCGCTCGGGACCGGTGTGCATGACGTCCAGTTGACTGTCGACGAGATGACGGCGCTGGTGGACGAAGCACGCCGGCAGGGCGATCGCCGGGTCATGGTGCACGCCCACGGCGCGCGGGCAGCCGAAGTGGCGGCGCGGGCCGGCGCGGCGAGTATCGAGCACGGGACGTACCTCGACGAGGCCGCTGTTGAGGCGATGGCTGCATCCGGCACGTACTACGTGCCCACATTGTCGACAACCCAACCAGATCCTGAGCGTGCCCCCGACGGCGCTCCGGAGGCGCACCGTAAGTCGGTCAGGCTCGCGCTCGATGCGGGGGTGCCGATCGCGATGGGCACCGACAATCCAGTACGCCCGCACACCGAAGTACTGCGGGAGCTTGAGCACCTGGCGGCGGCCGGCCTGGGCGATGCCGGAGCGTTGCGCGCGGCAACAATCGACGCCGCCCGGCTGCTCGGGCTCTCGGACGACCGCGGCGAGATCTGCGCGGGTAAGCGCGCAGACCTGGTGCTGATCGACGGCACGGACCTGGGCTGTACGTCGCTGGAGTCCCGCATCCGGACGGTGTTCCACAACGGGCGTGCGGTCGGTTGACCCTCCCGTTGACCCTGACACTGTGTCAGACCGTAGACAATCCGCATGATGACAACAGCAACCGAGATCGCCCGCCGGATTCGGGCCGGTGAGGTGACGTCGCGCGAGGTCACGGAGCAACTGCTGGCGCGGATCGCGCACGACGACAGTGTGAACGCGGTGGTCGAGACGAGGGCGGAGTTCGCTCTGCGGAGTGCGGATGCAGCTGATGCGGCGATTGCGGACGAGCGTGAGGTCGGTCCGCTGCACGGCGTACCGATGACGATCAAGGAGTGTTTCAACGTCGCGGGCCTTCACACGACCTGGGGCAATCCGGCGTTCGCGGAGTACGTCGCGGATCAGGATGCGGTCGTGGTGGAACGGCTCAGTCGGGCCGGCGCGATCATTGTCGGCAAGAGCAATGTCCACACGATGCTCGCGGACTTCGGACAGACCACGAACGAGATCTACGGGCGGACGAACAATCCAGCGGATCCCACCCGCACTCCAGGCGGCTCGAGCGGAGGCGGCGCGGCCGCGCTCGCCGCGGGCCTGAGCTACCTGGAGTACGGGTCGGATCTGGTCGGGTCGATCCGGCTGCCAGCGGCGTACTGCGGTGTCTATGGGCTGAAGCCGACCGTTGGGCTGGTCCCGCAGCAAGGCTTCCAGGTGCCGGGGCCGCCGGAAGTGCCGAGCGAGTTCCCGAACTTGTCGACAATCGGACCACTCTCGCGATCGGCCGCCGACCTGCGGACAGCGCTGCGAGTGACCGGCGGCCCGGCCGCACCGTTCTCCTGGGAACTGCCCCGATCGCGCCACAGCCGGCTCGCGGACTTCCGGGTCGGCGTGGTGACCGACCATCCCGCCGCGCCGGTGTCGAGTGAGGTAGGCGACGTGCTGTCGGCGACGGTCGATCGGATCGGCCGGAGCGGTGCGAAGATCGTCGAGGGCTGGCCCGACGGTGTCGATCCTTGGGACCAGGCCGAGGCCTTCGGATCGCAGGTCGAACTGTTCTTCGCACTGCACGGCGGCGAGCCGTCATCGCTGAGTCTCGCCGAGGCGATCGAGCAGGAGCGGCGGAGAATGGGCGCGCGGATGAAGTGGCAGCAGTACTTCGAGGAGGTCGATGTGTTCCTGTGCCCCGCCAGCTTCACCGCGGCGTTTCCCCATGACGACCGGCCGTTCGAGGAACGCACCATCACGACGTCGTACGGCGAGCAGCGGTACGACGCCCAGGTGTTCTGGATCGCGCACGCCTCACTGACCGGGCATCCCGCACTCAGCATGCCGATCGGGCAGACACCGGACGGGCTGCCGGTCGGCGCACAGGTGATCGGTCCGTGGCACGAGGACGACACCGCGATCACGTTCGCCGAACTTGTGGCTGGTTGACGTCACCACGGAAGGAGTCGGACATTGTTCGCGATCGGAGAGTTTGCGCGGCATGGACGGGTGTCGATCCGCATGTTGCGACACTACGACGCGATCGGACTGCTGCGGTCGGCGTACGTCGATCCGGCGAGCGGCTATCGCAGCTACACCGCCGGGCAACTCGCCGACCTCAACCGGATCGTCGCTCTGAAGGATCTCGGGTTCTCGCTCGAGCAGGTACGGACAATGGTCGCCGACGAGATCAGCCCGACCGAACTGCAAGCATTGTTGACAATCCGACGCGCGGAGCTTGAGTCCACTGTTGCCGAGAGCTACGCCCGGCTCGCGCAGGTCGAGTCACGCCTGCGCGGCATCGAAACTGACCTCCCCAGCGCCGATGTGGTGATCAAGGAGCTGGCGGCCGTCCGGCTGGTCGGACTGACCACCACCGCCGCGAGCTTCACGCCCGCGGACATCAGCCCGGTGGTCCATCCGCTCTGTGCCGAACTCGGCCGCCGGCTCCCCCAGGCCGCCGTCCGGCCATCCGGCCACTTGACCTGTCTGTACGAACGCTCCCACCAGGCCGAGGACGAAGTCGTCGTCCGCGCGACTGTTCCGGCAGCGATCGATGCCGAGGGCAACCTCAACGGCCTGGAGGTCATCGACCTGCCCGCGGTACGTGCGGCGACGCTGGTGCATCGCGGACCGATCGACCAAGTGCTGCCCGCGTGGCAGGCGCTGGCTCGCTGGATCGACGACAACGGCCATCGGTCCAGCGAGCCTGCGCGGGAGCTCTACCTCGACTGCCCGGACGATCCGGACGGTTGGGTCACCGAACTGCAGGAGCCGATCGAGTAGTCAGGCTCTCGCCGGCTCGGGTTCCAGAGCGACCGGGGGCGGCGCCCCTTCGGTGCCTGGAACGGCAGTGCCGTTGAGCGGACAGCGGGTGGTTTCGGGGACCTTGACGAGGGCGATGGCGCCGATGATGCAGGCGGCCATCATGTAGTACGCCGGCATCAGGGCGTTGCCCGTCTTCGCGGTGAGCCAGTCGTTCACGGCGGGCGCCGTACCTCCGAACAAGGAGGTTGACACGTTGTAGGCGATCGCGAAACCGGCGTACCGGACATGAGTCGGGAACATCGCCGGGAAGGTCGCCGAGATCGTCGCGAGCTGCGGGACGTACAGCAGACCGAGCACCGCGAAGCCGACGATCGCGCCGAGCATGTTCGTCCCCATCAGGAGGAACATCGGCGTCCCGAAGACGAACAACCCGGCCAGCGAGACCCACCACAGCGGCTTGCGGCCGACCCGATCCGATAGTCGGCCGGCGAACGGCAGGAAGATCATCATTGTCAACATTCCGATGATCGGCACGATCAGCGACTCGTCCGCGGTGAGCTTGATCTCGCTCTCGAGGTACGTCGGCATGTACGTCAGCAGCGTGTAGTTGACGACGTTCAGGGCGACGACCATGCCACCGAGCCGGAGGATCGGCCGCCAGTAGCCGGCCAGCAGGTCCCTGAACTGGTGCGTTGTCTGCTCTTCCTTCTGACCCTTCGCCTCGAGTTCGCGGAAGACGGGCGTGTCCTCGAGACGCGACCGCAGGTAGACACCGACCAGGCCGAGCGGCGCGGCCACCAGGAACGGCAGGCGCCAGCCCCACGCGTGCATCTTCTCGTCGCCGAGCACCAGCGAGAAGAACAGCATCAGCAGAGCACCGGCGGAGAATCCGGCCAGCGTTCCGAACTCCAGGAAGCTGCCGAGGAATCCACGCCTGCGACTCGGGGCGTACTCGGCCATGAAGGTCGCGGCACCGCCGTACTCACCACCAGTCGAGAAGCCCTGGATCATCCGGAGCACGACCAGCAGCGTCGGCGCCCACAGTCCGATCGAGTCGTACGACGGGACCAGGCCGGCGAGCAGCGTCGCGCCGGACATCATCAGGATCGTGATCGCCAGCACGTGCTTGCGGCCGAGTCGGTCACCCAACGGCCCCCAGACCAGACCACCAAGCGGCCGGACCAGGAACGAGACGGCGAATGTCAGCAATGCGAGCAGCGTCGCGCTCTCGGTGTCGCCTGGGAAGATCGCTGCCGAGATGTAGGTCACGCCATAGGCGTAGATGCCGTAGTCGAACCACTCGGTCGCGTTCCCGATCGCCGATGCGGCGATCGCCCGCTTCAGTACGCCGGGCGGCGGCTCAGAATCAACCGAAGCCCGCGAATCACCCGACCACCCGCCACCCCCGGACGCACCGCCACCCCCGGAGGCACCGCCACCACTTGACGCACCGCCACCACCCGACCGTCCGCCACCCCCGGACGCACCTCCACCACCTGACGCACCGCCACCACCTGACGGACCGCCACTGGACGCACCGCCTCCACCTGACGGACCACCTCCGCCTGGCGATCGGCCCCCGCCCGGACTGTTGACGGGCGGCCGGCTCTCGACGGGTGTGTTCCTGAGCGGCTGGGGCCCGACTGGCGGTTGGGTCTCGGCGTCCACGGTGTCCTCCTGTCGTCACACGGCCTCACCCGGGTGCCCACCTCACGCCTTCGGCACACACTGACGGCCAGGTCGTAGTTTTGTTGACAATCCGAACATTAACCATGTGCATTAGTGAACAGCAAGGAGTCACACGTAGTCGACTACTAATTGCCAGTCGGTAACACACGGACAGGCCGTCGGCAGCACGCGACGGCCTCGCCGGAACGCTCAACCAAACTGGCGCGAAACCCGGGACGTTCCAGCGGAGGCGCGCGCAGACGCTCGCAGTGGACCAGCGGTGGCACCCGGCGGACCGGCCGAGGCGCGGGCGGACGCTCGCAATGGACCGGCGGAGGCGCGGGCCGACGGTCGGAGTGGATCAGCGGAGGCGCGGGCGGGCGCTCGGAGTGGATCAGCGGAGGCTCGCGGTGGACCAGCGGTGGCATCCCGCGGACCGGCGGGGGCGCTCGGAGCTGGGGCGGTCGGGTGCGCGGCGAAATACCCGGCGCGCCGGACCGATCTGGCGATGCTCGACCCGACCTGGAGGCTGCGGTAGCTCCTCCCGGCGGACCGCAGTAGCTGCCGCTCACGGAGAGCCGGAGGGCGTCAGGCCTTTTCGGCCAGGGCGGCTAGGCCTGCTGTGATGACGGTTATGCCGAATTCGAAGCGTTCGTCGCCGGTGGTGCCGGAGGTCAGGGCGCCGGCCAGGGCGAGGGTGAAGGGAAAGCGGTCAGCCGGGAGGGACTCGAAGTACGTGCGCAGGCCGCCGACGAGGCTTTCGATGTCTTCGGGGGTCCAGGCCCAAGCGCCCTGGACGGACTCTTCGAAGGCGATCGCGGTGACGTAGAGCGGGATCAGGTCGACCGCCCACGCGGCTGCCTGGTCGGGAAGATTCCCGGCCTTGAGGATGGCCAGGAACCGTTCGGTGCTGAGCAGGGCCTGCTCCCCCAGCGGCACCTGGCCGATCGCCGCCCGGGCGACGCCGGGGTTCGCGCGCATCACGCGGAGCATCTCGCGCATCGCGTCCTTCAACTGCTCCTGCCAGCGTTCCGGATCCGCTGTCTCCGGGAGCCGCATGTCCGAGGCCGCGCGGTCGACGAGGAGTTGATCGAGTTCCTTCTTGTTCGCGACGTGGGCGTAGAGCGAGGCGGGTCCGGTGCCGAGGACCTGGGCGACCTTGCGCATCGAGACGGCGTCGTACCCCTGATCGACCAGTACGTGCATGGCCGCGTCGACGATCCGGTCCCGGGTGAGCGGTTCCTTCGGGGTGCGGGTGGGCTTCGCGGGGCTGATCGGCTGCCAGGGCGACTGGGTCATGGGACCACTGTAGCGAACACCGTACTTGACAGGAACAGTGTTCGTGAGTAGAACAGTGTTCGTTAACGAACACCGTTCGCGCCACGTCCTCCAGGAGCCACCGATGAGCACCTCAACCACCACCCCACCGGAGCCACCGGCCACCCAGACCGCCACCTCCACGGCCACGAGCAACGCCGCCCAAGCCACCGCGAAGACCGCACCTGGCACCGTCGGCCCGATAACCACCTCCAACGCGACGAGCGGTACGCCGTACAAGTGGCGCTGGATCGTGCTCGCGACCGTGCTGATCGCAGAGATCATGGATCTTGTCGACGCGACGATTGTCAACATTGCGGCGCCGTCGATCCGGGCCGAGCTCGGCGGGTCCGAGTCCGCGATGCAGTGGATGCTGGCCGGCTACACGCTCGCCTTCGCGATCGGGCTGATCAGCTTCGGCCGGCTCGGCGATCTGGTCGGTCGCCGGCGGCTGTTCTTGATCGGAGCGGTCGGCTTCACGGTCGCGTCCGCGGTCTGCGGGTTCGCCACCTCACCGGAACTGCTGATCGGCAGCCGGGTCGCACAGGGACTGCTCGGCGCGGTGATGATCCCGCAGGGGTTCGCGATCCTGAAGGCGGTCTTCCCGGCGGAAGAGATCGGCAAAGCGTTCGCGATGTTCGGTCCGGTGATGGGATTGTCTGCAGTCGCCGGCCCGATCCTCGCCGGTGTGCTGATCGACGCGAACTGGTTCGACGCCGGCTGGCGGATGATCTTCTTCATCAACGTCCCGATCGGCATCGCCGCCCTGGTCGGCGCGCTCCGGTTCATGCCCGAGGTGAAGACGCCCGGCGCGTCCCGGCTCGACACCGCAGGCGTCGTACTGGTCAGCCTGGCGTCCGGGCTGCTGATCTACCCGCTGGTCCAGGGCCGCGAGCTCGGCTGGCCGGCCTGGTCGATCGCGATGATGGTCGCGTCCATCGGGGTGTTCGCACTGTTCGTCTGGCGTGAGCGCCGCTCCGGCAACCCGGTCATCGACCCGTCGCTGTTCCGCAGCCGCGGGTACGTCGCCGGCCTCGCCGTCATCACCACGTTCTTCCTCGCGATGTCCGGCTTCACGCTGGTCTTCAACCTCTTCACCCAGCTCGGTCTGCACTACAGCCCGCTGAAGGCCGGCCTTGCGATGGTGCCGTTCTCGCTCGGCATCGCGATCGGCGCACCGCTGTCCGGCGGCCTGCTTGCACCGAAGTTCGGGCGCAAGGCGCTGCAGCTCGGGGTCGCGGTGATGACTGTCGCGATGGGCGGCGTGTGGCTCACCCTGCACACGTACGGCGACGCGACCACGATCTGGAACCAGGTCCCGGCAACCCTCGCGACCGGTATCGGTGCCGGACTGGTGTTCGCCCCGCTCTTCGACATCATCCTGGCGTCGATCGACGACCAGGCGGCGGGTTCGGCGTCCGGCGTACTGACAGCGATGCAGCAGTTCGGCGGTGCGATCGGGGTCGCGGTGATCGGCACGATCTTCTTCCAGCTGCTACCGGCGCATGCGTTCCTCGGCGCCACCAAAACCGCGGTACTGGTCGCGATCGGGATGTTCCTGGTCAGCCTCGCCGTCACCTGGCTGCTACCGAAGCGCGCCCGCGAAGGCACGCCCGCGCACTGAACGACGGCGGGTTGCTCGACGACCGGAGCGGGTCCGGACACGACGAAGCCCCCGGCACCAACCGGTGCCGGGGGCTTCGAGGAGGCTCAGTTGAACGAGTCGCCGCAGGCGCAGGAG
>NZ_JBFAKS010000061.1:0-41640 GCF_040655855.1 Kribbella sp. NPDC050281 | reverse complement strand
ACAACCACCCCGAACCCCCGGCGACAACTCAACATCACCGGGGGCAAGACCCCACGCGCCCTTGACACACCCGGCCCACATGGGTGCGGTTTTGTGCCCTGCGGGGAGTGGCGGAGGATACGAGATTCGAACTCGTGAGGGGTTGCCCCCAACACGCTTTCCAAGCGTGCGCCCTAGGCCTCTAGGCGAATCCTCCAAACGGAGAGGATACGCGAGCGGCGAGGGTTTCGGAAAATCGGGGCGTGAACCTGGGGACGGTGCCAGACGACTGTGAGGTGACAGGCGAGGGGGGGTGGAGCAGGTCTGGCGAGCTGTCGTGCGCGGGCTGCCGAGGTTGAAGGAGTCGCCGGCGTCCTAATTGTGCTGCTGGTGGTGGGGCTCCTCATTTAGGGTCGGGCGCATGGATGCACCGGATCCGAACGTCGTCCATCCGATGCCCGAGGCCGAGCGGGTCGTGCTGCTCAAGGCGGTGGTGAAGTCGCCGCTGATCGACGTGGGCGACTACTCGTACTACGACGATCCGCGGGATCCGACCGGGTTCGAGACGAACAACGTGCTCTACCACTACGGCCCCGAGCGGCTGCGGATCGGCAAGTACTGCGCGCTCGGCGAGGGCACGACGTTCATCATGAACGGCGCCAATCACCGGATGGACGGGCCGTCGACGTTCCCGTTCCCGATCATGGGCGGCGCGTGGGCGGAGCACTTCGACCTGATCACCGGGCTGCCCGGTCGCGGTGACACCGTGGTCGGCAACGATGTGTGGTTCGGCTACCGCAGTCTGGTGATGCCCGGGGTGACGATCGGCGATGGCGCGATCATCGCGTCCGGAGCGGTCGTGGTCGACGACGTACCGCCGTACGGGATCGTCGGCGGGAACCCGGCGAAGCTGATCCGGCGCCGGTTCTCCGACGAGGACGTCGACCGGCTGCTGCGGATCGCCTGGTGGGACTGGCCCACCGAGCGGATCACGGCGAACCTCCGGGCGATCATGGCCGGCAGCATCGAGGAGTTGGAGCGATGAGTCTGGTACTGCGGCCGATCGCGGTCGAGGACGTCGACGCGCTGCAGGAGCTGATCGAATCGGATCCCGGCTACACCGAGCGGGTCACGGGATATCCGCCCGGGCCGGCGGATGCGCAGAGTCTGCTGATGATGCGGCCCGACGGGCTGGCCGAGGACGCGAAGGTCGTGCTCGGGTCGTTCCAGGACGGCCGGCTCGTCGCCGTCACCGACCTGCTCAGGGGGTTCCCGAACGACCACACCGCCTACATCGGCCTCCTCGAGGTCCATTGGAACCATCAGGGACTGGGCCTCGGCAGGGCGACGTACGACCTGATCCAGCGGTACGTCGAGACGTCGTGGCCGGAGGTGAGGACGCTGCGACTGGCGATCGTGGCGACGAACGCGCACGTCGCGACCGCGTTCTGGGTGCGGCAGGGTTTCGAGCCGACCGGTGAGGAGCGGCCGTACCGGTACGACAAGCTGGAGACGACGGCGCGGCTGTACGAGAAGCAGTTGCCCAGGGCACCGTTGTCGGTCAGCCGTCCGGCCGGCGGGTGACCACAGCGGACCTACGAGAACTACGCGAGCAGCGTGGGGGCTAGCGTCCTCCATTGCTCCACCGGCTGCGGGCCGGTGACGCCGGTGATGACGTTGACGGTCACGTGGTCGGCGCCGGCATCCAGGTGCTCGGTCAACTTGGCCTTGATGTCCGCCGGCGTACCCCACGCGGCGAGTGCATCGACCAGGTGATCGGGCAGCTCGGTCAGGTCCGTCTCGCTGAATCCCTGCCGCTTGAGGGAGGCGGCGTACCCCGGGATCTGTGGGAAGAAGCTGATCGTGTTCCGAGCGATCGCGCGGGCCTTGTCGGCGTCGGTCTCCAGAACGACGAGATGGCTCACCGCGAGCAGCTTGTCCGGTCCGAGCACCTTGCGAGCCTCGGCGGAGTACGCGGCGGAGACCAGGAACGGGTACGCGCCGGCGGAGCGGTCGCGCGCCAGTTCGAGCATGCGCGGTCCGAGTGCTGCAAGCACTCGACGCTCTTCCGGTACGTCGACCTCGTCGAGGAACGCGGTGATCTTCGCCAGCGGCTTGGGACCGTGCGCACCTCCGAGCCCGACGATGAAGCGTCCCGGGGCGGACTTCTCGAGCGAGGCGTACGCCGTACTGACGTCGGCGGCACTGTATTTGTCGACGGACAGAATCCCGCTGACGAACCTGATCGAGTTGGTTGCGCCGATCAGGTCGGCGATGGTCTGCAGCCCCGGCAACGGGCCGCCGGACAGCCAGATCGCGGGGTACCCGAGCTCCTCGGCAGCCTGCGCCGCCGCCAACGACTCCGGGCTGCTGGTCAGCCCGGTCGTGATCCCGAACGGGCCGAATTGATGATTCGTCACCCAGTCAGCTTGATCCTCATCGGGCCCCGGTAGCTACCGTGTTCGCTGAGAGCGTTGTCCGTGCGGACCGATTCCCGGTTGGCCGTCGGCATCCCGTACACTCTTGGTCGGTTCCCCGCGTGGCGGTATCTCGCCCAACTCCCCCAGGGCCGGAAGGCAGCAAGGGTAAGTGAGCTCTTCCGGGTGCGCGGGGAATCCTCATGTCCGGGCCCTTTAGGCTGGTCAGGCCGAACCTGACCGTGAGGGAGCCCGATGAGCGACGAACGCCGCTACCTGCAGGAACTGATCATCGCCGAGCTCGGCGTGTCCCCGTCGTTCGACCCGGACGCCGAGATCGAGCGCCGGGTCGAGTTCCTCGCGGACCGCCTCCGGCTCACCGGCGCCAGGTCGTACGTGCTCGCGATCAGCGGCGGCGTCGACTCCGCGGTGGGCGGTCGCCTCTCCCAGCTCGCGGTCGAGCGCATCCGCGCCGAGGGCGGCGAGGCGACGTTCGTGGCGATGCGGCTCCCGTACGGCGTCCAGGCCGATGAGGACGATGCCCAGCGGTCGCTCGAGTTCATCAAGCCCGACGAGACCCTCGTGGTCAACATCAAGCCGGCCACCGACGCGATGGTCGACGCGGTCCGGCACTCCGGGTTGGGCGACCGCGAGGACTTCCACATCGGGAACGTGAAGGCCCGGCAGCGGATGATCGCGCAGTACGTCGTGGCTGGGGCTCGTGGCGGTCTCGTGGTGGGGACGGATCATGCTGCCGAGGCGGTGATGGGGTTCTTCACGAAGTACGGCGACGGCGCGTGCGACCTGACGCCGCTGTCGGGGTTGACCAAGCGGCGGGTGCGGGAGGTCGGGGCGCGGCTGGGCGCGGCGCCGGAGATCACCGGCAAGGTGCCGACTGCTGACCTGGAGACGAACAACCCAGGGTTGCCGGATGAGGCGGTGCTCGGGGTCACGTACGACGAGATCGACGACTTCCTCGAGGGCCACGAGATCGACGAGAAGGCAGCGGTGACGATCATCGCCACCCACCGTCGCACCGCCCACAAACGAGCCCTCCCAATCGCTGTCTAAGCAGGCGGCGGTTCCCGAGTCGTGGATGTTGGTTCACGAAGTCGCAGCTTTCCTACCCGAATCCACGACTCGACGGCCTCGGGATGCATGACCGAGGGTCGGTATCACGGACCTCGATCGGCATGCGTAGCAGGCTAGGCCCGGCCAACCTTCCGTGTCACGAGCATCCGGGCCGCGAGGCGGTCCAGGCGGACTGGGGCTATTCCGCGGTAGGCGGGTATCAGGACGGCGGCGAGTGGGCCGGATTGGGTGAAGGTGTGGGTTACCAGGCCGGAGTCGCCGATCGTCCAGACGCCGGTTTCGCGGAAGCCGGGCACCTGCCAGTGGATCTCGATCCGGTCCGGCTCGATCACGGCGTACTCCAGCCGGCCGCTGAGCCCCGGGCGCACCTGAAGCTCGTACGTCGTTCCGACCGCAGGCACCGCTGGGCCGGAGAGGGAGACGAACGCCTCGTTCCACTCGGGCAGAGCGAGTACGTCGAGGAGTACGGCGCGGATCGCGTCGCGGTCGGCCGGGATGGTGAGGGTTGCCTGTTCCATGTCAGGTGTCCTGTTCTGCCGCGCGTCGGCGGGCGAGTGCCTCGCCGGCGGGGAAGGCACCGGCCAGGACGCGCAGCGTTTCGATGGTTTGATCAACGGGTTGGTCGGCAACGAGATCGTCAATCGCCTTGTGCAGAACGTCTTCGGCCGCGACGATCCGCTGGCTGAGCTTGCGGCCTTCCGCGGTCAGGCTGAGTGCGAGGTAGCGCCGGTCCGACGGATCCGTGTCGCGTTGAACCAGCCCCTGCGCGACCAGCCGATCCACCAAGCGGCTCGGACTGTTGCCCGTCTCGCAGACGAGCAGCCCGCCGAGGGCGCTGAGGGTCAGCGGCCCGTGGTCGCGCAATACCCGCAGTACCTCGGCCTGCGACGGCGTCACCCCGAGTGGCCGTAGTTCCGCGGCCAGCAGTCGGTTGCCTTCGCGCTGGATCGCCAGGATCAGGTACCGCAGTTCCTCCGCCGCCTTCACTGCGCCCCTGCCCCCACGGCCTGGGCGAGCAGCCCAGCTGCCGCCGGGTCATGAGCGGCCAGTACGACGAGGTCCGGGTGCAGCGCCCGCAGTTCGTTGACCTGGGCAACGGTACGCCGGAGAGCGGACTTGGACCCGACCCCGGGGATCTCACCGGCGGCGAGCAGATCGGCGTCGTAGGTGAGATCGCCGACCATCAACAGCGGCGGCCCATCGGAGCGGCGGACCAGCAGGGAAAGGGATCCGGGCGTGTGACCAGGAGTCGGTAGCAGGACCAGGCTGCCGTCACCGAACAGGTCGTGCCCGGTGTTGAACGGCGCGATCGTGGAGTCGTCGAGTGGCTCGGGCTGGATCAGGTCCCAGCGCAGACCGGGCAGCTCGATGTGGGAGCGGAGGAAACCGCGGGCGGCGGCGAGCGGCCGGCGCATCGAGGCCCACTCGGGTTCGCTGATCACGATCCGGGCGTGCGCGAGCTCGGGCAGTCCGCCGATGTGGTCCTGGTGGAGGTGGGACAGGACCGCCGTGTGGACGTCACGGATGTCGTACCCGATGGCCGCGAGTTGCCGGGTCAGCGTCTGCTCCGGACCGATCTCGAACTGCGCCAGCCGGTCGTAGATCACGCCGTTCACGCCGCCCGGGAAGTACCCGGGGTCGGTCACGGAGGCGATGTCCTGCCCGGTGTCGAACAGCACGAGTCCGTCGGCGTGCTGAACGACGTACGCGTTGATGGGCCGGGGCTGCGTCCACTCTCGTGAGGTCGCGAGCCAGACATAGAGGTTCTTGGTCGTCGGCCCGACATGTTCGGGCCGGATCTTGACGGTGCCCGTGCTCACCACGGACACCCGGTTGATCGTCGTCATGATCAATAGATTACACGACATGTATGTCGTGTCAACTGTCTTGCGACACCCGCGGGATCGTGGCCAACCTGACAGCATCGCTGGCACAGTGTCTGCATGAAGGGTCTGATGCAGAACTTCCAGCTGTCCTTGGACAGCATCTTTCTCCGGGCCGAGCAGTTCTACCCGGACAAGACCGTCTACACCGGCGGTCCGGCGCCGGCGAGGCTCACGTACGGCGAGTGGGCCGACCGGACCAGACGACTGGGCGGCGTCCTCGACACGCTCGGCATCAGCGCGGACGGACGGGTGGGCACCTTCGCCTGGAACTCCGGCCGTCACCTCGAGTTGTACTTCGCCGCGCCCTGCACCGGCCGTGTCCTGCACACGCTGAACATCAGGCTCTTCCCCGACCAGGTCGTCTACATCGCGAACCATGCCGAGGACGAGGTCGTCTTCGTCGACCGTTCCCTGCTCGGGCTGTTCCTACCGCTCCTCGACCGCCTCCCGCTGGTCCGGCACGTCGTGGTGATGGACGACCTGCCCGCCGGCGCGTCCGGTGTGGATGTGCCGGACGACCCGCGGTTCCACGACTACGAGGAGCTGCTGGCCGCGGCCGAGCCGGTCGAATTCCACGTCGAGGACGAGAACCAGGCCGCCGCGATGTGCTACACGAGCGGTACGACGGGCCACCCCAAGGGCGTGGTGTATTCGCACCGGTCCACCTGGCTGCACTCGATCGGCGTACTGACGAACGCCGGGATCGGGCTGGACGAGACGGACACGGTGATGCCGGTCGTGCCGATGTTCCACGCGAACGCGTGGGGTCTGGCGCACGCGGCGCCGATGGCCGGGGCGAGCCTGGTCTTCCCGGGTCCGGACATGACTCCGCAGGGGATCCTCAAACTGCTGCAGGAACAAGAGGTCACGCTGTCGGCCGGGGTGCCGACGATCTGGCAAGGCTTGTTGCCTTTGCTGGACGGCGTCGAGCTTCCCAAGCTCCGCCGGATCCCGTGCGGTGGATCCGCTGTACCGCTGGCGTTGTCCGAGGCCTTTCGGGAGAAGCTCGGCCGGCCGATCCTGCAGGCGTGGGGGATGACTGAGACGAGCCCGGTGGCGACGGCTTCGCACGTACCGGCCCGGAACAAGGATCTGGCCGAGGACGAGCAGGCCCATCTGCGTTCGCGGCAAGGGCTGCCGCTGCCCGGTGTCCAGGTGCGGATCGTCGAGCCGGGGTCGATTACGCCGCTGCCGTGGGACGACGAGGCCACCGGCGAGCTGCAGGTCCGCGGGCCGTGGATCGCGGCCGAGTACTACCAGCCCGACGAGCCGGTCCAGCTGACCACGGAGGACGGCTGGATGAAGACCGGCGACGTCGCCGCGATCGACCGGTTCGGCTCGGTCCGCTTGGTCGACCGCACCAAGGACCTGGTCAAGTCTGGCGGCGAGTGGATCAGCTCGGTCGAGCTGGAGAACCTGCTGATGGCTCACCCCGACGTCAAGGAAGCCGCCGTCATCGGCGTACGTCATCCCAAGTGGGACGAACGTCCGCTGGCGTGCGTGGTCCTGCAGGAAGGCGCCACCGTCACCGGCGACGAGATCCTCGAGTACCTCCGCCCGCAGGTCGCGAAGTGGTGGCTCCCGGACGCCGTCGAGTTCATCGACGAGGTCCCGAAGACGTCCGTCGGCAAGTTCTCCAAGAAGGACCTGCGCACCCGCTTCGCGGACTACCACCTGGAGTAGGCGTCAGGAGAAGTCGAGTCCGAAGTGGTCGCGGAGGTGGGTGAGGGTCGCGTCGACGAACTCGGCCGGCCAGTCCTCGCCGGTGACCTTGGCCAGCGCGGTGCCGCGCTCGATGAACTGCCGGCAGATGTACTGGTTGGCCGCGACGATCTCGGCAGGATCGGAGCCCGCTGCCGGGATCGCCTCCAGTGCGGCGCGTTGCTCGTCGGACAGCAAGGCGTTGAGGCGTTTGGCTCCGCCGGTACGGCGTACTCCGCGCTCGGCCAGCATCAGGTTGATCAGCTGGTCGCGGACGGCGCCGACGCCTTGGTTGGCGACGATGCGTTCGTCCCGGCCGAGGACGGTGACCAGGTTCCCCAGGAAGTAGAAGAAGAGGTGGACCGGGCCTGCCGGCCAGTACGGCGTACCGGGGCGGCCTTGCTTTGCTGGGATATCGCCGTCCGGGAACAACGTGCCGTCCCGGTCGAACAGGACCCGCACTCCGTCGTACTGGAACCGGTCGAACGTGGCGAGCGGGTGGATGACGAGGTCGACGTGCAGCCAGTCGGAGGTGATGCCCAGCCCGCCGACGAGGCCGGGGATGCGATCCGCCCAGACGGTCGGCCCGGCGAGTGCGGTCATCAGCTCGAGCCAGTTCTCCTCGAACCAGTCGACGCTCTTGTCGGCGACGACGCAGTGCACGTCGACATCGCTGAAACGATCCGCCTGGCCGGAGCCGTAGCTCCCGACCAGGTACACCGCCAGAATCCGTTCGTCCGCGGGCAGTGCGGTTCCTGCGCGTTCGATGACCTCTTGTTGCTTCTCGTCCCCAGTAGTCACCTGAGCAGCGTAGGCTCACCCACCGCGCAGCGGCTGCTCGGCCTGTTGCGCCCAGCGGAACGCGACCGCCCAGTGTGCCCGGGACCTTGCCGATCACCGGGGGTGCTGGAGCGGCGGCACGGCGTGGGGGAGGAATTGTCGGGCGGCGGCGCTAGGGTTGCGGGCGTGGAAGCACCCCTTGCGTTGTACCGCCGGTATCGCCCGGAGACGTTCTCCGAGGTGATCGGTCAGGACCATGTCACCGCGCCGCTGCGGAACGCGCTGAGCAACAACCGGGTCAACCACGCCTACCTGTTCTCCGGGCCGCGCGGCTGCGGCAAGACCACCAGTGCCCGGATCCTGGCCCGCGCGATCAACTGCGAGAAGGGCCCGATCGCCGAGCCGTGCGGGGTCTGCAAGTCCTGCACCGACCTGGCCCGCGGCGGTCCCGGCAGCATCGACGTGATCGAGATCGACGCCGCGTCGCACGGTGGTGTCGACGACGCCCGTGACCTGCGGGAGCGGGCCTTCTTCGCGCCGGTCGAGAGCCGCTACAAGATCTACATCATCGACGAGGCGCACATGGTGACCACGCAGGGCTTCAACGCCCTGCTGAAGCTGGTCGAGGAGCCGCCGCCGCACCTCAAGTTCATCTTCGCCACCACCGAGCCGGACAAGGTGATCGGGACGATCCGGTCCCGGACCCACCACTACCCGTTCCGCCTGGTTCCGCCGAAGGCGCTCGGCGACTACATGGCCTCTCTGTGCGCGTCCGAGGGCGTTGCGATCGAGTCGGCCGCGTTGCCGCTGGTCGTGCGCGCGGGCGCCGGTTCGGTGCGTGACTCGCTGAGTGTGCTTGACCAGTTGATCGGTGGTGCGGGGCCGGACGGTGTCACGTACGAGCTGGCCGTCGCGCTGCTCGGGTTCACGCCGGACTCCTTGCTCGACGCCTGTGTGGATGGGTTCGCGGCGCACGACAGCAGGGCCGTGTTCGAGACGGTCGAGAAGGTCATCGAAACCGGCCAGGACCCGAAGCGGTTCGCCGAGGATCTGCTCCGGCGGCTGCGTGACCTCGTCGTACTGTCCGCCGTGCCGAACGCGGTGGCCTCCGGCCTGATCGAGGCCGCCGAGGACCAAGGCGAGAGGCTGCAGACCCAGGCCGCCGGGATCGGCGCGGCTGAGCTCACCCGGGCGGCCGACATCGTCGCGGCCGGACTGCTCGAGATGCGCGGCGCTACTGCTCCTCGGCTTCAGCTCGAGCTGATCTGCGCGAAGGTGCTGCTGCCCGGCGCCGACGACTCCACCAACGGCATCCAGGCTCGCCTGGACCGGATGGAACGCCGCCTCACGATCGGTGTGCCCGCCGGTACGCCGGAGTCCGCTCCGCCCGCGCCATCCGGTGCCGCGCCTGCGCCGTCTACTCCTGCGCCGTCTTCGCCGCCGCCCGCGGAAGCGCCTGCGAGTGCATCGACCAGTCGTGCGGCCGCCCGAGCCGCGGCCTCGGGTGGGGAGCCTTCCAGCGGCGGTACGCCGGCCGGCGCGGCTACTGCGGATGCGGTGGCTGGTGGCGACGGTCCAGCGAGCCGGAAGGGTGCTTGGGGACAAGAGCCAACGACTGCAGGCCAAGCAGCTGTGCCGGCATCATCCTCAGGCAGCTCGGCGTCGACGCCATCCGCGCCAGCAGACTCGGCCCCGGCAGCTTCCGTGCCGACGGGTGCGAGTGCGGCGGGGGCGCCGGCGGGTGGGGCTGTTGGGTTGGCAGACATCCGGCGGCTGTGGCCCGAGGTGCTGGAGGCTGTGAAGGCCAAGCGCCGGTTCGCCTGGATCATGCTGAGCCAGAACGCCCAGGTCATCGCCATCGACGACCAGACTCTGACGCTCGGCCTGGTCAACGCCGGTGCCCGCGAGAGCTTCGCGCGGTCCGGCAGTGACGAGATTCTCCGCCAGGCCATGATCGACACCATCGGCCTGAACCGTCGTGTGGAGGCAGTAGTCGACCCCTCCACCGACCCAGGTGCCGGCGGCGGTCACCAGCCGGCGGCTCCCCGCCCCAGCGGCCCCCAAGCCGGCGGCGGCTCAACCACGCCGGCAGGTGGCGCGGCCGGCGCGCCCAGCGCAGGTGGTGCGAGCGGCCCGGGTAGTGGACCTGCGGCGACAACTGGTCCGAGCGGCGGCCCCGCGCCCGGCGGAACCGCCTCGGCAGGTGGTCCTTCATCAGATGGATCGGCGGGCGGTTCCGGCTCAGCTAGCGCGCCCGGTGCGGTGGACGCGACTCCGGCCGGCCCAAGCGCCGCCACGGGGGCAGGCACGGCTCCCGGTGGTGGCCCTCAGGGCTCCCGGGATGCGCCGGCGGGCGGCTCGGGCACGTCGGGTCGGGGCTCGCGGGGTGCCTCGAACGGCACCTCTGGGCAGTGGTCCGACGGTCCAGGTACTGCGATCGCCGTACAGGAGCCACCGGACCCGGAGTACGACGTACCGCCAGAGCCCGATCCCTGGGAGGACGGGCAGGCCTCAAGACGGCCGGCGCCCGATCGCCGCGAGCAGGCGGCCAGCAAACGCCGGGCGGCGGAAGCAGCCGTGGCTGCTGAGCAGGCCCGCCGAGCCGCAGCCGCACCTGTCGCGCCAGAAGTCCCTCTCACTCCCGAGGAAGAAGCCGACGCGATCGGTGAGGACGACGTGGTCCTGGAGGACGACTCCCGCTCCCACACCGACCTCCTCCGCGAAACTCTCGGCGCCCAGATCATCACCGAAGAACCCAACTAGCAGCAGCCCCGGCCGCGGGAAGTTGTCGGTGCGGCGTGGGAGGTTGCTGGGTATGGGGTTCCAAGGGTGGAGCGACGCGGCGTTCGATGTGATGGTCGATCTCGACGGTGATCCGAGTCCTGTTCAGCTGGAGTCGCATCGGGACGACTTGGAGCGGTACGTGCGCGGCCCCTTGCAGGAGCTGTGCGACGAACTGAGCGAGACGGGCGAGTTCGGCAAGTTCTGGTTGGGCGGGATGTCCGATCGTCCCGCGGCGTGGCAGCGGCAGCACGCGACGAGTTGGATCGCGCGGCGGATCCGGATCTCGTTCACGTTCGACCTCGATGGGTTCGCGCTCGGCGGTGGCTCGGCGCATCCCGAGAGCGATCAGGTCCGGCGGTACCGCGCGATGGTCGACGCCGAGGACAGCGGCGGCGAGCTCGCCGGGATCGTCGAGACGCTCGGCCGCACCGGATTCGAGCTCACCGGGCCGACCGCGGTGCGGATGCCGCGCGAGTACTCGTCCGACCATCCGCGTGCCGACCTCCTCCGGCGGCGATCTGTGTACGCCGAGAAGCCGATCGACACCCATGACGTCGGCCTGATCGGCGACGCCCTCCGACCGCTCATCGAGCTCACCAGCTGGTACACCGACTACGTCGTCACCACCGGCTGGGAGAAGCCGTAGTCGTCCACAGGGGATGTGGATCCAGCCGGGCGGATTCCACAGGATTCACAGCCTGTGGACGGGGATGTTCACAGGGTTGTGGATAACTTGGGGAGACTGGTCGGTTTCTGGTGCGGGGTGGGGTTGTCCCGGGGACCGGCTAGTGTTGAGGCTCGGGGTAGTCAGAGAGCGGTTGGGACGAGGAGATCGCAGTGTTCGACGGTGGCGGTGCTGGGGGCTTCGACATGTCCAATCTGCTCGCGCAGGCGCAGGCGATGCAGAACCAGTTGATGGAGGCCCAGGCCGACCTGGAGAGCCAGGAGATCGAGGGCTCGGCGGGTGGCGGGCTGGTGACCGCGCTGGTGTCAGGGACCGGGGAGTTGCTGAGCCTGACGATCAAGCCGCAGGCGGTCGACCCGGACGACACCGAGACACTGGCCGATCTGGTCGTCGCCGCGGTGCGCGACGCCTCGGAGAACGCGAAGGAAGTCGCGGCCCGGGCGATGGGCCCGCTGGCCGGCGGCCTCCCGGGCTTCGGCGGCGGGCCGGGCGCGCCGGACTTCGGCGGCGCGGGGATCCCCGGACTCGGTGGATCCGGAGCGCCGGCCGGTTTCAGCCTGCCAGGTTCGACGACCCCCGCGGTCGAGTCCGGTGAAGAGACCGACGACCCGGGCAAGGGCGGATCCACGGGCGGGCCCAGTTCGGGCGGTGCCGGGTTCGTGAACCCGGGCAACGGGACCGGCCAGCCCGGTCAGAACCCGGGCTGACGTGTACGAGGGGGCCGTCCAGGACCTCATCGACGAGCTCGGCCGGTTGCCCGGTGTCGGTCCGAAGTCCGCGCAGCGGATCGCGTTCCACCTGCTCGCCGCCGACGAGACCGACGTACGGCGGCTCGCGCATGTGCTCGTGCAGGTCAAGGAGAAGGTCAAGTTCTGCGAGATCTGCGGCAACGTCGCGGAGGAGGCGCAGTGCCGGATCTGCCGTGACCCGCGCCGCGACCTGAGTCTGATCTGTGTGGTCGAAGAGGCCAAGGACGTGGTCGCGATCGAGCGGACCCGCGAGTTCCGCGGCCGGTACCACGTCCTCGGCGGCGCGATCTCGCCGATCGAGGGGATCGGTCCGGACGAGTTGCGGATCAAGGAACTGATGCAGCGGCTGGCCAGTGGAGAGGTGACCGAGATCATTCTGGCCACCGATCCGAACCTGGAGGGTGAGGCGACGGCGACGTACCTGAGCCGCTTGCTGCGGCCCATGGGCTTGCGCGTCACCCGATTGGCTAGTGGACTTCCTGTAGGCGGTGACCTCGAGTATGCCGATGAGGTCACACTCGGACGGGCGTTTGAAGGGCGACGATCGATCGATGACTGATTCAACCGATATTGCAGAGCGCGCGCTGGGCACCGACTCCGAGGACCTCTCCGAGTTCGCCGAGCAGATCGCCGACCAGGTGCAGAGCTTCCTGATCTCGGTGCGCGACATCGCCGCACAGCCGGACGAGGACGGTGTCGACGAGGGCCTCGCCTCGCTGCCGTACCTGCTGCTCGAGGTCAGCCAGTTGCTGCTCGCCGGCGGCCGGCTCGGCGCGTTCGAGGACTTCGTCCCGGACGAGCGGTTCGAGTCCGACGCCGGACCGGACCCGGACCTGGACGCGATGCGCGACCGGCTCGCGGTGCTGTTCGAGGGCCTGGACGAGTACGCCGAGGTCTTCGACCCGTACGCCGCTCCGCCTGAGATCACCGTCAACCGGTTGTCCGACGACCTGACGGCGATCGCCAACGACCTCGTGCACGGCCTGGCCCACTACGAGGAGGGCCGGATCGTCGAGGCGCTGTGGTGGTGGCAGTTCTCCTACGTGTCCACCTGGGGTGCCGCGGCGAGCGCCGTACTGCGGGCGATCCAGTCACTGATCGCGCACGACCGGCTGGAGCCGGCCCACGACGCCGAAACCGAAGCCACCGACCGCGAGCTGGTCGAGGTCGCCGAAGAAGCCGTCCAGCGACGCTAGTGCGGATGGACTCGCGGGCCGGTTGAATGGCCCGGTGTCTGTCTACGAGGTGATCCAGCGGCTGCCCGATCTGGCGACGGTGCGGCGGGTCAGTCGTGCGCTCGCGGTACTGGACCTGGTGCTCAGCGACATTCCGGACCAGTTGCGCCACTTCTCGTTCGACGGCCGGTGGTCGGAGACCGAGGAAGCCGCGCTGATGCGCAACGGGTCCGGTGACGAGTACTCGATCGTGTTCTCGCCGGACGGTGCGTTCGCCTACGGGTTCGACCATGAGTCGCCGGTGTCGCCGTACGGGAACGACATGCAGACCTGGCCGGGACTGCTCGACGGCGTGCCGGAGGTCTTCCACGGTGCGCGGGACGAACCGGCGTTCCGCGACCTGGTGCCGCGTGCCACGGTGTGCTTCTGGCGTACGACGGACGACGACGCCTGGCGTTGTGGTCCGGTCGAAGGTGTGGACAAGGACGGCGCGGACTGGCTCTTCGAGGTGATCGCGGACGGGCGGCCGGAGGCGTACCTGACGTTTGCCGAGGACTACTACCAGACGGACCTCGACCTCGAGCCGATCCGCCATGTCTACGCGCTGATGCCACTGACCGAGTACGTCGTCACCTCGCTCAACCCGCAACGTCGTCTGACCGATCTCGCCGAGGGCATCGCCGAGATCGGCTACCCGCGCTCCTGAAGCGCGTTAGCGTGACTGTCCGATGACTACGCAGGCAGGCGATCCCACGACGATCGGGTCGTTCGCGATCCAGGGCCGGCTCGGTCGCGGCGCGATGGGTTCGGTGTACCTCGCCCGCTCGCCGGGCGGACGCCTGGTCGCGGTCAAGGTGGTCCGCGACGAACTGGCCGACGACGCGAGGTTCCGGGCCAGGTTCGCCCGCGAGATCGAGGCCGCGCGGAAGGTCAGTGGTGCGTTCACGGCCGCCGTCGTCGACGCTGACCCGGACGCGGAGCATCCCTGGCTGGCTACGGAGTACCTGCCCGGTCCCACGCTGCAGAGGGCGATCGAGACCTCCGGACCGATGACGCCGGCCGGCGTCCAGGCGCTCGCGGGAGGACTCGCCGAAGCGCTGGTAGCCATCCATCGCTGCGGTCTGGTCCACCGCGATCTCAAGCCGTCGAACATCGTGCTGACCGGCAACGGCCCGCGGGTGATCGACTTCGGCATCGCCCGCGCGCTCGAGGAGGTCAGTCTGACCGCGACCGGCCTCGTGATCGGTACGCCGGGCTACCTGTCGCCGGAGCAGATCACGGGTACGGCGATCGGCCCACCCAGCGATGTGTTCGCGCTGGGTGCGGTGCTGGTGTTCGCGGCGTCCGGCCGTGGTCCGTTCGCAACCGGCAACCCCGCGTCGCTCCTCCACCGCATCATCCACGAGCAGCCCCACATCCCGCCGCTCCCCAGCCCCCTCCACGACGCCGTACGCCGCTGTCTCGTCCAAGACCCCGCCCAACGCCCAACTCCCTCGGACGTGCTCCACCTCCTCGGATCCCCTGCAAACACAGGGCTTCTCGCCCCACCCGCCGACACGATCCGCCTCCCGCCGCCACCGACCAAGCTCCTCCCCGAACCACCGCCGCCGCAGCCAAAGCCACAGCCACATCCACGGCCGCAGTCAGTTCAACCGGCCGGTGCCACCTTCACGACCAGCAGGACCCGGCCGGTCGTCTTCGCAGCGCTCCTGACGGTCCTGACCATCGGCTTCTTCCCGAGCGAAGAAAGCAGGCAGACAATGCACCCCGCGGTCGCCCTGTTCTTCCTCGCGTTCGACGTGTTCCTCCTCTACCTCACGATTCGCGCCTGGCGCCTGGCCCTGCGACGCCGGGTCGAACTACGCCTCACTCCTCAGGGCCTCACCATGATCAGAGGCTCCCAACAAGCCAGCGTCCCTTGGCAGGCAGTGACCCGTCTCCGCGTCGCCGGGGACCCCCGCCGGCCCTGGCTGATTGCCTGGCTCGAGCCGCCGTTCCAATCTGCTCTTCCCGGCCCACGCCGCAACCATCACGGCGGCACCCGCCTCTACCCGGTCGGTCACGGCGCCTCCCACAAGCACCGCATCCACCAACTCGAAGAACTCCGGGCCGCCCTCAACTGGTACGCCGGCCCCCGCCACGACAACAGCTACTACTGACCCGTCGAGCCAGTCAGAACACGCCGTTCGCGTTGGCGGCTTCCGCGGGCATCGGCTGCATGACGTCCCAGTGCTCGACGATCTTGCCGTCCTCCAACCGGAAGATGTCAACGATCGCGGTTCCGGGCTGTCCGGGGACTCGGACACCGTGGGTGTGGGCGATCACGTAGTCGCCGTCCTCGAACAGTCGCTTCACCTCGGCGCGCAGGTCGGGGAACCGCGTGCGGATGTCGCGCAGGAACGCCGCGAACCCGCTGATCCCGTCCGCGATCAGTGGGTTGTGCTGGGTGTACGACGGCCCGAGCAGCGGCCGGGCGCGGTCGAAGTCCTTCTGGTTCAGCGCTGCCTCGTAGAAGTCCAGGACGGTCTGCTGGTTGGCGGAATACATGAGCGAGCTCCTTAAGTGAACAGCTGTAGTGCTACGACTGTAGCGCGACACTTGTTCGGCTACAATCGGCCACGTGAACGACCCTTCGGCCTCGGCGCGCGACCGCAATCGGCGCGGGCACGGTGCGCGGTTGCGGGAAGAGATCGTCGCCACCGCGATCCGGATGCTCGACGAGCTCGCCGACGACCAGGCGCTGTCGCTGCGTGCGGTGGCCCGCGAGATCGGCATCGCGGCGACGTCGGTCTACCTTCACTTCGCCGATCGGGACGATCTCGTGTTCGCCGCGCTCCAGCAGGCTCACGCGGAGCTGATGGAGTCGGTCCGCGAGGCCGCTGACCACGCGGCCGATCCGGTCGCGGAGCTGCGTGCCCGGACACTCGTCCTCGGCGGGTGGGCCTGGCAGCACCCCGGCCTGTACAAGGTGCTGCACGAGAGCACGCTCAACCAGCGGGCCGACATGTCCTTCAAGCGCGTGCTGGGTGAGCAGACCACGGACGTCGTACGCCGATGCATCGACCAAGGTCTGGCGCGGGAGGACGATGCGGACGAGGTCTCGCTGGATCTGAGGTCGGCGGTGCACGGGGCGGTGTCTCTGCGCGTCAACGAGCCCGACCTGCCGTGGCCGCCGCTCGAGGAGCAGGTCGACCGCTACCTGATCAAACTCGTTGGCGTCACCCCGGCCGCGTTGGCACGCTGAGCCGCCTGTCACCACAAGTTAGGCTGCCGCGGCATGGAGGGTCTTGTTGTCCGGGCCGGCGCGGAGGCTGATCGTGAGGCGATCGTCGGCCTCCTGACCGCGGCCTGGGGTGGGTCGGTCGTGGTCGCCCACGGGACGGTGTACGACGCTGCCCGCGCTCGTCGCGGAGCAGGACGGCCGGATCGTGGGTCTGCTCACGTACACGGTGGCGGATGGCGACTTGGAGGTCGTCACGATCGACGCGCCTGTTCGGCACCTGGGTGTGGGGAGTGCCTTGCTGACCGCCGCGATCGAGGTTGCGCGGGAGGCGGAGGCTCGGCGGCTGTGGTTGATCACGACCAACGACAATCTGGACAGCCTGCGGTTCTACCAGCGGCGAGGGTTGCGGATCGTTGGCGTGACCCCCGATGCGATGGACGCGGCCCGTGCGGTCAAGCCCTGGATCCCGCCGACCGGCGACTACGGCATCCCGCTCCGCGACGAACTCGTCCTCGAACTCCGCCTCGATCTCTGACCTGCTCGCGAGGGCTAGTCCGGGAGCATCGGCACCGTGAGGCCCTGGTCGCGACCCAGCAGGATCCCGCGGGTGATGGCGTTGGTGCCGAACTTGTCCTTGACCAGGTCGAGCGCGCTGTCGAGTTCGTCGTTCGCGGCCTTGTCGAAGGGGAGGGCGAGTTGCAGGGCGGCCTCGTTCTCCAGGTTGCCGACCGAGATGCCGATCATCGTGATCCCCTGGCTGGCGATCAGTGGCCGGGCCGCGGACAGCAACGCCCGCGCGGTGATCAGGATCGCCCGCGTCTGATCGGTTGCCTGGGGCAACGTGTGTGACCGGGTCGCCCGGCTGAAGTCGTCGAACCGCAGTCGCAGCGTCACCGTCCGCCCGGACCGCCCCGCCGTCCGCATCCGCCGCGTCACCCGATCGACCAGTCCGGCCAGTACGGCGTCCAATGTCGCCGGCGACTTGGGGGAGCGGCCCAGCGCTCGCTGCGAACCGATCGACCGCC
The DNA here is from genome assembly GCF_040655855.1 of Kribbella sp. NPDC050281. Classification (NCBI taxonomy): domain Bacteria; kingdom Bacillati; phylum Actinomycetota; class Actinomycetes; order Propionibacteriales; family Kribbellaceae; genus Kribbella; species Kribbella sp. NPDC050281. The sequence goes on along the minus strand of NZ_JBFAKS010000061.1, from coordinate 24,144 downwards.
GGCGCCGCCCGACCTCGATCGGCCGCGGATCGCGGTTGTGCGCCAACGCATGCAGATGCCGTCCGGACGCCCGGCCGAGCATCGCGACGAGTGCGGCCTCGGGCAGCATCGCGACGTCGCCGACCTTGGTGAGCCCTCGGGTTCGCAGCTTCTCCGCGGTCACCTCGCCCACACCCCACAACCGCTCGACGTCCAACGGATGCAGGAACTCCAGTTCGCGGTCCGGCTGGACCTCGAGCAACCCGTCCGGCTTCGCCACCCCGCTGGCGACCTTCGCCAGGAACTTCGTCCGCGCCACCCCGACCGTGATCGGCAGCCCGACGTTCGACAGCACCTCGGCCCGCAGCCGCCGGGCGATCTCCAGCGGCGTCCCGGCGATCTTCCGCAGCCCGCCGACGTCGAGGAACGCCTCGTCGATCGAGATGCCCTCGACCAGCGGAGTGGTGTCCTCGAACACCTGGAACACCGCCTTGCTGGCCTCCGAGTACGCCGACATCCGCGGGTCCACCACGATCGCGCCGGGGCAGCGGCGCAACGCCTGTCCGCCGTTCATCGCCGTCCGGACGCCGTACGCCTTGGCCTCGTAACTGCAGGCGAGGACGACGCCGGCGCCGACGATCACCGGGCGGCCGCGCAGGCGCGGGTCGTCCCGCTGCTCGACCGACGCGTAGAAGGCGTCCAGGTCGGCATGCAGGATGGTCGCCCCGCCTGATCCCGCCACGAACATATGTTCGCATACTCGCAGTGCCGAAGATAGGGAGAAATCCCGAGGCGGTCACCGTCGGTGTCAGGACAGAATGCTGCTTATGGACCTGACCGCATATCGCGATCTCTGGAAGACCCACGGAGTGATGGCGCTGCTGGCGTCGGCCCTGATCGCGAGGCTGCCGGTGATGGCGACGATGGTGCCGCTGTCGTTCCTGGCGAAGGATGCCGCTGGCAACTTCGGCTGGGCCGGAGTGGTCGCGGGTGCCTACTCCGTCGGTATGGCGGTCGCCAGCGTGGTGTGGTCGCGTCTCGCGGACCGCCGAGGAGCGCGGCGCGTCCTGCTCACCACTGGGATGGCGTGGGGTGCGTTGATGGCAGTGGTCGCGCTGCTGCCGGACAGCTGGTACCGGGTGCTACCGGTCGCCGCCGCACTCGCCGGCATGTTCGTCGCCCCGGTCACCTCGGCGCTGCGGGCGAGTTGGCCGAAGCTCGTGCAGGGTGCGCGGCTGCGCGCGGTCTACGCGCTGGACGCGACCGCGCAGGAGCTGTTGTTCCTGATCGGTCCGATGCTCGGTGCCATCGCTGTCAGCTTCGCCAGTCCACGCGCCGGAGTGCTGGCGTGTGCCGTGACGGCGGCCGCGGCGATCTGGTGGTTCGCTCTGAAGCAACAGCCGCGCACGCCGCACGACGAGTCCGACGGACCCCGCCCGACCGCGCTGCAACTTCTGCTCCACCGGCACCGGTTGCCACTGCTGTTCGCCTTCGCTTGCATGGTCACCGGCTTCGCATCAATGTCGCTGGGCATCGTCGCGTTCGCCGACGAGCACGGCAACCGCCTGATCGCCGGAGTGCTGGAGATGGCGGCCGCGGCCGGCAGTCTGAGTGGCGGCCTGGTCGGCGGGGCACTCCCCGGCCGCCGGGACTCCTACGTCTGGCGCCGGATGCTGGCCATGACCGTCCTTACCGCCGCGTGCGTGTTCGCCACATTCTCGGTGGTCGCCCTGGCCGTGATGCTGTTCGCGGCCGGCTGCCTGATCGCGCCGACGATCGGTGCGATCTACGAGCGGATCGGCGCTCTGACGCCGGGCTCGGCGCGGACCGAGATCTTCGGCTGGATGCTCAGTGGCGGCATGATCGGGTCCGCGGTCGGCTCGGCCGTTGCCGGCACGGTGGTCGAGTCCTTCGGCGTCCGCTACGCGTGGGTCCTGATGGCAATCCTGGGGTTGCTGGCGACCCTGTCCCTGATCCGCGTCCCACCCCACCGGCCGGCCGAGTCCGCAAGCCTCGAGGAGCTCGCGGTCCCGGCGTAGAGCATCCGGTACCGAGCCTCCAGTACGCCGGAGTCCCCGGCCCACATCGAGATCAGCCGCAACGCACGCCGGTCCAGGAACGCGCCGCGGCCCGCCGCGACGGGATGGATCCGCAGAGCCACCTCGTCGATCAGCCGCCACCGCAGCAGCGAACGGATCAGCGTGAGGCTGCCGACGACGTGCAGATCGGATCCGGGCAGCCGCTTCAAGGCCGCCAGCACCCGGCGCGGATCACCTTGCAGTACTTCGGTGTCCGGCCGAGCACTCACGGGCTGTGAGGAGACGACGAGAATCCGCGAGTGCTCGAGTCCGGTCGCGGCGTACTGCTCGAAGGTCTTGCGGCCGAGCAGGACGGTCTCGGAGCCGGTCACCAGTTGGTCGATCACGGCGCCGTGGGCGGGCCGGGGCAGCCAGCGCTCCGGCTGGTCCACGATCCCGTCCTCCGACATACACAATCTGGCGACGATCGTCCGCATTGCCACTGCCCCTCCCAGGTCGGTTCACCAGTCAGATGCAGGGGAGCAGCGAAATGTTGTCAGCTCTGTCGGCGGCCGCGACGGATCTCGGTCTCCAGAGCGTCGAAGCGGTTGATCCAGAACTTGCGGTACCGGTCCAACCAGGTGTCGATCTCGCGCAGTGGCCCGGGGTCCACGGCGTACAGCCGCCGGGTGCCGTCGATGGTGACGGTCGCGAAGCCGTTGTCGCGCAGTACCCGCAGATGCTGGGAGACGGCCGGCTGGCTGATGCCGAACTCGGCGCCGATCGCCGCGGCGATGCTGCCGGCCGGCAGTTCGCCGTCGGCCAGCAGTTCCAGGATCCGGCGCCGGACCGGGTCGCCGAGGATGTCGAACGCGTGCACGGATCGAAGTATTTCAGTGATGACTTATATGAACAAGGGGCGTTACCGGCCGGACAAGCGGACCGGGTGCTGGTCAGCCGGTAGGCAACGAGCGAGTCACGGCTAGAATGACCGCGAATGACTACGCCTGGTGCAACGCGGCACGGCGTACCGCATCCAGTGGTTTTGAGGAGACACAGCTGTGGGACGCGTCGTGCACAAGTACGGCGGTTCTTCGGTCGCCGACGCCGATTGCATCAAGCGTGTGGCCCAACGGATCGTCGCGACGAAGAAGGCCGGGAACGACGTGGTGGTGGTCATCTCCGCCATGGGCGACACCACCGATGAGCTGATGGACCTGGCCCAGCAGGTGTCCCCGTTGCCGCCGCCGCGCGAGCTGGACATGCTGCTCACCTCCGGGGAGCGGATCTCCGCCGCCCTGCTGGCGATGGCGATCGCCAACCTGGGCTACGAAGCGCGCAGTTTCACCGGTTCGCAGGCCGGTGTGATCACGACGTCCGCACACGGCAACGCCCGGATCATCGACATCACGCCGGGCCGGATCGAGGGAGCGCTGTCCGAGGGCCACATCGCGATCGTGGCCGGGTTCCAGGGCGTCGCCCAGGACACCAAGGACATCACCACGATGGGCCGCGGCGCCTCCGACACCACCGCGGTCGCACTGGCCGCCGCGCTCGAGGCGGACTACTGCGAGATCTACACCGACGTGGACGGCATCTTCACCGCGGACCCGCGGATCGTGCCGGCCGCCCAGCAGATCCCGAAGATCTCCTACGAGGAGATGCTCGAGATGGCCGCCTGCGGCGCCAAGGTGCTGCACCTGCGCTGCGTCGAGTACGCGCGGCGCTACAACGTCCCCGTCCATGTGCGCTCCTCCTTCTCGCAGAAGGAAGGCACCTGGGTCGTCGATGCGAAGGAACTGGATCAAATGGAACAGGCGATCATCTCCGGCGTGGTCCAGGACCGCAATGAGGCCAAGATCACCGTGGTCGGCGTACCGGACAAGCCCGGTGAGGCGGCCCGGATCTTCGAGACGGTCGCCGGCGCCGAGACCAACATCGACATGATCGTGCAGAACGTGTCCGCGGTCGCCACCAACCGCACCGACATCTCCTTCACGCTGCCCCGCGTCGACGGCGCCCGGGCGATGTCCGCGCTGGCCCGGATGAAGGACGAAGTGGGCTACGAGCAGTTGCTCTATGACGACCAGATCGGCAAGGTGTCGGTGGTCGGTGTCGGAATGCGCTCACACCCGGGCGTGTCCGCGAAATTCTTCTCCGCGCTCGCCGACGCCGGCGTGAACATCGAGATGATCTCCACCTCGGAGATCCGGATCTCGGTGGTCGTGGACGAGAACCTGGTGGATGCCGCCGTGACCGCGGCGCACACCGCATTCGATCTGGACGACGAGCACACCCAGGCCGTCGTGTACGGAGGAACTGGACGGTGACCCCTGTGAGCGCTGTGGAGAACACGATCGAGGACCGGGCGGGTCTGCCTTCCCTGGCGGTGGTCGGTGCGACCGGCGCGGTCGGGTCGGTGATGCTGACTCTGCTCTCGACCCGGGAGAACGTCTGGGGAGAGATCCGGCTGATCGCGTCCGAGCGCTCTGCGGGCAAACGTTTGAAGGTCCGCGGCGAGGAGGTCGAGGTCGTCGCGATCAGCGAGGACGCGTTCGACGGCATCGACGTGGCGATGTTCGACGTACCGGATGCCGTGTCTGCGCAGTGGGCACCGATCGCGGCCGCCAAGGGTGCCGTCGTCGTCGACAACTCCGGCGCGTTCCGGATGGACGCGGACGTCCCGCTGGTGGTGCCGGAGGTGAACGCCGAAGCGGCCCGGAACCGGCCGCGCGGCATCATCTCCAACCCGAACTGCACGACGCTGTCGATGATCGTCGCGATGGGTGCGCTGCATCACCGCTTCGAGCTCGAGCAGCTGGTCGTCGCGTCGTACCAGGCGGCCTCAGGTGCCGGGCAGGAAGGCATCGACGCGCTGTACGACCAGCTGATGAAGGTGGCGGGCAATCGCGACCTCGGCACCACGCCGGGCGACGTTCGCCGCGTGATCGGCAACGCGCTCGGCCCGTTCCCGGCGCCGCTCGCGCTGAACGTCGTTCCGTGGGCCGGTTCACTCAAGGACGACGGCTGGTCGTCGGAGGAGCTCAAGGTCCGCAACGAGTCGCGCAAGATCCTCGGCCTGCCCGGCCTGAAGGTGTCCGCGACCTGCGTTCGGGTGCCGGTCGTCACCACCCACTCGTTGTCGGTGCACGCGCGGTTCGCCCAGGAGGTCGACGCCGACGAGGCCCGCGAGGTACTGCGGGACGCCCCGGGCGTGCTGCTGTTCGACAACCCGGCCGAGGGTGAGTTCCCGACCCCGGCCGACGTGGTCGGCACCGACCCGACCTGGGTCGGCCGGATCCGCAAGTCGCTGGACGACCCGAACTCGCTGGAGCTGTTCGTCTGCGGCGACAACCTGCGCAAGGGCGCGGCGCTGAACACCGCGCAGATCGCCGAGGTCGTCGCCAAGGAATTCACCGCGACCGCGTCCTAGAAATCCCTTGTAGCAAAGGCCCGTCGCCTGCCCGCCCGCCCCGGCGAGCAAGCGACGGGTGTCTTTACAGCCAGTTCTCCCGTGCTGCGTGCAGGGCGAGCTGGAAGCGGGTGCTGGCGCCGGTGCGGTTCATCAGGCGCTCCAGGTAGCGGAAGAAGGTACGTCGGCTGATACCCAGCGTACGGGCAATCGTGTCGTCCGCGGCACCCGTGGCGAGCAACGCGAGCAAACGGCGCTCGATCGGTTCGAGCCGGTCGTCCTCGGTGCCGACCGACGCGTGCAGCGGCAGCGCGTTGCGCCAGCACAGCTCGAACATCCCGATCAGGGCGGTCAGCAGACTGCTCGGCCGGATGATCAGCAGCGACCGGTTCACATCGGTGTCGCGCACCGACATCGACACGAACGCGATCGAACCGTCGATGATGGTCAGCTTGGCCGGTACGTAGGGCAGAACCCGCGCCTGCTCGCCGGCCTCCACGCAGGGCAGGATGTTCTCGGTCAGGTACCCCGGCACCTCGACCGACTCCGGTGAGTACACGACCCGGTAGGAGACGCCCCGCTTGAGGTGGTCGATCTCCTCCTGGTTCGGCCCGCCGATGTAGTACGGCGGAGAGTCGATCGCCAGGATCTCCCGCTGCGCACCACCCTTGATCTGGTGGATGCGTTCGACGATCGCGCTGCCGGTGACGACCTCGATCAGATGGGTGGTCGACTCGTTGTGCACGGTCCGGCGGAACTCGTCGTACGCGTTCAGCACCTCGATCCGGGCCTGCTTCAACTCGGACTCGCGACGCAGCGTCATCGCCTCGAGGCCGGCGTCGGGTGGCACCGGCAGGAAGCGGGAGTGGTCCGAACCGGACCGCCGCGCCAGGCCGGCCTGCACCAGCCCGCCGAGGGTGGCGTCGATGGTGGCGTCGCGGTCGGGGACCGCCTCGTCCAGTTCGGTGATCGACGACGGACCGGTCCGCAGCAGGTGCTGGTAGACCTTGATCTCGTCGTTGCTGAGTCCGAGCACCTTCAGATGGTCGGCACGCTCCGTGTCCGTTGTGCTCACAACTCTCTCCTCCCTTCCGAGTGCTGTCACTGTCCGCTACCGCCCCTCCAGAGTAGGACGGTCGATCCAGTGCCGATCGCACTGTCCGTGTCGCCCTGAATGCACCCAGCGATATTTGTTGTCCTGTCAGCATTCTTGTGCCGTGTCACCATCTGGCCACCATTTCTGCGCAGTTGTGAGCGAGAATTGAGGTCCAGCAGCCCGGCGACGGACCACCTGAGCGCCGCCGGGCTGCTGTTCCAATTCTGGCCCGAGTTCGCTGTTCCGTCAGCGGAGCCCGTTTCGGTTGGGTCTCGATCCCGGCGCATCGGTGCCCTCGCACTCCCGTGCCATCACCGGCTGTGCTGGAGGGTGTACAAACTGTGCATCTCCATCGTGAGGCCGATGAGGAGGAGAAGCGCCGATGCGACCGGTTCCGCCCCGTTCCGCCGCTCGCTGTGGTGCTGCCGTCCCCAGTGTCCGGTCGTGGCTCCCCGTCCTTGGGTCACGCTGCCGGGCAGTGTCTTCCGTCACCGGCCTCGGGTCCGTCTCGACGTCTGCTGCGCGCACCTGCTGGCGATCGCAGCCGATCCGGGGACGTGCCCACGGCGCGATGACCGCCGCCCTGGTCATCGTGCCTGCCGATCCGGTCTCCGCCCGTCCCGTCTCCGCCCAGCGCGGACGGGTCACCGGATCGCCGGTTGCGGCCGTGTCGCCCCTGACACGGCCCGGGCCCCGGGAGGTGCCGAGCGGAGCTCCGTGGATGGTGAGGCTGTCCATGGCGCGCGGGGACCTCGTGTCCCCCGTCCGGCTCGCCCCGGCCAGGAAGCACCGCCTGGGGCCCACCGCCGGCTGACACCGGTCCAGACCACTGGTGTCGCGGTGCGTCATATCACGCCGCCGCGGTGAACTTCGGTGCCCCGACGGACGTCGTACAGGGGAATTGACCGCGATTTGATTTTGCTCCCTGGTGTTCGCGAGAGTGCATGGCGAGCATGGGTCGCGCGCCGATTGCATGCTCTGGAAGGCGTTTTGGCCGTCGCAGGTTGTCAAATGTATATTCCCGATAACGATCGGCGACGGACGAGTTTCTTCCAGTGATTCACCCAGTCGGGCGCGACGTTGGTAGCAGTCTGTAGGTCGTTGCTCACTATGGAGGACCACCGTGTCGTCGGCGAAGTGCCCGGTCCGCTACTCTGCTCCCGGTCTGCGTGGCTGCGAACGGCAGGAGTTCGGCCGGCGCGGACTCGACTTCCGGCAGAGAGAGGCGTCGCCTGAATGAACGCGACTAGCGTCGACGAGGAGTTCAACCCGTCGGTGCATGTGTACGAACCGCACAAGGTCGGCCTGCCGCCGTTGCGTCCCTATTTCAAGGCGCTGTGGCAGCGGCGGGAGTTCGCGGCCGAGATGTCACGGACGAACATCCGGGCCGCCAACACCAACACCTTCTTCGGGCAGGTGTGGCTGGTGCTGAACCCGTTGCTCCTGGCGGCTGTCTACTACCTGCTGACGGAGATCATCGCGGGCGGTGCCAACAAGACCGGCGGCGCGGAGCGGTTCGTGCACATGTGTGGCGGCCTCTTCGTCTTCTATTACTTCTCCGGTGCGATGACGGCCGGAGCGACCAGCGTCGTCGGCGGCGGCAAGCTGCTGATGAACATGTCGTTCCCGCGGATGCTGCTGCCGCTGGCCGCGTTGCGGACGGCGTTCTTCCGCTTCCTGCCGACGATGGTCGTGTATCTGGCGATCCACCTCATCATGGGACAGCCGCTGCGGTGGCCGATGCTGCTTGCGCCGGCGTTCCTGATCATGCTGACGTTCTTCGCAGCCGGTATGGGCATGGTCTTCGCCGCGCTGCAGGTGTACTTCCGGGACACGACGTCCTTCCTGCCGTACTTCGTCCGGATCTGGCTGTATCTCTCGCCGGTGCTGTGGTTCGCCGAGCAGGCACCGGCCAGGTTCAAGGGCTTCATCCAGTACAACCCGCTCTACTCGCTGATCGGCGGCTGGACCGACCTGCTCGTCCGCGGTGACATCCCGCCGCTGAAGATGTGGGTCGGGGCCGGGTTCTGGGCGGTCCTCGCCGCTGTGGTCGGCTCGTTGTTCTTCATGTCGAGGGAGCGTGAGTTCGTTGTCCGTCTCTGAGGCTGAGAAGAAGTCGATGCAGAAGACCGAGCCGGACGTGCCCGCCGTCAAGGTGCAGGACGTGTCCATCACCTACCGGACCACGTTCGAGCGGGTGCCGACCTTCAAGAGCGCGATCGTCCGGTTCGGCCGCGGCGAGCGGGCGATCCGCGAGGTCAAGGCCGTACAGAACGTCTCCTTCGACGTGAACCACGGCACCACCATCGGCATCATCGGTGCGAACGGCGCCGGCAAGTCGACGCTGATGCGGTCGATCGCCGGCATCCTGCCGCCGACCTCGGGCCGGATCGAGGTGCACGGCCGGGTCAGCACCCTGCTGTCGCTGGGCGTCGGCTTCAACGCGGCCCTGTCCGGCCGCGAGAACGTCGTCCTCGGTGGACTGGCCGCGGGCCTCAGCCGCAAGGCGATCCAGGAGCGGTACGAGGAGATCGCGGAGTTCGCCGAGCTCGGTGACTTCATGGAGATGCCGATGCGGACGTACTCGTCCGGCATGTTCAGCCGGCTGGCGTTCTCCGTCGCGGTCCACATGGACCCGGACATCCTGCTGATCGACGAGGCCCTGTCGGCCGGCGACGCGTCCTTCAAGACGAAGGCCGCGGCCAAGATGAACGAACTGGTCACGAACAGCCGGACCATGTTCCTGGTCAGCCACGCGATGAGCAGCGTCCGGGACCTGTGCAACGACTGCATCTGGCTGCACAAGGGCAAGGTGATGATGCGTGGTGAGCCCAACGAGGTGATCACGGCGTACACCAAGTTCCTCCAGGTCGGTGAGAAGGAATCCGTCTCTCTCGAGGACCTCTGACCATGCCCAATGCCGGGCCCCACGCCGGGTCACGCAGTACGGCGCCAGACGTGGGGATCATCACGACCGGTCACGACGTCGCCGACGCGCGCCTGCACAAGATCACCGCGGCCCTGCACCACCGGGGTCTGAGCGTCGAGCTGTGGGGCCTGGGTGAGGCCGGAGGCGGGCCGGTCGGCGCGGTCGTCCACGCAGGTCCTCGGGGCAACCTGGTTCAGCGGATGGCCCGGACCGCGGTGCTGCCGTGGCGGACCAAGGCGAAGGTGGTGATGACGGTCGATCCGGACATGATCCCGGTCACCCGTCTCGTCACCAGCCTGCGCCGTCGCAAAATGGTTGCCGACGTTCACGAGGACTACGACCTGCTGCTCGCCGACCGGGCCTGGGCGAGGGGACCGGCCGGCCTCCCGGCCCGGCTGATCGTCCGGGCGGGTTCCAAGCTGGCCGCCGGCGCCGACCTGACCGTCGTCGCCGACTCGCATCTGGCCCCGCACGAGGCGAAGCGGCGGCTGGTCGTCCAGAACCTCCCCTACGTGCCGTTCCTGGCCCCGACGCCGCCTTGGGGCCAGCCGCGGGCCGTCTACATCGGGGACCTGCGGGCCAGTCGTGGCCTGTTCGACATGGTCGAGACCGTCGCCGCGGCGCCGGACTGGTCACTCGACCTGGTCGGCCCGGTGGCGCCTTCGGACTGCGACCAGCTTCAGGCCCGGATCGAGCAGTCCGATCTGGCCGGCCGGGTCCGGTTGCACGGGCGCCAGCCTCCGGCCGACGCGTGGCGGCTCACCCAGGGCGCCTGGGCCGGCCTGGCGATGCTGCAGCCGACACCGGCGTTCGTGGAAGCGATGCCGTCGAAGATCTACGAGTACCTCGCCAGCGGTCTTCCCGTCCTGTCCACCCGGCTGCCCCGGCAGACCAGGGTGATCGAGGAGTCCGGTGGCGGAGTCCTGGTGGACTCGGTGGCAGAGGCGTCCGAGATCCTGCAGCGCTGGTCCGCGGATCCCGGTGAGCTGGAGAAACTGCGCGACCACGCGCTTCAGTGGGCGGCCGACCATCTGCCCGCGACCACGCCGTACGACGAACTGGCCGACGCGATTCTCAACTTGCTAAGAGGAAGTGCATGAAGGACCGCCCACACATGCTGTACGTCGCCTGGGGCTTTCCGCCCTGCCGAGGAGGTGGTGTCTACCGGGCCCTGGCCACGGCCAACCGGTTCGCCGCGCTCGGCTGGAAGGTGACCGTGCTGACGGCCGACCGCGAGACCTTCCACCGGTTCACCGGCGCCGACCTGACCCTGGAGGAGCGGGTCGACCCGTCCATCGAGGTCGTCCGGGTGCCGTTCGACTGGCCGATCCTCGAGGCCGACCTGCGCCGGTGGTCCAAGCGCCGTGCCCTCAACCCGAAGGTCTGGAGCAAGTGGCGGACCAAGCAGGACCACGTGCCGTTCCCGGAGACCGGGTACGGGCCGTGGCGCTCGGTCATCGAGAAGGCCGCGGAGCGGATCCACAAGGCGCACAAGGTCGACCTGACGGTCGCCACCGCGAACCCGAACGTCGCGTTCACCCCGGCGTACCTGCTGCACAAGAAGTACGGCGTGCCGTACGTGATGGACTACCGCGACGCCTGGCTGCTGGACGTCTTCACCGGTGACCGGCTGCACGAGCCGAAGAGCCGCGCGGCCCGCTGGGAGAAGAAGCTGGTCGACTCCGCGCGCGAGATCTGGTTCGTCAACGACCCGATCCGGGACTGGCACGAGAAGCTCTACCCGGCGCACGCGCACAAGATGCACACGGTCTCCAACGGCTTCGACGCCGACCTGGTGCCGGACACCACGGACCGCGGCCCGGCCGGCGACCGGCCGTTGACCTTCGGGTACGTCGGCACCGTGTCGCCGAAGGTTCCGCTGACCGAGTTCGTCGAGGGTTGGCAGCTGGCCCGCTCGCAGTCCGACGAGCTGGACGGTGCGAAGGCCAAGATCTACGGCTATCTCGGGTACTACGCCCAGCCGCGCGCCGACATGCTTGCCACGATCAACAAGGCCACCGACGACGGGGTCAGCTACGAGGGTCCGGTCGGCAAGGCGGAGATCGCCCGGGCGTACGACGAGTTCGACGTCCAGCTGCTGATGCTGGGCAAGGGGCGGTACGTGACCAGCGGCAAGGTCTTCGAGTACCTGGCGACCGGGTTGCCGATCGTGTCCGTGCACGACCCGGAGAACGCGGCGTCCGACGTACTGCGTGGTCATCCGCTGTGGTTCCCGGTGACGGACGTGACGCCGGAGGCGATCGCGGCCGCACTGATCGAGGCGGCGTACGCGGCCCGGACGGCGGACGAGGGGATCCGGGCGAAAGCGCGTGAGTTCGGTGCGTCGTACCGGCGGGATCTGCAGCTGGACCCGCGGATCGAGTCGCTGGCCGCGTCCGTGCAGGGGGTGGCGGCGTGAAGACCGTCGTCCTGCTGAGCACCCGGCGCCTTCCGCCGACGTACTTCGACACCGTCCGCGAGGACCTCGGCAACCAGGAGCTGTCCCTCGACGTCATCGGCTGGATGCCGCCGTCGGGCTACGTTGCCGACAAGGTCCACACCTTCACCCTCATCGGGCCCGGCCGGATGCCCAAAGCCCCGGACCCGGAGCCGGAACTCGAGCCGGATCCGCTGGCGGAGGCCGATCCGGTCGAGGAAGCTCCGGATGCGGTGATCGCTCCTGAGGCCGTCGCCGAGCCAGAGTCCGTCGTCGGTGAGGCCCAGGTCGCACCCGCTGCGGCTGAGGTCCCCGCCGATGCGGCGGAAGACGAAGCTGCCACACCGGCCGCGTCCGCCGAGGAAGTGCAAGCGCAAGCCGATTCCCCCCAATCCACCGAAACCCCTGCGGGCGTCCCCTCCACCACCCCGGCGGGCGCCTCGACCACCGCCTCCACCACCCCGGCGGGTGCGAAGGCGCGGGCCACTGGGGTGAAGCGGGTTCGGAAGGCTTTGGGGTGGCGGTATCGGAGGGCTCGGAAGGTTGCGGGCAAGGTGTTGCCTAAGGCAATCAAGGCGTCGGCGCCGGTGAAGTTCCTGCGTGGGAACCGGGCCGGCAAGAACCTGGGCAAGACGTACTGGGGCCGGATCGAGGGCCGTCGCGACGTACTGACCACGATCGAGAAGGCGGATGTCGTCATCGCCCTCGACGCCGGTGCGATCTGGGCCGGCTGGAACCTCGGCCAGCGCCGCGGCAGCGTCCCGGTCGTCCTCGGTCTTCCGGCCGCCCGCCGCGAGCTGGATCAGTTGAAGGCCACGCCAAAGGCCGCTGCGGGTAATGGATGACACGATGACGGTGACGCGTTCGATCCGCGAGCACCTGCCGGCGCCACTGGCCCGGACCGCCGGAGCGGTCCGGCGGCGCCTGCGTGGTGTGCGGTACTCGTTCGCGCAACTGCCGGCGTTCCCGCCGGTGGCCACGACCCCCGTGCGGATGCTGGTCGGACCGACCAACTCCGCCGGTCAGGGGCACGCCTGGGCCCAATCCGCCCAGACGATCCCCGGGGTCGGCGCCGTCTCGTTCACGTTGCAGCGCAAGGCGCAGTTCCAGTTCGTCCACGACTACGGCGTACCGCTCGCCTGGTTCGGCCAGCCCCGTTGGCAGCGGGCCCAGGAGCAGCACATCGTCGGTTCGTACACGCACGTGATGGTGGAGTCGCTGCGCCCGATCTTCGGTGCCCGCGGCTTCCCCGACGCGTCGCCCGACATCGCGACCATGGTCGATGCCGGCATCAACGTTTCCCTGCTCTTCCACGGTTCCGACATCCGCCTCCCCAGCCGGCACGCGAAGCGCGAGCGCTGGTCGCCGTTCGTCCCCGGTGACGAGCTGACCGAGCGCCTGGAGACGCAGGCCCGTCGGCACGCCGAGCTGGTCGAGAGCCTCGGCCTTCCGGTGTTTGTGTCCACGGTCGACCTGCTGGACGACGTACCGGACGCGCGATGGTTGCCGGTGGCGATCGATGCGACGCGCTGGCAGCAGGCGGCCCGCCCGCTGTTCACCGGCGAACGGCCGGTCGTCGCGCACGTCCCGTCGAACGCGAAACTCAAGGGCACCGAGGAGATCGACGCCGTTCTGACCCGGCTGCACGAGTCCGGCGCGATCGAGTACCGACGCATCACTGGCGTACCGCACGATCGGATGCCGAGCGTCATCGGCGACGCGGACATCGTTGTCGACCAACTTCGGATCGGCCTGTACGGCGTGGCCGCCGCGGAAGCACTGGCCGCCGGGCGGATCGTGGTGTCGTACGTCGGTGACGCCGTGCGCCACCGGGTACGAAGTCTGACCGGACGAGAGGTGCCGATCGTGGAGGCGGATCCAGACACTCTGGGTGATGTCGTCACGGGCCTGATCGCCGATCGCGACGCCGCCGCCGAGCGGGCGGCCGCCGGCCCCGGCTACGTGGCGGAACTCCACGACGGAAGCCGCTCGGCCGAAGCACTCACCACCTGGCTCACTGCGAAGGAGACCCTGTGACGTCCCGCATCGCGCCCACCGCCGATGTCGACGACAGCGCCGTGATCGGCGACGGTTCGTCGATCTGGCATCTGGCCCAGATCCGCGAGAACGCGGTGCTGGGCGAGAACTGCATCGTCGGCCGCGGCGCCTACGTCGGGACCGGGGTCCGGATGGGCAAGAACTGCAAGGTCCAGAACAACGCCCTGGTCTACGAACCGGCCTCGCTCGAGGACGGCGTGTTCATCGGTCCGGCCGTGGTGCTGACCAACGACTACTTCCCGCGCGCGGTGAACCCGGACGGCTCACTGAAGAGCGGGCACGACTGGGAGCCGGTCGGCGTCACCATGAAGGAAGGCTGCTCGCTCGGTGCGCGCAGCGTCTGCGTGGCGCCGGTCACCATCGGCCGCTGGGCCACCGTCGCCGCGGGTGCGGTGGTCACCAAGGACGTGCCAGACTTCGCGCTGGTCGCCGGGGTTCCGGCCCGCCGGATCAAGTGGGTCGGCAAGGCCGGAGTTCCGCTGCTCGACGTCGGGAACGGCGGGTGGAAGTGCCCGGACACGGGCGAGACGTACATCGAAACCGACGGACGGCTGCGGCCGGCCGGTGAAGACATGGAGGAGAACTGATGGTGCAGCCGATTCCGGCCGCGAAGCCGATCATCGGGAAGGAGGAGCGCGAGGCCGTCGACCGGGTGATGCAGTCCGGCATGCTTGCCCAGGGCCCCGAGGTGGCGGCCTTCGAGCAGGAGTTCGGCGCAGCGCTCGTCTCCGGCCGAGCCTGCGTCGCGACGAACTCGGGCACATCGGGTCTCCACCTCGGCCTGCTGGCCGCCGGCGTCGGACCGGGTGACGAGGTCATCGTCCCGTCCTTCACGTTCGCCGCGACCGCGAACAGCGTCGCGCTGACCGGCGCCACTCCGGTGTTCGCCGACATCGAGCCGACGTACTTCTGCCTGGACCCGGCCGCGGTCGAGGCCGCGATCACCGAGAAGACCAAGGCCGTCATGCCGGTGCACCTGTTCGGTCACCCGGCGAACATGACCGCCCTGCAGGCCATTGCGGACAAGCACGGCATCCAGATCTACGAAGACGCCGCGCAGGCGCACGGCGCGACCTGGGACGGCACGCAGGTCGGCAGCTTCGGCGAGTTCGCGATGTTCAGCCTGTACCCGACCAAGAACATGACGTCCGGTGAGGGCGGCATGAACTCGGTCGCGAACGCCGACATCGAGCGCCGGATGCGCCTGCTGCGCAACCAAGGCATGCTCAAGCAGTACGAGAACGAGCTGGTCGGCCTGAACAACCGGATGACCGACCTGCACGCCGCGATCGGCCGGGTGCAGCTGACCAAGCTGACCGGCTGGACCAAGCAGCGGCAGGAGAACGCGGCCTTCCTGGACGCGAACCTGCAGGGTGTCGCCGTACCGGCCGTGGCCGCCGAGGCGACGCACGTCTACCACCAGTACACGATCCGGGTGACCGAGGATCGCGACGGCTTCGCGAACGCGCTGCGCACCGAGTACGGCGTCGGCTGCGGCGTCTACTACCCGATCCCGAACCACCGGCTCCCCTCGTTCCAGCGCGAGCTGGACCTGCCGGAGACCGAGAAGGCCGCGGCGCAGGTGCTCTCGCTGCCGGTCCACCCCTCGCTGTCCGAGGAGGACCTGAACCGGATCGTGTCCGCGGTGAACACCGTGGCGAAGGCTGGTGCGTGAGATGGCGAACCTGCGAGCCGGACTGATCGGCCTGGGCATGATGGGGCGCCACCACGCCCGCGTGCTCGCCTCCCTCGAGGGCGTCGACCTGGTCGCCGTCGCCGACCCGGACGGTGACAAGTTCGGCGTGGCCGGCGGTCGCCCGGTGCACGAGAACATCGAGCAGTTGATTGCCGAGGGCATCGACTACTGCGTGGTGGCGGTCCCGACGCAGTACCACTCGGAGATCGCGAAGGCGCTGGCCGAGGCCGGCGTGCACGCGATGATCGAGAAGCCGCTGGCCGGATCCGCGGCCGAGGCGACCGAGATCGCCAAGGCGTTCGAGGCGGCCGGCGTGATCGGCGCGGTCGGTCACATCGAGCGGTACAACCCGGCGCTGCAGGCGCTGCGGGTGCGGCTGGAGGCCGGCGAGCTGGGCGACATCTACCAGATCACCACCCGCCGCCAGGGCCCGTTCCCGGCCCGGATCGCCGACGTCGGCGTGGTGCTCGACCTGGCCACCCACGACATCGACCTGACCGCCTGGGTGACCCAGTCGCCGTTCATCGCGGTGTCCGCACAGAGCGCGCACAAGTCCGGCCGGCAGTACGAGGACCTGATCGCGGTGACCGGCAAGCTTGCCGACGGCACCGTGACCAGCCACCTGGTCAACTGGCTGTCCCCGATGAAGGAGCGGCTCACCGTCGTCACCGGTGAGAAGGGCGCGTTCATCGCCGACACGCTGCTGGCCGACCTGTCCTTCCACGCCAACGGCACGGTTGCCACCGCGTGGGACGACGTCGCGCACTTCCGCGGTGTCAGCGAGGGCGACATGATCCGGTACGCGATCAGCAAGCCGGAGCCGCTGCGCACCGAGCACGAGGCGTTCCGGGACGCGGTGCTGGGCAAGGGGGCCGACATCGTCACGCTGAAGCAGGGCCTGCAGACCGTCGTCGTCGCCGAGGCCGTGATCCAGTCCGCCGCCGAGGACCGCACCATCAAGGTCGCCCCGGAGTTCGCGCAGTCATGAAGGTCCTGAGTGTCGTCGGGGCACGACCACAGTTCGTCAAGCTGGCGCCGGTGGCGGAGGCATTCGCCGCCACCGAGCACCAGCATGTGATCGTGCACACCGGGCAGCACTACGACAAGAACATGTCCGACGTGTTCTTCGCCGACCTGCGGATCCCGGACCCGGACGTCCACCTGGGCGTCGGGTCCGGCAGCCACGGTGTCCAGACCGGCGCGATGCTGGCCGCGATGGACGCCGTACTGGATGAGCACCAGCCCGACTGGGTGCTGGTGTACGGCGACACGAACTCGACGCTCGCCGGGACGCTGTCGGCGGTGAAGATGCATCTGCCGGTGGCGCACCTGGAGGCGGGGCTGCGGTCGTTCAACCGGCGGATGCCGGAGGAGCACAACCGCGTCCTGACCGACCACGCGGCCGACCTCCTGCTGGCCCCGACCCAGGTGGCGATGGACCACCTGGCCAACGAGGGCCTGACGGACAAGGCGCGGCTGGTCGGCGACGTGATGACGGACGTGTGCTTCCGGGTCCGCGACGCGGTCCAGGACAAGCCGCTGGACCTGCCGTTCGAGCGCGGCGAGTACGTCGTCTCGACCATCCACCGGGCCGAGAACACCGACGACCCGGCCCGGCTGGCGGCGATCATCGACGGTCTCGCGGCCGCTGGTGCACCGGTGCTGCTGCTCGCGCATCCGCGGCTGGTCGCGCGCTGCGCGGAGTACGGCATCAAGCTCGACCGTCCGGACGGTTCGCTGCACGTCCGGGAACCGCTCGCCTACCCGGAGATGGTCGCGGCCGTGCTCGGCTCGGCCGGCGTGGTGACCGACTCCGGTGGTCTCCAGAAGGAGGCGTTCCTGCTCGGCCGGGTGTGCACCACGTTGCGCACCGAGACCGAATGGGTGGAGACCCTGGACGACGGCTGGAACGTCCTGACATCCGACGTGAGCAAGTTGCCCGGACTGGCCGCCCGGCCTGTCCCGGCATCAAACCGCCCCATGCCCTACGGAGACGGCCACGCCGCAGGCCGGGTCGTCTCCGCTCTCGCGGAGTAGACCTATGACGAAGGCCGCCGAGGAAGACCAGAGCCAACAGCCGGCGCCGGGGACCGAGTCCCCGGCGTCGGCCGTTGCCGAAGTCGCGGCGGGAACCGGCACCTCCGGTCCGGAGGCGCCACGCCAGCGACTGCCCAGGGTGGAGTCGCTGACCGGTCTGCGGTGGTGGGCGGCGTTCTTCGTGTTCTGCCACCACATGTCCAACCTGGCGCCGCTGCCGATCTTCGACTTCCTCAAGTGGGGTACGTCGGGGGTGACGTTCTTCTTCGTGCTGTCCGGTTTCGTGCTGACCTGGTCGGCCCAGCCGGGGACGAAGATCCGCACCTTCTACCGGCGCCGGTTCGCCCGGATCTGGCCGGCCCACATGGTCGCGCTGATCGCGGCCTTCTTCGTGTTCTACCGGGTCGATCCGCCGGCCGACATGCCCTGGATCAAGCCGATCTCGCTCACCGTGCTGCTGCTGTCGGTGCTACTGCTGCACGGCTGGACGAACGATCCGACGATCCTGTACGGCGGCAACCCGGCGTCCTGGACGTTGTCGGTGGAGGCGTTCTTCTACGCGTACCACCCGTTCGTGCAGCGGGCCACGGCCAAGCTGAAGACGACCGGTGGCCTGATCTTCTGTGTCGCCATCCTCGTGCTCTCGGGGGCCTACCGGCTCTCGTTGTTCCACTTCCCCGGTGTCATACCGGTGTTCCCGCAACCGGTGCTGCACTCGACGTCGTTCCTGTTCGGCATCGCGCTGGCGATCACGCTCCGGTCCGGCTGGAAGCCGCGGATCCCGGTCTGGTTCGCGTTCCTGGTCGTCGGGTTCGGCCTGTTCACCCTGTACTACTCCGGCGAGCACCCGGCCAAGGTCCCCTTCGGCATCACCATCGGCCTGACCCAGAAGGAGATCCTGACCCTGCTGTACGGCTTCCTGATCTTCGCCGTCGCGATCCGCGACACCCGCGGCGGCAGGTCCTGGCTACGCAGCAAGCCGCTGGTCGCGCTCGGCCAGTGGTCCTACTCCTTCTACCTGATCCACGCCACCGTGCTGTACGCGATCGTGGAGATCCACGGTCCGGTCGGCAAGGTCGGCTGGTTCAACCTGACCTGGTACGCCGGTGTCTGCGCCCTCTCGATCCTCGCCTCGTGGCTGATGTACAAGTTCGTCGAGCATCCGCTGGAGCGGAAGCTACGAGGCCCCCGATGAAGAATCACTACCTAGTGGAGTTCCTGTGCGTGTCAGTGTTGTTGCCTTAGGCAAGATCGGACTGCCGTTGGCGGTCCAGTTCGCGGCCAAGGGTCATCAGGTCGTCGGTGTCGACATCAACGAGAAGTTCGTCGAGCTGGTCAACGCCGGCCAAGAGCCGTTCCCGGGTGAGGCCCACCTGGCCGAGCTGCTGGCCGAGACCGTGGCCGACGGCCGGCTGCGGGCGACCACGGACTACGCCGAAGCCATCCCGAACAGCGACGCCGTCGTCGTGGTCGTGCCGCTGTTCGTCGACGAGGAGACCGGCGAGCCGGAGTTCGGCTGGATGGAGAACGCCACCCGGTCGCTGGCCGAGAACCTCAGCCCTGGCACCCTGGTCAGCTACGAGACCACCCTGCCGGTCGGCACCACCCGCAACCGGTGGAAGCCGATGATCGAGGAGATCTCCGGTCTGACCGAGGGCCAGGACTTCCACCTGGTGTTCTCTCCGGAGCGGGTACTGACCGGTCGCGTCTTCGCGGACCTGCGCAAGTACCCGAAGCTGATCGGCGGCCTGTCCGAGGAGGGCGCCAAGCGCGCCACCGCGTTCTACGAGGCCGTGCTGGACTTCGACGACCGTCCGGACCTGGAGCGCGGCAACGGCGTCTGGGACCTGGGGTCGGCCGAGGCGGCCGAGCTGGCGAAGCTGGCCGAGACCACCTACCGCGACGTCAACATCGGCCTGGCGAACCAGTTCGCCCGGTTCGCCGGCCAGAACGGCATCGACGTCCACCAGGTGATCGAGGCGTCGAACTCGCAGCCCTACAGCCACATCCACCGGCCCGGTATCGCGGTCGGCGGCCACTGCATCCCGGTCTACCCGCGGCTGTACCTGTGGACCGACCCGGAGGCCACCGTGGTCCGGGCCGCCCGCGAGGCGAACCTCGGCATGCCGGAGTACACCGTCGGCCTGCTCGAGGGCGCGTACGGCGACCTGACCGGAGCCAAGGTGGTCGTGCTTGGTGCGGCGTACCGTGGCGGTGTGAAGGAGACGGCGTTCTCCGGGGTGTTCCCGGCCGTGGAGGCGCTGAAGTCCCGTGGTGCGGAGGTATCCGTGCACGACCCGCTCTACACCGACGAGGAGCTGCAGCAGCTCGGCTTCACGCCGTACGCGCTGGGCACGCCGGTGGACGCGGCGGTGCTGCAGGCCGACCACCCGGAGTACGCGCAGCTGACCCCGGCCGAGCTGCCGGGCGTCAAGGTGCTCGTCGACGGTCGTGACCGCACCGACCCGGCCCGCTGGGTTGGCGTGCGCCGGCTTGTGATCGGAAGGTCGGTCAGCCAGTGACGTATGCCGACCTGCGGGTCGTGATGATCGTCGCCAACGACGTCACCAACGACAGCCGGGTCCGCAAGGAGGCCGCAGCGCTGGCCGAGACCGGAGCAGAGGTGACTGTGCTCGGTGTCTCGGCCAGCGGCATGCCGTCGAGGGAGGTGCTCGACGGCGCGCTGATCGTCCGGGTGGCGGTTCCCTTCAGTCTGCGCGAGGAACGCCAGCGCAGCCGCAAGGCCCGCAGGGACTGGCGGCCGCCGTTCGTCGGCTACCGGCACCCGGGCACGTACGTCGCCCGCGACCAGCGGATCGATGCCGGGCTGCAGGAGCTCAAGGCGGACTCCGGGCATGCCATCGCCGCGGCCAAGGCGGGCAAGGGCAATCCGATCAAGTACAGGCTCGGCGTCGGCGGCCGGCTGCTGCGCCGTTCGCGGTGGCAGGCGGCGCGGAAGGCGACCTGGGTCCGCAAGGGCGTCGGGAACAAGGCCGACGTGCCGTTCAAGTTCGGCTGGCGCGCGTTCGACGGCGTGATCCACCGGATGCCCTGGCCGGCACCGTGGCGCAAGCTGCACCCCGAGGCGCTGGACCTGGAGCTCGCGTTCGGTGACCTGATCGACCGGCTCGAGCCCGATGTGGTGCACGCGCACGACATGCACGTGATCGGCGTCGCCTCGCGTGCCGCCGGCCGGGCGACGCTCCGCGGCAAGGACCTGAAGGTCGTCTACGACGCGCACGAGTACGTGGCCGGGCTGTCGCAGTACGGCGCCCGGACCCGCCGCTCGATCGCGGCCTGGGCGAACCACGAGGCGGAGTACATCAATGCCGTGGACCGGGTGGTCACCGTCAGCCCGGCGATCGCACGCACGCTGACGAAGGATCACCACCTCGACCGCGAGCCGACGGTGATCATGAACACGCCGAACCCGGCGGACGTGTCGGTCGAGGTGTCCGACATCCGCAGCCGGATCGGTCTGGCGTCCCAGGTGCCGCTGCTGGTCTACAGCGGCGGCGTCACCCGGGCCCGTGGCCTCCACACCGCCGTCCAGGCCCTGGTGGACCTGCCGGACGTGCACCTGGCCATCGTGTGTGTGCCCGGTGTCGCGACCGACGCGGTCAAGGAGTTGCAGACCCAGGCCGCGGACCTCGGCGTCGAGGACCGGTTGCACTGCCTCGATCCGGTCGAGCCGGAAGAGGTGGTCGCGTTCCTGCGCACCGCCGACGTCGGCCTGATCCCGATCCTGCGGTACCCGAGCCACGAGATGGCGCTGCCGAACAAGCTGTTCGAGTACGCCTTTGCCGGGCTGCCGGTGGTGGTCAGCGACATGCCGAGCATGAAGGAGTTCGTCGACCGGACCCGGATCGGCGAGGTGTTCGTCGCGGCGGACGCGCACGACCTGGCGTCGAAGGTGCGGATGGTCCTCGGTGACCTGGACAGCTACCGCGAGAAGGTGGCGGATCCGGGCTACCAGCAGGAGGTCTCCTGGGCCGGGCAGGCCGACAAGCTCCGCGGCCTGTACGGCGAACTCGTCGGCCGCACGCTCGAGCGGGTTCAGCCCGGTGGTCGGGTCGAGAAGAAGCAGAAGCGTCTGCTGATCGGTCCGGTCAACAGTGCCGGTCAGGCCTGGCTGTGGGCGACCGCGCTGGAGCGTGAAGTGCCGGGGCTCATCGCCGAGTCCCTCACCACAGGCAGCGGCGCGTTCGACTTCCGGGTGCACCGCACCGGGTCGTACCGGCAGTACCGGTCCGATCTGCGGTGGCAGCTGGAGCTCACGGCGTACGTGCTGCGCGAGGTCACCCACGTGCTGCTCGAGGCCGGACGGCCGATGTTCGGGCAGCAGCGCGGGCAGATGTTCAACATCGACATCCCGATCCTGGAGCAGGCCGGCATCAAGCACGGCCTGATCTTCCACGGGTCGGAGATTCGTGACCCGTCGCTGCACCGGGCGAAGTACCAGTACTCGCCGTTCCGCGACCCGGACGACGAGCTGAGTCAGCGGCTGCAGTCGGCGAACGACCTGCTGCGGACTCAGCTGGATGTCTACGAGGGTCCCGTGTACGTCACCACTCCGGACCTGCTGGAGTTCGTCGACAACAGCATCTGGTTGCCGTTGGCCGTCGACGTCGACGAGTTCGCGTCGACCCAGCCGGTGCTGGACCGGGAGGTGCCGGTGGTGCTGCACGCGCCGTCGGCCAGTGCGCTGAAGGGATCGGCGTACGTCGACCCGGTGCTCACCGATCTGGATGCGCGTGGCTTGATCAAGTACCAGCGGGTCCAGGGTCTGCCGCACTCCGAGCTCGCCGAGATGGTGCGCAGCGCGGACATCGTGGTCGACCAGCTGCTGCTCGGGTCGTACGGCGTCTTCGCCTGCGAGTCGATGGCGGCCGGCCGGGTCACCGTCGGGCATGTGGCGGACCCGGTCCGCGACCTGCTGCCGACCGGCCTGCCGATCGTGGAGGCCAACCCGGACGACCTGTCCGAGGTGATCGAGCGGCTGATCTACGAGCGCGACCCGGCCCGCAAGATCGCCGACGCCGCGCCGGATTACGTCCGCGAGCTGCACGACGGCCGCAGGTCGGTCGAGGTGCTGCGGCCCTTCATCACCGGCGAGAGGTGACATGCGGGTTCTGATGATCGCGCAGTCCCCGATCGCCGGCGACTCGCGCATCCTGCGGGAGGCGACCGCGCTGGCCAGCGCGGGGCACACGATCCACATCATCGGGCGGGACGTCCCGGAGGGCTTCGCGGTCGGGCCGGGCGTCACGGTCGAGTCGGTCTCCCGCTCGGCCGGACTGCGGGCCGGCAACGGCGGCCTCGCGGTCGGCCACGGCCGGAACGGGCCGAAGGTCCTGGTCCAGCGGTTCGGCCGGTGGTTGCTGCTGCCGGAGCATCGCAATCGGACCGAGAAGCAGTGGCGTACCGCCGCGGCCCCGCGAGTGGCCGCGGCGGGTCCGTTCGAGGTCGTGCACGCGCACGACTTCAACACCCTCGAGCTCGCCGCCGAGTACGCCGGGAAGTGGTCGGCCAAGCTGGTGTACGACACACACGAGCTGTGGTTCGATCGCGCGTTGCCCGGCCGGCCGGCGCCGTTGTGGCGGGCGCGGGGGCGGAAGCTCGAGGTTTCCCTAGCTGGTAAGGCGTCCTTGGTCATCACCGTGTCGGACGGGATCGCCGCCAGGTTGCGCGAACGTGGGTTGAGCGACGTTCGCGTCGTACGGAACACGTTCCCGCGGGCGGACGACGTACCGCAGCCGCCGGACGCGCCGGAGGGTCTGCTGTACGCCGGCCGCATCGGTGCGGGTCGTGATCTGCCGACCGTGGTGGCGGCCGCGCGTCAGTTGGCGCCGTTCCGGACCGTGCTGATGGGGTCGGCGGATCCCAACTACCGCTTGGATCTCGGGCCGGTGGAGACCGTGGCGGAACGCTCGATCGACGAGGTCGACGACACGCTCCGGTCGTACGGCATCTCGCTGGTCACCCTCACCAACACCTGCGAGAACCACCGCCTCGCTCTGCCGAACAAGCTCTTCCACGCGGTCCGGGCGGGTGTTCCCGTCGTAGCCGCCGACCTCCCCGAAATGCGCGCCGTGGTCACGGCCCACAAACTCGGCACCCTCTACGAGCCGGGCAATCCAGCCTCCCTCACCGCCGCCGTGCGCGCTTTGATCGAGAACTACGCGACGTACGCCGACGGAGTCCGCACAGCAGCCGCAGACCTCAACTGGGAAACAGATTCAGCCCACCTGATCCAGGCCTACGCCGCGCTCGCCAACCCCCCAGGCTGACCACGAACCCCCTCCATCCCCCGCCCCCGCCTCCGCCCTCGCCCGCTCTGGTGGGTTGACCCAGGAGTGTGTGGGTTGGCCGGCTGGGTGCGCTTGGTGAACCGTCCCGGGGTTGGTGCGCCCTCGGTTATGTGAGTGCGACCGGTTGGTCGTCGCGGGTTTGTGCATAGTAGTTGGCCTCGGCTTCGGCGG
>NZ_JBFAKS010000060.1:0-45977 GCF_040655855.1 Kribbella sp. NPDC050281 | reverse complement strand
GTGTGAAGCCTTCGACAAGCCACACCCCAACCGGAGGTTCTCCTCACGTCAACCCCAACTCACCTGCCACCAACGTCTTGTCCCGGTACACCTAGTCGGTCAGTTGCTCCTCGGGCGCCAGCTGCTCCTCGGGCGCCGGTTGCCGGAGGCCCGGAGTACTGGCGGCCACCGCGGCGACCGCGACGACACAGAGGATGGCGCCGGACGCGAGCGAGGCCGCCGGTGACGTCAACTGGGCGACCACACCGCCACGGAGGTTGCCCAGGTCCGGCCCCGCCTGACCGACGATCTGTTCCGCGGCGGTGACGCGACCGAGCAGTTCGTTCGGGGTGTGCAACTGGATGATCGTGCTGCGCGAGATCACAGACACCGTGTCGGCGGCACCGGCCAGGGCGAGGAAGACCAACGCGAGCCACGCCGTCGGCGCGAACGCGAACAGCAGCAGGGTGATCCCCCAGGTGGCGGAGGCGACCAGCATCACCACACCGTGCCGCGGCAGCCGGGTGAAGACACCGGACAGGACCGATGCCGCCACGCCGCCGACCGCGATCGCGGTCAGGAACAACCCGAGCGTCCGCGGATCGTTGCCGAACCGCTCCGCGTTGATCACCGGGAACAGGCTGACCGGCATCGCGAGAACCGTGGCCGCGAGATCAGTGATCAACGCTCCGCGGATCACCGGCGTCGACACCAGGAACGCCAACCCGTCCCGCACACCTCGCAACCCCGCCCGAGCCACCGCCTCGACCCGCAGTCTCGGCAGACCGAGTACGCCGTACAACGCGGCGATGAAGCTGAGACAGTCGATCAGGTAGCAGACCCCGGTCCCCCAGGCACTCACCACGAGACCGCCCACCGCGGGCCCGATCAACATCGGCCCCTGGAACGCGATCCGGTTCAGCGCGATGCCACTGGCGAGCAACTCGCGCGGCAGCAACTGTGGCAGCACGGTCCGCGCCACCGGCCCGCTCGCAGCCCCGAACGCCGCTTGCGCGGCCACCAGCCCGAGCAGTACGCCGACAGGCATCGAACCGATGATCAACTGACTCGCCATCAGGCCCGCCGTGACGAGCTGCCCAGTGGTGGTGATCAGGTAGAACCGCCGCCGCTCGAACCGGTCGACCGCCGCGCCGGCGAACAGCCCGAGCAGGATCAACGGCAGGGCCTTCGACAACCCCACCGCACCGGTCCACGCCGCACTCGAGGTCTCGTCCCACACCTGGAACATCACCGCGACGAAGGCCAGCTGTCCGCCGAACATGGACAGCATCTGCCCGGCCCAGAGCCGCCGGAACGCCGGCGAGACCCGCAGCGGGCGCAGGTCGATGAACGCCCGCATCATTGCTTCGGCGAGGGATCGCCCTCGAATCCCTGCAGCTTCTCCGCGATCCGGTCGTGGAAGCTCTTCCGCGCCAGCGCCTCCTCGACGTCACGGACCACCTGCGTCATCGGATACGGGATCTCCGCCTCCAGCTCGGTGATCGCCGCCTCCGTCGCCCGCCACTCGGCCGCGAGCAGCTCGACGATGGCCTTGGACTTGGCGGTCAGCGTGACCTTCTTGCTGCGAGCGTCGGTCCCAGGCACGGTTCGCACCAGACCCGCGGTGCGCATCGCGGACACCTTCTGGCTGAGCGCCGAATGCGTACGGCCGACCGACTCGGCCAGCTCGGTGATCGTCATCGGCCCCTTGGCCTGCAGCCGCAGCAGCTCCATCACGTACGTCGGCTTCAGGCCCTTGATCTGCCGCTCGGTGTAGATGCGCGCGATCTCGGCATCCATCCGGGCCTGCAGCTGGTACAGGCCGCGCCACTGACTCTGTTCGGTCGGATCGTCCATGCCCTACATCGTAACAGCACTTATATAAGCTCTGTCAGATTCGGCCCGGAGCCTCGCCCTGCGGATCCAGACGACGGCGAGCACCGCGGCGGCGAGGCTGATGCCCGCGAGCGCCGCGAAGCCGTAGTGCGTGCTGGTGCGGTCCGTGATCGCCGACGTGACCAGCATGACGACGACCGTCGTGGCCAGACCGTAGCCGTTGGCGACACCGAACGCGCGCCCGACCTGGGACTCGTCCACCGACGTCATCAGCAGCAAACGCGTCGCGATCCTGGCCTGGCCGAACACGAACGCGCCGACGAGCACGAGTCCCATCAGCGCTCCAACACCGAACAGCGGCTGCAGCACAAGCAACGCGTTGCACCCGACGAACCCGATCAGCGCGACCCGCAGATCACCCAGCCGTACGGCGGAACGCCGGTAGGCCACCGCGGCCAGCAGGAACCCGGCGCCCCCGAGTGCGTCCACGACACCGACCACAGCCGCACCGCGATGCCACTCACCGACAATCAGGACGGGCAGCAGCGCATTGAACACCGTCACCACCACCAGCCCCTGACCGTAGAGCAATGCCAGCGCTCCGACCGGCAACCTGACCACCACTCGCTTGGTCACCGACGGCGCCCCGACCACCGTCCCGGTCCGCCGGCGGCGGGCGCCGACGGCAACAACAAGCAGCGCCGAGGCAACGAACGTGATCCCGTTGAACACGAACAGCGGCGTAGAACCGAAGTACTGCAAGGCGAATCCGCCGACCGACGCCGACAGCAACATCCCGCTCTGCAACGCGATCTCGTAGTGCCCGTTGAAGCGGCGCAACTCCGGCGCCGGCACTCGCTCCCGCACCAACGCGGCGCTCACCGGCATGAACAGCGCCGCCACCACGGCCAGCGCGAAGTTGCTCGCGTAGACGACGGCCTGCTGCGGCGCGCCGACGGCCAGACCGATCGGCAGACCCAGCGCCGCGACCGCGCTGACGACGTCGCAACCGATCCACAGCAACCGCCGGTCGAGCCGATCCGCCAGCCGGCCGAAGTACGGCGACAGCACCGCCTGCGGCACGGCGACGGCGATGAACAGCCAGCCGACATCGAGCATCGACCCCTGCGCCTGGACCAGCAGCAGCGCGGCGCCGATCAGTTGGATGTTGTTCCCCAGGGACGTGATGAAGGCTGCGGGCAGCAGCAGTCTGTGCGATCTGATCACCCGCCCGACGCTGCCACCAATCACTGACAATCGATGTCAGTCTTGTTTTTCGATACCGCAGTAGCGAAAATAGAGACATGGTGAGAGGACGACCGAGGGATGCCGGCGTCGAGGCACGCGTGCTCGAGGCCGCCATGGCCGAGATGCGAGCCGGCGGGTACGACGGCCTGTCGGTCGACCGGGTCGCGGACCGGGCCGGCGTGGCGAAGACGACGCTCTACCGCCGCTGGCCGTCCAAGGCCGAACTGGTGATCGCGATGATCACCGGCCTACGCGCTGCCGTGCCGTTCGAGCCGAGCGGGGACCCGCGCCGCGACCTCACCGAGCTGGTGACGGGCATCGCCACGACGCTGAGCGCCGTACCGACGACCCTGATCGCCGATCTGGCCGCGGCCGCGGCTCGGGAGCCGCGGGTCGGTGAGAGTGTCCGTGCTCTGTGGGGTGAGCGGCACGCTGCTGTCACCGCGGTCATCGGGCAGGCCCAGGCGGACGGTCTCGTCCCCGGACACGCCTCTCCCGCCGTACTGGTCGACCAGTTGGTCGGGCCGCTGTACTACCGGCTCCTCGTCACCGGCGAGCCGATCGATTCCGCCTACGTGAGGGAGCTGGTGCACAGCACCCTCGGACCTGATCCGGAGAAGTCATGAAGAAGCGCCGTAAGATCCTGGTTGCCCTCGGCACCCTTGTTGTCCTGTTCGCCGGGTACACCGTGTACACGATCGTCCGGCCGTTCGTGCTGCACACCGAGCTCGACATCGCCGCGCCACCGGAGCAGGTCTGGAAGGTGCTCGCGGACCGGCAGGCGTACCCGCAGTGGAACCCGTTCATCGTGTCCTCGACCGGTGAGCTGACGGCCGGCGGGACCATCACCAACGTCCTGCGCGACACCGACGGCAAGGAGCTCACCTTCTCGCCCAAGCTGCTCGTGGTCGAGCCTGGCAAGGAACTGCGCTGGATCGGCAAGGTCGGCTTCGGCGGCATCTTCGATGGTGAGCACTCGTTCCGCCTCGAGGCGCTGCCCGACGGCCACACCCGGCTGATCCAGCAGGAGACGTTCCGCGGCGCGGCCGTCCCCTTCACCCGCTCCATGCTCTCCGGCACCATCGAGCCCCAGTTCGTCGCAATGAACCACGCACTGGCCGCCCGCGCGACCGGCTACTGATCCATGCACCATTCGCATCAACAGTGTGGAAAAGATTCATTGGACCGATGAAGCGATCCTTGGTTGGGTCGGTGTCATGGATATGCGCACGTTGGGACGAGTAGGGATCGAGGTCAGCCCCGTCGGGTTCGGGTGCTGGGCGATCGGCGGTCCGTTCAGCAATCCGGCCGGAGAACCGCTGGGCTGGGGTGAGGTGGACGACGAGGAGTCGGTGCGCGCGATCCGGCGGGCGATCGACCTCGGCGTGACGTTCTTCGACACCGCCGATGTGTACGGCGCGGGTCACAGCGAGCGGGTGCTCGGCAAGGCTCTCGAGGGGCGGCGGGGCGAAGTCGTGATCGCGACCAAGTGGGGCAACACGTTCGACGAGTCGACGCGAGTCATGCACCATCAGGACGGCTCGGTCGAGTACCTGCACAAGGCTGTCCGGGCATCGCTCGACCGGCTCGGTACCGACCACATCGATCTGTACCAGTTGCACTTCGACACCACCGACGAGATCGCGCTGCCGTTGCGGGAGGCGTGCGAGGACCTGGTCCGCGAAGGATTGATCCGCAGCTACGCCTGGAGCACTGACACACTGCACAGCGCGGAGCTCTTCGCCGAGGGCGAGCACTGCTCGGCGGTGCAGCACGAGGCGAGTGTCCTGCACGATGCGTCGGACTTCTTCGCGCTCTGCGAACGGGCCGATCTCGCCAGCATCAACCGGACGCCATTGGGCATGGGCATCCTCGGCCGCCGCGCCGCGGACCGGCCGGCCACCGGTGCGGACATCCGCACGCTGCCGCCGTCGTGGCTGCGCTTCTTCGACAAGGGCGGCGTACCGGCTCCGGAATGGTGGGACAAGGTGTCGGCGATCCGGGACGTACTGGAAAGCGACGGCCGGACGCTGGCGCAGGGTGCGCTCGCGTGGCTGTGGGCGCGGAGCCCGCGGACCGTCCCGATTCCTGGTTTCCGCACCGTCGCGCAGGCCGAGGAGAACGCGGCCGCGATGTCGTTCGGTCCGCTCCGCGACGAGCAACTGGCCGACATCGAGAAGTTGCTGACGGAATGAGCTGATCCGCTGGGCAGGACGTGCCCTCGTCTTGCCCAGCGGGCCGTTTATCGATATACCTCCTGCAGCGACAGGAGGTCCACGTGCTGCTAGGCGACGGGTTTGGTGGTGCCGCGCCGGATCAGGTGCGCCGGCACGATCAGTTCCTGCGGGTCGCGAGTCGGGCCGCCGTTGAGCTGGGCGAGCAGCAGCGCGGTGATCGCGTCGGCCATCTCCTCGTGCCCCGGGTTGACGGTGGACAGCGACGGGACCAGGTACGGCGCTTCGTCGATGTCGTCGAAGCCGACCACCTGGACCTCGTCCGGCACCCGCAGTCCGGCGTCGGCCAGCGCGCGCAAGGCGCCGATCGCGACGAGATCGGTGAGTGCGAACACGGCATCGAAGCCGATCCCCCGCTCGAGCAGTCGCCGGACCTCGTCGTACCCGTCCTGGAGGCGGAACTGGCATCGAACGGTCAGGTCCGGATCCATCGGTACGGCGGCCTGGGTGTGCGCGAGCGCGTAGCCCTCGGCACGCAGGGACGGCATGTTCGCCGAACCGGCCGGATCGCCGCCGAGCATCGCGACGCGGCGGGCACCGGTGGCGAGCAGATGCGCGGTCGCCTGCTGGGCACCGTCGACGTTGTCCATCATCACGTGGTCGAACCCCGACGGCAGCGCCCGCTCGCCGATCATCACCACTGGCGCGTCGGTGCGGATCTGGGCCAGTTCGGCCGGGTCGATGTCGACCACACTGAGGATCAGGCCGTCGTACATCCGGAGCCGGGAGAACGCGACCGCGTCCATCTCGCCCTCGCGGCTGGCGCCGGTCCGCTCCATCACGATCCGCAGGCCCTGCGCCTCGAAGCGATCCGCGAGCCGGCCCGCCAGTTGACCGAAGTACGGGCGCTCGAGTTCCGGAACCGCGAGGCCGACCACGCCGGTACGGCCGGCGCGCAGGTGCCGGGCGGCCAGATTGACCTGGTAGCCGAGCTCGTTGATCGAGGCCAGGACCCGCTCCCGGGTCGCGGCACCGACCCGCGGCCGACCGTTGATCACGTTCGAGACCGTCATCGTGGACACCCCCGCGGACCGCGCCACGTCGGCCATCGTCACCACGGTGGATGCCTTCTTCATGGCGACAACTGTAAGAGACCAAGGAGCTGAGTCATGTCGACTGCATCAGCAGCGCGCGTCGTGATCGATCTCGACGTCCCCGGTCCGGCCATCAGCCGGCATCTGTACGGGCACTTCGCGGAGCATCTCGGCCGCTGCATCTACGGTGGTTTCTACGTCGGCGAGGACTCGGACGTGCCGAACGAGGGCGGCATCCGGCTGGACGTGGTCGAGGCGCTGCGAGCGCTGGACATCCCCAACCTGCGCTGGCCGGGCGGCTGTTTCGCGGACGAGTACCACTGGAAGGACGGCATCGGGCCGAAGACCGATCGTCCGTCGATGATCAACACCCATTGGGGAAATGTAGAAGAGAGCAACCACTTCGGCACCCACGAGTTCATGGCGCTGTGCGAGCTGCTCGGTGCCGATGCGTACGTGAACGGCAACGTCGGAAGCGGGACCGTCCAGGAGATGAGTGAGTGGGTCGAGTACCTCACCCGCGACGGTGACAGCCCGATGGTCAGGCAGCGCAAGGCCAACGGCCGCGACGAGCCGTGGAAGGTTCCGTTCTGGGGTATCGGCAACGAGGCCTGGGGATGCGGCGGCAACCAGCGCGCTGAGGCGTACGCCGATCTCGCCCGCCGCTACGCCACGTTCTGCCGGGACCACGGCGACAACAAGCTCTACCGGATCGCGGCAGGTGCCTCCAACGACGACCTGGCCTGGACCGAGGCGTTGATGAAGGCCGTGAGCTGCCTCGGCTGTGGTCGCACGCCGCGAAACATCTTCCAGGCCGTCTCGATCCACTACTACACGGTGGCCGGGACCTGGGACAGCAAGGGCAGCGCGACCGACTTCGATGCCGAGGACTACTACCGCACGATCATCAAGGCGCAGGACATCGAGCGGGTCATCCGCGGCCACAAGGCGGTGATGGACGCCTACGACCCGGACCGGGCGATCGGCCTGGTGCTGGACGAGTGGGGCACCTGGTGGGACGTCGAGCCGGGCACGAATCCCGGATTCCTGTACCAGCAGAACGCGATGCGCGATGCGCTGGTCGCGAGCCTGCACTTCGACGTGTTCCACCGGCACGCCGATCGGTTGACGATGGCAAACATTGCGCAGACCGTGAACGTGCTGCAGGCGATGCTGCTCACCGACGACGACGGTGGTCTGGCCCGCACCCCGACGTACCACGTGTTCGAGATGAACAAGGGTCACCAGGATGCGGTGTCGGTCCCGGTCCATGTGGTCGAGCGGCCGGCGCCGTACGAGCTGGACGGGAAGACGATGGAGCTGCTGTCGGTGTCGGCGAGTGTCAAGGACGGGCAGGCACTGATCTCGGTCAGCAACCTGGATCCCGTTGCGCCGCTGGACGTCGTACTGGATCTGCGGGGTGGCGAGATCCGGAACCCGGCGGGACGGTTGCTCACGGCATCGAAGCCGCAGGACCACAACACGCCGAGTGACCCGCAGGCGGTGGCTCCGGCTCCGCTCAGAGTGGAACCGGAGCCCCGCGGCCTGCGGGTCACGTTGCCGCCACACTCGTTCGCGACGGTCAGCTCGGCTTGGTGACCGGGATCTGGAACTCGTGCACCCAGTTCGCCGGGTTCTCCGGGTCGAACTGGAGCGTGACCTCGCGGGCGTAGCCCTGGCTGCGGTACCCGTTGTCCTCGATCCAGCGGGCCAGCGTCTGGGTGCTGCGTTCAGCGTCCATCATGTCGCCCTGGTGCACGATGGTCGCGGCCTGCACGAGCTCGGGGAGTTCCACGATCTCGACGTCGGCGCCGGTGGCGCCGGCGTCGACGGGGACGGCCGCATGGACCAGGATCTTCTCGTTCTCGGCGTCCTCGTAGTACGCGACCGGCGAACCGCACGGGTCGACACCGGCCGCACAGAGGCGCTCGAACAGCTGGCCGAACAAGGGCTGGAGGACGGGACCGATGTCCCCACCGTCGTAGCTCGGCAACACGGCGGACAGTTCGGCGACCTGGGTAGCTGGGATGTGTTTCAGGACAACGTCGTCGGTAGGCATGTGACCTTCCTTCTCGATCAGGCGGAGCCTCGCCTCGACACTGACGAGTTGCGACGTACCGCGCGCCAGGTCGGCCTCCAGTTGCGCCTGGCGCAGCCGCAGCATGCCGCGGAGTTCCTCGGCGCTCAGCTTGGCGTCGACGATCTCCTGGACCTGCTGCAGACTGAACCCGAGGTCCTTCAGCGCGATGATCCGGTTCAGCCGGCTGAACTGGTCGGCGGAGTAGTAGCGATACCCGCTGACCGCATCAACCACGGCCGGCCGGAGCAGCCCGATCGCGTCGTAGTGCCGAAGCATCCGGGGCGATACCTGCCCGAATGCCGCGAAGTCTCCGATGGTGAACATGCCCCCACCTTCCGGCTTGACACAGTGTGAAGGTCAACCCTGCCGTGCGATCTGGGTACGCCGGTAGCGCCCGGGCGTGACACCGGTGGCCTCCCGGAAGGCCCGGCTGAAGGCCGACTCGGAGTGGTAACCGACCCGGCCGGCGACGGCGGCGACCGTCAGCTCGGGGTCGGTCAGCAGGTCGGCGGCCACCATCATCCGCAGGCTGGTGACGAACGCAGCGACCGTCGTCCGCGTGTGCTTGCCGAAGTGCCGGACGAAAGTTGCCCTGGACATCGAGGCGGTCGCGGCCAGGCGGTCGAGCGTCCAGTCGGCGCCGGGATCGTCGAGGACCGCATCGATGGCGGTGGCGATCCGCCGGTCGGCGACGGCGGTCCAGGGCGCGACGCCGGGCAGGTCACCGCGACGCAGCATCATGGCGAGCAGCGCGGCACACACTGCGTCGACGACGGCCGCCGTCCCCGCGCCGTCGGCGAGCGCTTCCGCCCGCAGCAGTGCGGCGAGGGTCCGGACGGACTCGTCGGCGGCGTCGAACGAGACGACCAACGGGTCCGGCAGGCTCCGCAGCAGCAGTACGCCGGAACCCGACCCGACCGAGTAGTGACCGCAGAAGATATCTGTCACCGCCTGCCCGGACGGACTGTGGATCGTGTCGAAGGCGGTCCCGGGAGTCTCGACCGAGGAGCGGACCGGCCCCGGCCCGGCCGTTCGGATCAGATGCGGCGGGCTGCCGGCCAGTAGCACGGCGTCACCAGCGCGCAGCGGAACCTGCCGGTCCGGCAACTCCAGGACGCACTCGCCGGCCAGGACGAAGTGGAAGGCCGCCTCGGCATCGCCGTACGCGGGGACCTTCATCTCGGTCGCACCGGCCAGCAGGCAGCGTTTGTCCACGCTCGCCCGGAGCCGGGCGAGCCCGATCACGTGACTGATGGCATCCATGAGACATCTTCGCAGAAAAGTGAGCTGGAAACGGCTGTTCCGTCTCAACACTACCCCTGAGACTCAAGTTATGACTGCTGCTGTGGAGAACACCCTGTGGGCCGATGTCGTCGTGATCGGATTCGGCAAGGGCGGCAAGGTCGCCGCCGCCACGCTCGGCCGGGCCGGCCGCCGGGTGATCCTGATCGAACGCTCGGACCAGATGTACGGCGGGACGTGCCCGAACGTCGGCTGCGTTCCGACCAAGGCGCTGGTGCACCACTCCGGCCGACGCCGGCCGGACGACTCGCCGCAGGAATGGTTCGAGCACGCGATCGGCGAGGTGCAGGCGCTCACCTCCACGTTCCGGGCCGGGAACTACGAGGCGCTCAACGGCGCCGAGTGGATCACCGTACTGACCGGCACGGCCCACTTCGTCGACGCGCATACCGTTGCTGTCAGCAACGGATCCGGCGAGGTCCGGGTGGTCGGCGAGACAATCCTGGTGAACACCGGTTCGGAGCCGGTCATCCCGGGTATCCTCGGTCTGCGCGAGAGCCCGCGGACCGTGACGAACGTGGACCTGATCCACACCACCCACCTGCCCGGCCGGCTGGCCGTGATCGGCGGTGGCTACCTGGGCATCGAGTTCGCGTCGATCTACCGGCGGTTCGGGACCGCGGTGACCGTGCTCGAGGCGTCGCCGCGCATCCTGGGCCGGGAGGACGACGACATCGCGGCCGCCGCCGCCGAGATCCTGGCCGGCGACGGCGTGGAGGTGGTCACCGGCGCCGAAGTACTGGAGATCCGCGGTGAGGACACGGTCGTCTACCGCAAGGACGGCCGTGAGCACAGCCTCACGGTGGACGCGATCCTGGCGGCGACCGGCCGGACGCCGGCGACGGCCGAACTGCGGCTCGAGAACGCCGGTGTGAAGACGACGGACGGCGGTGCGATCGAGGTCGACGAGCACCTTCGGACCAGCCAGTCGCACATCTTCGCGCTGGGTGACGTCAACGGTGGACCGCAGTTCACCTACATCTCACTCGACGACAGCCGGATCGTGCTCGACCAACTCCTCGGCTCCGGGCAACGGTCCACTGCCGATCGGATCGCCGTACCGCAAACGTTGTTCATGTCCCCGCCGCTGGCGACCGTCGGGCTGACCGAGAAGGCGGCTCGTGCGGCCGGCCATCGGGTCAGGATCGGGATGCAGCGGGTGGCCGACATCGTGGCGATGCCGCGCGCGTACATCGTCGAGGAGACGCGCGGGGTGATGAAGTTCGTCATCGACGCGGCGTCCGACGAGATTCTCGGTGCGGCCCTGCTCAGCGTCGACGCGCAGGAGTTGATCAACACCGTCGCGCTGGCGATGCGGCACCGGATCACCGCGACAGAACTGCGCGAGTCGATCTACACCCACCCGTCCTCGACCGAGGCCTTCAACGACGTCCTCGGCACGATCGTCCGCAGCTGACGCCGGCAGGAGGTCAGGAGATGACGCGGGCGCGGCGGTCGCGGACGGCGGCGACCGCGAAGCCTGCCAGCAGGACGGCGATGCCGCCGGAGCCGAAGCCGATGACCAGGTCGCTGCGGGACTTGAGCCGCGCGTCGCACTGCATCGGCGTGACCCCACTGCCCGGCTGGAAGACCGAACCGCAGTTGACGCCGTCCACGTGGACCGGACGGACGGCGAACACGACCCCGGCGATCAGCAGGACCACACCTACCGCGCCGAGTACCTTGCTCAGCACTGCCCGTCTCGCGGTGTGCAGGGAACAGCCGTACGGTCCGACCATGCCTGCCTGGTCAGATCCCGCATACGGCGCTCACACTCCCTGGGCGTTCGGTAAGATTTGATCAAACCTAACGCAGCTAGCCGTCCACCCTGAAGTCCGGACCCCGCCCCCGGATCAATCTTCACTTAGTTCTAACGCTCAAAAGGCCTGTCCGGTTCAACCGGGCAGGACGGTCACCGGCGACCCCACGGCACGGCCGTGCGCGACGTCGGACAGTGCTTGGTCGACCGCGTCGAACGGGACCTCGGTGGTGTGCGCACGGACCGGCAGCCGCGAGACCAGACGGAACATCTCCTCACCATCGCGACGGGTGTTGGACGTGACGCTGCGTAGATCGCGCTCGTGGAAGAGATACCGCTCGTAGTTGAGCACCGGTACGTCGCTGAGATAGATCCCGGCGACCGCGACAGTGCCTCCCGGTTTGAGTGCTTCGAGCGCGTACGGCACCACGTCACCGGCCGGGGCGAAGACTATGGCCGAGTCCAGCGGGACAGGCGGTCGGTCAGTGGTGTCGCCGGCGAACACGGCACCCAGCGAGCGGGCGAGCTCCTTGTTCTGCGACCCGCGAGTCATCACGTACAGCTCGGCGCCCTGCGCGATCGCGAGCTGCGCGGTGAGGTGGGCGCTGGACCCGAACCCGTAGATCCCGAGGCGGCCACCAGGTGGCAGGTTCGCCCGCAGCAACGAGCGGTACCCGATGATCCCCGCGCAGAGGAACGGCGCCAGCTCCACCGCCGGGCGATCCGCCGGTAGCGCGTAGGCGTAGTCCTGCGGGACGACGGCGTACTCGGCGAAGCCGCCGTCCGCGTCCCAGCCCGTGTACGACGACCGCGGGCACAGGTTCTCCGAACCCGACCGGCAGAACTCGCACGATCCGCACGTACGCCGCAGCCAGGCGATCCCGGCACGGTCGCCGACGGCGAACCGGTCGGCTCCGGTGCCGCGATCGACCACGGCGCCGACGACCTGGTGGCCCGGCACGACTCCTGGTCTGCGCGGCTCGAGGTCGCCTTCACACAGATGCAGGTCGGTCCGGCAGATGCCGCACACCTCGACCCGGATCAGCACCTCCCCCGGTCCAGGTACGGGGACGGTACGACGTACTCGCTGCAACGGACCCTGATCGATCGGCCCGGGCCGGTCGACTGCCCACACGTCCATGAGATCGCCCATACTCCGACGATCTCAGACGCCCTTCAGTTGGGCATGGTGAACTCGACCTTCTGCGTGGACGGCTTGCCGGAGTGGTGCGCGGTCGCGATCGTGATCCGGCGCATGATCGTGGAGAACGTCTCCCAGTCGGGCGCACAGTAACCGGTGCCGATCGGGAACCACAGCGCCGTGTCGTCACCGATCGACGTCGCCACCCCGGCCTCGACGGCCTTCGCCGCCTCCGGACCCATCGCGGCCCGGCCGTCCTGACCGATCACCAGCGCGACAGGATCGGCGACACCGGTGAATCGTGGCAGCAGGCAAGCATCCGCGGAACCGCCGACACCCAGCATGAACATCGAGACCACCTCGAACCGCTCTGCCAGTTCGCGAACCGCCGGGAAGAGGGCCTCGGGCAACGGCGTCTCCATGCCCTGGTAGCCGATCGCGATCGTTGCCGTCTCCTCCAATCCGGCCGGACGGACGTCGATGTCGATCACCCCGCTGGCCGGGCCTTCACCTGCCACCGTCAGCAGAGTGCTGCGCGGCGCCCAGCGGCGGCAGAAGCGGGTGACCTCCCGGGTGTCCCAGGGCTGACTGACAGGTTCCTCGGTCCCCCAACCTGCAGGTGGCCCGCCGGCCAACTCGCGGAACAAGAACTCCGTGGCACCACCAACGACCGCCGACTCGACCGCGGCGTGCCGGACTCGCGCGACGATCTGCAAGTTCGCATGGAGCTCGTCCGGCGGCGCCAGCCAATGCTGACTCGGCCGGGGCTTGCCCACCTCCCCGGTCGGCACGAACAGTTCGCCGTCCCAGGTCAGCGGGACGCCGGTCAGACCGTCGTACGGACTGTCCGCTTGGACCACCCATCGCGAGCCGCCGGCCAGGAGTTGGGTCCGGACCGCGTGGGTCACGCGCGAGGTGGGAGGGGTGACGAACTGCAGTTCGCGGTTGGCCTTCTCGGCTGCCAGCGCAGCGTCGAGGAGCCAGGTCGACAGGCCGACGACCGCTCGGTCCTGCATGAGCACGACAGCCTTCTCGGTGACCAGGTCGGCGCCGGCGATGTAGTCGAGGAATCCGCTCATCGCTCGTCCTCTCGTCGGTCGCCGCGGGCCGCGACAACCGCGTTGGCCAGCGAGAGCTCGCTCGGGGCGAACGAGAAAACAGTGCCATTGGCAACCAGGAAGAGGCGGTTCGCGTTGCCGGGTGGCGTGAACACGATCCACTCCTCGGCGTGTGACGTGTGCCAGCCCTGCAGGGCCTCCGGTGTCCAGGTGTCCGGCGCGACCGAGTGCTGTGCCAGCCAGGCCGCCAGTACTGTCCTCGCTTCTGCCACTGCGTTCGACATCAGAGGTCTCCTGTTCTGCCGGTCCCGGTTACCACGTGGACTCCGGGTCCGCGGACGAGCCGCCTTCCCAATCGCCGTTCGGCTCGCGGATGGTGAACTCCAGCCGGTTCAACTCGGTCTCGTACAGGTGCGGCCACGGTTCGTCGATCGCGTCCGGCGCCGGTTGTGTGTCGATCGCGCGGATGTCTCCGTTGCGGTCGACGTACGCCGCGAACCAGTGGCCGCCGCCGTCGGCCCACCCGATGCAGATCGCCGCGACCGTGCCGGGCGGGCGGCCGCGGAGTCCGTCCTCGACCGACTGGTAGGCCCTGCGGGTGAAATCGGTCAGGTCCGCGGCCGAGTTCGGATGCCCGGGCAGCGGCTGGAAGTCCATCCGGTGCCCCGGACCGCGGACGCCCATCCACTCGTAGCTGTCGTCGTAGTCGCCGGGGATCGGCGTACCCGGCGTGCCTTGATGAGGCGCGGGCGCCCTCCGAAAGTCACCGTCGGCCAGCCTGACCGCCCGGCCCTGGAGCAGGTCGACGGTGGCCCGCATCACGGCCGAGCAGTTGAACATGAACTCGACCCACTGCTTCTCGTAGTTCGGATTGAGCAGGTTCTTCCACCGCGGCACGGTGTGCAACGGGACCGGGCCGGCCGCGTTCGTCAGGTTCTGCTGGTGGACCCGACCGGGGTCGTACGGGTTGTAGCGGGCGCGGTCGCGATCGCCTCGGTGCACGCCGGGTTCGCCGTACGCCGGTGGTGGCTGGAGATCGAGTTCCTGCTCCCACTGGTGTTCCTTCGGACCGAACTTGTCGAAGATCGGATCGCCCGGCTGCACCCGCGCCCGCGGCGGACGCCCACGCTCATGCGGGACGTCGTACGAGATCCGCTGCGGGTCGACCATGTCCTTCCACTGCGGACTGTAGGTGCCGATATTGCTCGGATCAGGCTCCTGGCTGGTGCGACTCGAGGGCTGGTTCGGCACCGGATCGGTGCCATCGACCTCGCCCGGCTGATTCCGGTAAAGGTCAACCTCGCGCCGCCGCCAAGCATCCGCCCCACCCTGATCTTCACGCCCCGCCCCACCCCGCTGCCCCGGCTGACCCTGGGTGGGGTGCGTGGGCTGCCCGTGACCGGGCTGCTGCCCATGACTGGGGTGCGTGGGCTGCCCGTGGCCGGGCTGCTGCCCATGCGTTGAGTGCCGGGGCGCTTGTCCCGGCACCTCGGAATCATCAGAGCCCCTGCCCCGTCCGGGCTGGTCGAGCGCATCCGTACGACGCCCCCACGGGTTCGGACTACTAGCCCGAGGAACCCGCCGCGCCACCTCCGGATCCGGCGCATCACCGCGCTCAGCCGGAACGCGATCCGGACCCCTCGCACCGTCGTACTCCCGCAGTTGCTCGCGCGGGATGCGCTGGGTCGCGTCCGGGTCGGGTGTGTGGGGGTGGTCTGTGGGGTCGGGGTCTTCGATTCGGTGGGTGGGGTTGGGGGGTGGGAGGTGGTCGAGGTGCGGGTGCGGTACGGCGGGGAAGTCGTCGACGTCGACCATGTGGATGACGATCTCGCGACGTACGCGCGGCTTACCGTCGGCTGTCAGGAACCGCTGGTCGAAGGAGACGTTCTCGCTGATCCCGACAGTCCGGTAGCGGACGTTGCGCGGCTGGATGTACTCGGACTCGGAGTTCCGTAGTCCGCTCAACTTCCCGCTCGGGGCACCCTTGCGCGTCTGCACCTCGAGGACAACCCCGGTCCGGTTGTTCTCGTGCGCGAAGTCCGACGCGACCGCCGGGTCGGTCGACGTGAACTGGAACCCCTCGAAGTCTGTGTTCTCACCGACCTTGAACGTCTCCCGCACCCAGTTCATCAGCTCGCTGTGCGGCAGGTGCCGCGGCAGCCGCATGCCCCGCCACACCGTCCGTGGATCCACGGCGTCGGGTGCGCTCTTCACCACCGTGTCGACGTCCTCCGCCACCCGGATCGCTTCCTCGGTCAGACCGCTGTTCCCGTCGGTGTTCATCACCCGGCGCAGATCGCTCAGGTCGTGCCCGGAATACAACGCCCGGTTCACCGCCCCGAACGTGCTCTGCGTCATCAACTTCACCGACTCGTGGAACCTCTCCGGAACGGTCCGTCCGAACTCCTCCGCCTCGTGCGCGGTCCGCGAGAGTACGTCGGGATCCGCCGTACGCCGCGCATCGCCCGGCGCGAAGCCGTAATCCTCCGGAGTACGCCGTACCTCCGGAGCATCGACGTGAGCAGTGCCCGGGACACCCTCACCGAAGTCCTCCGGAGTACGACGCACCTCCGGAGCATCGACATGAGCAGTGCCCGGGACGACCTCACCGAAGTCCTGCGGCGTACGCCGTACGTCCGGGGTGTCGACGTGACGAACGTCGGGGACGACCTCGGCGAAGAGGTGGATCTTGCCGTCGTGCGGGAAGACGCGAGTGAACTTGATGGTCAGGCCGCGGCCCAGGACGAGTTCGCGCTCGCCCTCGCCGTGGGCCGAGTGGTGGCCGGTGTACAACGCCGGCGTGCCCTTAGGGACCTTCAGATGGATGATTCCGGGCCGACTGGACGGGATCGCCTCACCCAGCGACGTCGAGAGGAACGACGGATCGCGGAAGGTCTTGTTCACCAGTTGGTCGATCGGCCCGTCGAAGTGGTCGATGTCGGTGACGCGGCGGACCACCACGTCCTCCGGGACCCGGTGCCCGTTCAGTACGTCGTCGAACTCGTCGATCAGCGGATCGAGCTCCGGACGGTGCTCGATGCCGCGCAAGTGGTCGCCGACCTGCTTGTACGAACCGCGCACGTTGTCGCCACCACGGGTGAATCGCTCGACCACGTCCGCCTTCCGCGGGTCGAGGTCGCGGGGGTACTCATCCCAGTGCCGCCGGCCCCACGCCGTAGCCTCCGCCTCGGACGCGAAAGTCCGCGCACCCCGCGAGATCTCGGCAGTCGCCTGCGCCATCCGCCCACCCGAATCCAGCCGATCCCACTCAGGATCCACCGGCCGCTGATCATCCGGATGCCGCACCGGCCCCGC
Source organism: Kribbella sp. NPDC050281 (assembly GCF_040655855.1). Lineage (NCBI taxonomy): Bacteria > Bacillati > Actinomycetota > Actinomycetes > Propionibacteriales > Kribbellaceae > Kribbella > Kribbella sp. NPDC050281. Next base: position 28,991 of record NZ_JBFAKS010000060.1, on the reverse strand, counting down.
GTCGTCGTCCGGCACAGGCGCCGGCCCATCCGGCCCATCCTCCCCCCGCAACCGCCGCGAAATCAGATCGTCCCCGTCGCCGTCCCCATGCTTGCCCTCAGCAACCTTCTCGGGACGCGCGGGCCCGCTCTTCCGGACGGGCTCGTGGTTACTGCTGTGATGCGCATTCGGGTGATCCAGTCCGTCACCTTCGACGCGATGACCTTCAACGCGATCTCCACCAACCCGGTCACCACTCACGCGCGCGGGATCAAGCTCATCCGCAATAGACCGCTCACCCGGCCGAGCAGGACGCTCACCCGGTCCTTGCCTGTCCCCCGGGGTTGGCGTCGGGCGCTCACCCGGAGTCGGGCGGTCGCCTGGGGTTGGGGTCGGGCGGTCGCCGGGAGATGGTGTCGGGCGGTCGCCGGGAGCTGGGGTCGGGCGGTCGCCGGGAGCTGGGGTCGGGCGGTCGCCGGGGGTTGGGCGGGTGGAGGTGGGGTCGATGCCGCGCCCCGGGTCGCCTGGGGCGCCGGGGGTGTGGGGTGGGATGAGCGGCTGGATAGGGGCGACGACGGGGTCGGCGTCGCGGTGGGTCGGGGTCGGTTCGTTGGGGTGGGTCGGAGTGGGTTCTTTGGATTCCGGGCCGGTCCGGGTGGGGTGGGTCTCCGGACCCGTCCGGGTCGGGTGCGGCTCGGGGCCTTCCGGGTGCTTGTTGGGGTCGGGGAGTTCGGTGTGATCCGGCTTGTCGGGGCGGGTTGACTGGTGCTGGGTGGGGTCGTCGTCCCGCTTGGTACGGCGGTCCGTTGGCTCGGGGCGACCGGGTTCACCGGTGCTGCCGTCACCCGGACGCGTCGTGTGACCCGGCTGGCCAGTGCTCCCAGGCGTGTGCGTGCTCCCCGGTGTCCCCGGAAGACCCGAGCTGCCAGGAGTGCCGCTGCTGCCAGGGGTGCCAGTGCTGCCGGGTGTTCCGGGCGTACCAGGGGTACCCGATGTGCCAACAGTGCCGGGCGTACCAGGGGTACCCGAAGTGCCGACTGTGCCAGGCGTACCGGGGGTTCCTGGGGTGGCGGCGTTGCCTGGAGTGTTGGGGATGATCGGGGTGTTGGGGATGATCGGCGGGATTGTGGTTCCGGGGTCGATCGGGTCGCCGGGGCGTGTGTGTCCGGGGTCCACCGTGTTGCCCGGACCCGTGGTGCTACCCGGCGTGGTGCTGCCGGGCGTCGTACTGCCCGGCGTGGAGCCGGGGGTGTTGACCGTCTGGCCGGGTGCGTCGATGGAGTTGGCAGGTACGTCGATCGAGTCGCCGGGGGTGTGTACGGAGTCGCCGGGCACGTGCACCGGATCCGCCGGACCGTGCCCCGCAGCGACGGGAACGGACTCGCGCGGGAGGTCGACGCCGGACGGGACGTCGACCTTCGGGCCGCGGGTGAGGGGTACGCCGCGTTCCAGGCGGACTGATTCGCCCAGGAGAGGGATGTGGGAGTAGCCCTTCAGGACGGCGCCGACACCCGGGACCTTCAGGCCACCCTCGATCGCCGTGCTGCGGAGCTTGTTCCGCAGGCTGAGGAAGTTGTCGGCGGTGTGCGCGGCGACCCGGACCGGCGGGACCTTGTCGGCCAGCTTGCCCAGCTTGCCGAGTTTCGAGGCGACGCCGGCCAGCTTGCCCGGGCCGATCGGGATCAGGCCGACGGCGCCCATGATCGACGCGGCCTGGTTGCCGTTCGACCAGTCGTCGCCGATGGTGTCGATCGTGTCGTCCCAGCGCTGGTCGAGGTCCTCGCTCATGCCCTCCGGCAGCAACTCCCCGACGCCGGGGACCTTGTTGGCCAGCATCATGATGTCGTCGGCGACGCCCTCCCAGGCGTCGAACATCTGGTGCATGTCCGACGGCGCGTGCCCGAACAGCTTCTCGAAGTTGTCCTTCCCCCAGTCCCACCCGGACTCGCGCAGCGCCCACTGAAGTCCGAGGAGGGTGGTCAGGCCGTCGACGACACCGAGCGCGACGTCGGCGACATCCACGATCCACGGCGCGTCGTACACCTCCGGCGTACCCCAAGGCGGCGGCTCCGGATCCGTTTCGACCCGGAACACGCGGCCCTGGCCGGGAACTTTGCGATCGAGCGTTTCCGGCCACCAGCCGAGGCCGCCGATCAGTGCCTCGATCTTGTTCGCGGCGACCACCTGGATGTCCATCATCTGCTGCAGCAGCTTGGCGGTGCCCTCGTGGTAGGAGTTCTCCTCCTGGACCCAGTTCTCCCAGCCCTGCCAGTCGTCGCCGTTCGCCTCGGCCTGCTGGCACTTCACGATGAAACCGCGGGCCCGTTCGATCAGGTCCTGCAGCCGGTCGTACGGCTCCTGCATGTCGTAGCCGAACTGCTCGATGATCCCGCCCATCGCCTCGACATCGCTGCCGAAGTCGTAGGCGAGGATGTACGCCGGCCGCAGCGACGTGATCAGCGTCTCCGCCTCGGGCGCCTGGTAGCAGGTGGACAGCCCTTCGAACGAGCTGTTCACGTCGTATCCGGTGGACCTGATCTGGCCGCCGACCTTCTTCAGTTCGGCGCCGGTGAAGGCCAGGACGTCGGGACTGGTGCCGGGGAAGAAGTCCGGCACTCCGTCGGGATTGAACATGGCCGCCTCACTCGATGTTGTGGCGCTGGCGGGAGGCCTTCTCCGCGTTCGCCCGGGACTCGGCGGCACGGCGCTTGCCCGGTGCGTCGGTAGCGTTCCGCTGCGCGTTCAGGGCCATCTCTTCCTGGCCGTTCACGTACGCGATGGTGGCGTCCTTGGCCCCGGTGAGGGAGGCGTTGGTCTGATCGACGATGTCCTGCCAGGCGTCCTGGTAGAACGCCAGTACGTCGGCAACCGCCTGACCGACGAGTGTCGCCTGCGCCTGCCGGACCGACCGTTCCGCGTAGTCGGCGTAGCCCTTCGCCACCGCCTCGTACCCGGATGCCTTCTCGCCGGTGGTCTGCAGCACGTTGGCGACCGCGTCGACGTTGATGTCCCAGTCCATGCGTGACCCCTCGTGTCAGCCTGCTGTCCGATCGACGCTAGGAGCAGGCCGGGGCCACCGACCTTTCAAAACGCTGTCAGGCCACCCGTCGCAGCGCTCGTTCCCGCCGCTCGGCGACCTTGGAGCCGGACTCCCGCCGAGCCATCCGGCGCAGTACGACGGGTGCGACCAGCAACCCCGCGACGGCCCACACCCCGAGTACGCCGACTGTCTCCAGGTGACGCCAGGAGTTGCCGATCTCGACCACGACTGTGCTGTCCGGGAGCAACGCGGACCGCATACCGAGTCCCATCCAGTAGATCGGGAAGACCTGCCCGATCGACTCCAGCCAGCCGGGCAAGGCAGCGATCGGATAGAAGATGCCGGAGATCGCGATCAGACCGAGCACCGGCAACTGGAGCAGCCCCTGCGACCGCGCGCTGGTGAACACGGATCCGAGAACCGCGCCGATCGGCAGCGTCGCGACCATCCCGAGCACCAGCACCCAGAGCAGCGTGAACCAACCGCCGAGGGATCCGAGCGCGAGCCCGTCGACCATCAGCAACCCCGGGATGAGCAGGATCGCCAGGTCGGCGAGCAGCCCGCCGGCGACCGAGACGACCTTGCCGACGAGGTAGCCGAGCATGCCGTTCGGGGTCGCCTTGGCGCGCAGCAGCGTGCCGTCCTCACGGTCTGCGGTGAGCTGCTGGCTCATGCTGACCATCCCCATCGCCGCGTTCATCCCGAGGATGCTCGGCAGTGCGAACGTACCGAGCAGCAATCCGGTCGAGCCGAAGTCCCGGTGCCGCAGGAAGAACAGCGTCACCAGCATCAGCACCGGCCAGAGGAAGTGACTGAACAACTCGGGCCCGTTGGTGAACGACTGCCGCAACTCGATTCGTCCCCGCCGCCACCCTGCCCGGACCGCGGCCGTCCGAGGGCTCACAACGCCACCTCCTGTCCGCGGACGAGCGCGAGATACGTGTCCTCGAGCGACGCCCGTCGTACTTCGAGATCGCGGACGGAGGCGCCGTACTGCGTGAAGAGGTCGCGGACGAGGCCGGTCGAGTCGGGCGTGGTCTTGCGGAAGTGTTGTCCGTCGATGCTCCACCGGACCTCGTCTTCGCCCGCGATCAGCGCGGTCAGCTCGCCGGTGGTGCCGGCCGCGACGATCCGGCCGCCGGTCAGGATGAGGATCCGGTGCGCGAGTTTGCTCGCCTCGTCGAGGTCGTGGGTGGTGAGCAGAATCGTGGTCTCGTGCTCGGCCGCGAGACGCCGGACCAGGTCATGGAACTCGTACCGCGCCTCCGGGTCGAAGCCGGCCGTCGGCTCATCCAGAAACAACACCTCCGGCCGTCCGACGATCCCGATCGCGACGTCGAGCCGGCGCCGCTGACCGCCGGACAGGGTCTTGATCTTCTGCTCCGCCTGCGTATCGAGGCCGACTGCAGCGAGCAGTTCATCGGTGTCCCACGGACGGCCGATCCTGGTGGTGGCGTACGGCGCGTAGTACGCACCGAGGTGGTGCAACAGCTCACGGACCCGCCAGTTCCCGTGGTCGCGCCACGACTGCAGCACGATGCCGAGCCGCGACCGCCAACGCTCGTCGCCGGCGGCCGGGTCGACACCGAGCACCTCGACAGTCCCGGCCGAGCGCAGCCGGAAGCCCTCCAGGATCTCGATCGTGGTGCTCTTGCCCGCACCGTTCGGGCCGAGCAGGGCGACGACCTCGCCGTGCTCGGCCCGGAACGAAACGTCGTGCAGGACCTCGGTGTCGCCGTAGCGCATCCGCAGCCCGTCGACCGTCAGGACCATCGTCCACCTCCTTCAGAAATTCCTGAAAGCTACGTCGATCCCACACCGGCGTACAACGCGATCACGAGTCAGCTTGCTGAAAACCTCCAGGAAATATGGCAATCTGTGCAATGAGGCTGCCGCAGAACGCAACCCCGATCAGAGCAGCGTTGCAATGAGCTGACGTCGAACGCACCACGGAGGACCGATGCCCGGAGGCAGACTGACCCACGACGACCGGCGCGAGATCGCGGCCGGCCTGGCGGCAGGACTCGGGTACGCCGAGATCGCGCGGCAACTGGACCGGCCGACGTCGACCGTCAGTCGCGAGGTCGCCCGCAACGGCGGCGCCCGCGGCTACCGGGCCGACCACGCGCACTACTCCACCGCGTCCCGAGCTCGCCGCAGCCAGGACAACGGAACCAATCACGCCGAGCTCCAGCCGGATGGTGACCAGCAGGTGCGAGACTTCGTCGAACGGTTCGCCACGATGATGGTCGAAGGCGGCCTGCCGAGGATGGCATCGCGCGTTCTGGCCCGGCTCTACACGACCGACGCCCGCAGCCTGACCGCCGCCGACCTCGTCCGCGAACTACGCGTCAGCCCGGCGTCGATCTCCACCGCGGTCGGCTACCTCGAACAGGTCGGCATGGTGCATCGCGAACCCGACCCCGAGCGCCGCCTGCAGCATTACGTCGTCGCCGACGACGTCTGGCTGCAGGCGTGGAAGGTGAGTGCGCGCACCAACCTGAACTGGGCTGAGACCGCCACCGAAGGCGCCGCGCTGCTCGGCACCGACACCCCGGCCGGCGAACGCCTGACACACATGGCCGAGTTCTTCCACCGGCTCGGCGAGGACATGTCCGGCGGCCCGACGTTCGTCCTCATCGACGACGCCCTGACCGCACTCGCGGCCCTGCTGCATGCCGGTCGCCCACTGACCGCCGACCAACTTTCCGCGGCACTCGACTGGCCGCCGGAACGTCTCAAAGAGGCGCTGGGCAACGCGACCAAGTACGCCGAGTACACCGACCCGGTCGTCCTGGACCAGCCCACGCCCGGCACCTACCAGGCGATCCCCACACCCGGCCGCCTCACCGTGAGCCAGCGCGCCGCGGTCGCAGCAAGGCCCGGAGCAGCGGGCGCGTGATCAACCCGTCGGCCAGTCCCAGCTCAACAAGATCGTCGAAGATCCGCTGATCGGCCGCCGCCGCACGGATCCCCGCGTCGAGCACGTGTCCCGACCGACTGAGCTGTGCCGTCAGCGCGGTGTGCCGGAGGTGACGCCCGAGGAGTCGACCGGCTTCCCGGCGGTACGTCGTACCCGCGTCGGCAGTGCCGGACCTCAGGGCCTCGGCGACCGCACGGCCCGCGAGCAGCCCGGTCGCGACCGCGTAGTAGATGCCCTCGCCCGTCATCGGGTTGATCAGCCCGGCCGCGTCACCGGCGAGCATCACCGGACCCGGCTGCGGCCGCCACGACCAGCCCGCCAACGGCAGGTGATGACCCCACCATGACGTTCCCTCATCGGTTGCCCCGGGCAACAGCTTCTCCAACTGGGCGGTCAGGTCCGCGCGGGTCGGCCGCGGTCGTGCGGGGGTGAGCTGCTCGCCGTACCCGACGTTCGACCAGCCGTCACCACGATCGAAAGACCAGGCGTACGACGGCTGCCGCCCCGGGCCGTAGGCGATCACCTGACTGGCTGCCCGCCCGGCCGGTGTCGGCGCATACCCCCGGATCGCCAGCGCCACCGGCCCCGGCGCCACCCCGAGCTCCCGCCGTACGACGGAGTGGGCGCCATCCGCGCCGACGACGAAGCGGCCATGCAACTCACCGTCGACGGTGATCGACGCGCCATTGCGCTGCAGCCCCCGCACACGCCGGCGCACAAGCTGCGCACCGGCCGCCTGCGCCGCCTCCGCCAGACGCTCGTCGAACACGGTCCGCGGCACCACCCAGTTCGGCCGGGCCATGATGCGGTCGACCCCGACGTCTCCCTTGGTCAGGACAAACCGTCCGACCGGTGTCCAGTCGTCGACAATCCCGGTCACGCCGACATCGGCCAGCAGATCGAATACGTGCGGCGCGATGCCGTCCCCGCACGCCTTGTCCCGCGGGAAGTCATGCCGGTCGAGCATCAGCACGGACAGACTGGGATCAGCCGCGAGAGCCCCCAGCGCGGCCGACGCTCCCGCCGGTCCGGCTCCGACGATCACCAGATCCCACACAGGCACCTCCCGAGAAGCCCTCCCAGTGTGTCAGCCCGGGCGATCTCCCCAACCGCCGCGTCGGTCAGGTGCCCGGGCGTCTGCCCGGTTTGTTCGGTCGGCGGGACACTGCCCGCCGTGGAGGCGGGGTGAGCCGGTCGGCGTGACCGCTGGAGATCGGTGCGGAGGAGACCGGGCGGGCCTCGTCGAGGTCGACCACACGCGGCGGTGGCGGGACGAAGACCTCAATGGTCTCCTCGTCGTCAGGCGCCGGCGGTGGAGGGGGTGGCGGTGCATGCACAGGCTTGGCGCGAGCGGCCGACTCCTTGCTCACCCGGGGCGCGGCCACCGCAACCGCGGCGATCGGGATCCGGACCGGGCGGCGGCGCCGCAGCTTGGTTCGCATCTCGATGCCCAGCGCATCGATCAGCTTGTGAGTGGCAACGATCGACAAGGCCACCGCGAGAACCGTGCCGCCGGCGAACAGGACCGACTGCCCACCGGCTCCCCAGTTCGACGGATCGGTACGGCGCATCGCTGCGAGCATCGCCACCATGATCGAGTTGGTGATGCCGAGGGCAACAGCAAGGCCGACAGTCCGCAGCAGGACACCTCGTTCCAGCCCGACGTCGTCGGCCGCGGCCACCAGCCCGGCGATCAACCCGGCCAGCACCGGCACCGTATAAACCAGCGCGAGTGTCAGTCCGGGGCTCGCGACCAGATAGAAGACGTCGAAGACCAACGCCGTCCCGGTGAGTGCGGCCGCGAAGCAGATCACCATCGGCGGGTACGCGCGCACGATGGCGACCGCATCCGCGGGCACCGTTCGAATCATCCGGAACGCCAAGACCAACGACTCCATCCCCTTGCTCTCCCCCATTGTGCAGTCAGTCCGCACCCTGGGTAACAACCCACGACAGGCGAGTCGACCCAGGCCGGTGGAACGAACGACTGACAGCTGCCGAGTTGAGCCTGTCGCGGGCTCCAGCTGCAAGGGTCGGGGGACCTCCATCTGGCGCGCCCGACCGGCGGCACCTGGTGGCTGTACTGCCACCAGGGCACGCCGATCTGAGGTTGCCGCTGGCAAAGAGCTAGGCAGCGGCGGGGAGCGGGGTGAGTTTGCCGCGCAGGTCGTCGAGGATCTTGCGCAGGACCCGGGACACCTGCATCTGGCTGACGCCGATGTCGCGGCCGATCTCGGACTGGGTCCAGCCCTCGACGAACCGCAACTGCAGGATCCGCCGCTCGCGCTCGCCGAGATCCGAGAGAACCGGCTGCAGCATCTCGACCGCTTCCAGTTGGTCGATGCTGCCGTCCTCTTCATCCGCGACGACGTCGGCCAGAGTCAGCTCCGCGTCCGCCTCGGCAGGCCGATCCAGCGACAGCACGTTGAAACAGCCCTTCGCGGCCAGCGCCTGCTCGACCTCGTCGACCTCGACCGCGAGGTGTTCGGCGATCTCGGCCGGCGTCGGCTCCCGGTTGAGCTTCTGCTCGAGCAACGGAAGCTTGGCAGCGATCGTGCCTTGCATCTCTTGGAGCCGGCGCGGGATCCGTACCGTCCAGGCGCAGTCGCGGAAGTACCGCTTCACCTCGCCCCGGATGGTCGGGACCGCGAACCCGATGAACGGTGTGTCCGCGTCGAGCCGGTAGTGGTGGGCGGCTTTCACCAACCCCAGATAGGCAACCTGCTCCAGGTCGTCGGCCTCGGCGCCGCGGCCGCGAAACCGGCGCGCGATCCCCTGGGCCATTTCGAGGTTGAGTTCGACGACCTCTTCGAGCAGCCGCTGCCGCTCGAGTTCGTCGGTGCTGGCGGCCCGGCGTTCCATCAGGTTCCGGGTGGCCGCCTCCCGGGCGGCCCGGTCAACAGCAGTGGTGCTCGTCATGGGTATGACCTCGCGACTGTCGTCACGGCGTGGCACTTCGCTGAACCACGGTCATGCCTGCGAGAACCCGGTACCCCACCGACCGCGATCGCATGCATACATGCGAAAGGCGCGCATCCCGTGGGATGCGCGCCTTCGTCTCGCAGTGACCGGGTCAGGCCTTCTTGGCCAGGCCTGCCATCAAGATCCGCTGGTACGGCTCCAGGTCCTCGGCGGCCGGCACATCTCCGTCGGGGTCCTCCGGGAACCACCGGGCCAGGAAGTCGACGCCCGGCGGCACGAGCGGCATCCCGAGGAAGTGCTGCTCGATCCGCTCCGGGGTCCGGATCCACCCGTTGCCGAGGCTCTCCAGGCCGGCCCGCTCCATCCCCTTCTGCAGCGGCTCACCGGTGTCGACGAAGTCGGTGATGAACAGGTAGCTGCCGGGGGCGAGCGTGTCCATGATGGTGCGCACCCACTCGTCGGGCTTCTCGTCATCGTGGAAGTGCATGTGGATGCCGACGATCATCAGCGCCATCGGACGGCTGAAGTCCAGATGCGTCTTGATTTCCTCGTTGCCCAGGATGCCCTGCGGATCACGGAGATCGGCGGTGACCACGATCGTGCTGTTGTTGGTCGCCAGCAACGCGCGGCCGTGCGCCAGCACGATCGGGTCGTTGTCGACGTACGCGACCCGTGCCCTCGGATTGATCTCCTGGGCCGCCTCGTGGGTGTTCTTCTGCGTCGGTAGGCCGCTGCCGATGTCGAGGAACTGATCGATCCCCGCCTCGCGGACGAGGTAGTGAACGCCCTTGACCAGCGCCTCGCGGTTCTCGATCGCGCAACGACCGGCGTCCGGAACGTACTTCAGGTACAGAGCCGCGCCTTCGCGGTCCGCAGCGAAGTTGTCCTTGCCACCGAGCAGAGCGTCGTAGACGCGAGCGATGGTCGGTTGGGAAGTGTCGAAGCCCGGATTCGAATCCGGACCGTCGGGAGTCGCCATCGGCGCAGCCTTCGTGTCGGGGGAATTGTGCTTGCCATCGTAGGACAGGTGCGGACCTGCCGGAACGCCGGATCGGTGCTGCGCGCGTCTTGATCCGGAAATCGCCCCGACTCCTTGATTCGTCAATAAGAGAAGGCTTTTCGGATCACGGCTACGTCCGGACAAACCCAACCACCCGGGCGCCGCGTCCACCTCGGGGCCGGGCCGCACCGACGCGCCACGCATCAGGCGGCGCTCACCACTACTACTGCGCCTCCTACTGAGCCACTGCCACTCAGTACTACTGCGCCACCACCACTCACTTCTGCTGCGCCACCGCCACGGCGCGGCATTCGGTCACCGATCGCGACCGAAACAGGGTCCCAACGGGTGTTTGACGGCGACACGATCACAGAACGTAAGAGGGCGGACACCCGAGCACGGACGGTGTACGATGCAAATGCAAGGCCAAATGCACGTGCATATGCCAAGGACGTACGGAAGGTGCAGCTGATGACTGCTGTCTACAACGGCATGCCCGGCGACGCGAACAGCGAGCTGATCTGGCGGAAGAGCCAGCGGAGTGGCCCGAACGGCAACTGCGTAGAGGTGGCGAAGCTCCAGGGTGGTGGGGTGGCGATGCGGAACTCGCGCCACACCGATGGCCCGGCGCTGGTGTTCACGAAGGCCGAGATCGAGGCATTCCTCGGCGGCGTTCACGACGGTGAGTTCGACGACCTCGTCTAACCGTCACACGGAAGCAGAGGCCCCTTCGCCAGGCGAGTGACGAAGGGGCCTCTTCCTGTCTGCGGAGAGTCCGCGTACGACGCTGTGCGGCGATCTGAGCCGCCTGCGCGCGTCGACCTAATCCCAAAAGCCCTCGACCCGCGCAAGCGGCGTACGACGGTAGAGAACGACGAAGGCCGGCCCCTCGGTGAGGAGCCGGCCTTCGGTGCTGTTGGGGGCGGTGGGCCCTACTGAACGGTGAGCGGCCAGAGCTGCTCGCTGCGCGGCAGCTCGGAGGCCACGCCGCCGGCCGCATTGTCAACGGTGATTCGCAATCCGGTGAACTTCGGCGTCATCACGCGCTGGTACCGCGAGGCGCGGTCCGGCTCCGCGGTGTACTCGGCGATCAGGTGGTCGCCCAGCCAGATCCGCACCATCTTCCGTCCTCCTGCTGCTCGCTCGGTGTTCATGGGGCCAGGCTCACGATCGGGTCGCCGTCGAGATGGCGCACGCCGCGCAGCCAGCCCTCGAAGGCCCAGCGCTGTTGCTCAGGGCAACGCGCGACCAGTTCCTGGATCTCCCGCTCCGTCAGCTCGTCGGGCGCGCGGCCACCGGCGATGTCGGCGGTGTACTCGGCTGCCTCACTGTCGTCGTCGTTCATCGACTCGGGTTCCCCAACCAGTCATGCCAACGGGGGGCCGTTGGCGGCCTGTAGGACCGGCCTGCTGCATCACGCGACGTCACGATTCGCGAGATCCAGCTCACCTTCTGTGCATGAATCAATCATGGCGTCGGCACGCTGCGAATGCAAGCGCCCGATGCACGTGCATCCGCACGTTTTCCGATTCGATACCCAAATCGGCCCTTCGCCCGCCTGTCGGCACCTCGATCAGCACGTTTCGAACGGCGTTCGTCGACGATTCGGCGTCAACTTTGTCCTGACAAAATCATCTTTGGTCACCGGAGGAGCGCTACTCTGCGTGATGAACTCCGCCGGATCGGCGGGACTTATGTAAGAACTCCGGCAGATCGCCTCGCGAGCGTGCGATGATGTGCACCTGCGGGCGAGTTGTCGCTGGTGAGAGCTGCTGGGGCGTGGAGGTGGGTGTGACAAAGTCGGGCGCACACAGCGGACCGACCGCGCTTCGAATCATCCTCGGAGCGCACCTACGGCGGATGCGGGACGCAGCGGGGATCAGCCGGTCCGACGCCGGGTGGGAGATCCGGTCGTCGGAGTCGAAGGTCAGCCGGATGGAGCTGGGCCGCGTCGGCTTCAAGGAACGCGACGTCAGCGACCTCCTCAGTCTCTACGGGTTGGACGACAGCGAGGAGCGCGAGCGACTGCTGGCACTGGCCCGCGATGCGAACAACCCGGGCTGGTGGCACCGGTTCGGCGATGTGCTGCCCAGCTGGTTCCACTCCTACCTCGATCTCGAAGCCGTCGCCCAGCTGATCCGTAGTTACGAGCTCCAGTTCGTGCCAGGCCTGCTGCAGACGCCGGAGTACGTGCGTGCCGTCGTGCAGCTCGGCCGCGGCCTGATCCCGGCCGAGGAGATCGAGCGCCGCGTCTCGCTGCGGGTGAACCGTCAGCAGGTCCTCACCCGGCCCGACCCGGTGCGTTTGTGGGCCGTCATCGACGAGTCCGTGCTGCGCCGGCCGATCGGCGGGAAGAAGGCGATGCAGGCGCAGCTGGAGTATCTGCTCGAGGCGAGCCACATGCCGAACGTCACGCTCCAGGTGGTGGAGTTCGGCTCAGGTGGCCACCCCGCGACCGGTGGCGCGTACAGCATCCTCCGGTTCCCGGAGCAGGACCTGCCGGACATCGTCTACATCGAGCACCTGACCAGCGCGCTGTACCTGGACAAGCCCGAGGATCTCGACACCTACACGGGCACCATGGAAGCCCTGTGCGTCGCGGCTCCGCCGCCGAACCAGACCCGCGACATCCTGGCCAAGGCGCTCAAGGAGTACGACGCCTGACGCTCCGGCGACCGGTGCACTCAGGAGTTGTCCGACAGCCAGGTGAGCAGCGGTCTGGTCGCCTTCCAGTCCGCGCGGATCAGCGCGGACAACTCCGGCGTGTGGATGACCGGCTCGAACCCGTAGGACTTGCTGACGGTCAGGGACTTGTGCCGGAGCAGGTCGATCCGGGGGTGCTCCGGGTCGTAGCCGCGCGGGCTCGTCTTCAGCTTGTCGCCGCCGACCGTCCAACCGGTCGCGGTCAGTTTGGCCAGCAGCTTCTCGAGCTGCTTGCCGCGCCGGTCGTCGTCGATCGCGGCCCGGACCCTGGCCAGCCGTTCCGAGCTGGCCTCGTAGAAGCCGGCCGCGACCCGCACACCCGGAGCCGCCACCTGGACGTACCAGCCGGTTGACGGAGCCACGTCGATGAACGCACCTTGGTGCGTCTTGTACGGCGACTTGTCCCGCGCGAACCGGACATCGCGGTACGGCCGGAACAGCTTCGCCGGACCGAACTCCGGCTCGAGCTCCGCGAGCAAGGCGCTCATCGGTGCTTTCACCGACTCCTCGTAGACCTGCTTGTGCGCCGTCCAGTAGGTCTTGCTGTTGTCCATCTCGAGGTCGTCGTAGAAGTCCAGCGCCGCCGCCGGGAAACCGGTGAAACTCATGCGGTAAAGATAGTTCGGCTCAACCCAGCGACCGGAAGAAGGCCCGGATGTCGGCCACCAGGACGTCCGGCTGTTCGAGCGCGGCGAAGTGGCCGCCGTGCGGATGACTGGTCCAGCGGACCACGTTGTCGGTGCGGGCGACCTTGTGCCGCAGCGGGATGAAGTTGTCGTACGCCAGGTCGAGCAGGGCGGTCGGGGTGGTGGACGGCTCGGCCGGCTGACCCCAGTACGGCGCGTGGGCCCGTTCGTAGTAGATCCGGCCGGACGATCCCGCCGTACGGGTGAGCCAGTAGAGCATCACGTTGGTCAGCAGGAGGTCGCGGTCGATCGTGCTGGCGGGATCGGACCACGCCTCGAACTTCTCCACGATCCAGGCCAGCTGCCCCACCGGTGAGTCGGTGAGCGCGTAGGCAACCGTCTGCGGTCGCGTCATCTGCAGGTCGGCGTACCCCTGCAGTTCCTTCGTCCAGTGCTGGAACCGTCGCCACGAGGCCCAGGTTCGTTCGCGCTCGGTGGGGTCGAGCGGCTCCAGTTCCGCCGGCGTCGGCTCGGACGTCGTGCCGCCACCAGGGATGAGATTGAGGTGTACGCCGATCACCTCGTCGGCGTGGATCCGCCCGAGCTCCCGCGAGATCCCGCCACCCCAGTCGCCACCCTGTACGCCGTACCGGTCGTAGCCGAGCCGGGACATCAGGGCCGACCACGCGTTGGCGACCCGGAGCAGTTCCCAGCCGGTCTCCCGGGTCGGACCCGACAGCCCGAAGCCCGGGATGCTCGGGATGACCAGGTGGAAGGCGCCCGCAGGGTCACCGCCGTACGCGCGCGGGTTGGACAACGGCCCGGCGATCTCGGTGAACTCGACGATCGAACCTGGCCAGCCGTGGGTGATGATCAGCGGTGTCGCGTCCGGCTCCGGGGAGCGGAGGTGGGCGAAGTGCACGTTCGCGCCGTCGATCGTGGTGGTGTACTGCGGCCACTCGTTGAGCCGCGCCTCGGCCCGGCGCCAGTCGTACTCATGCCGCCAGTACTCGACCAGTTCCTGCAGATGAGCCAGCGGTACGCCGTACTCCCAGCCGGTGCCAGGCAACTGGTCCGGCCACCGGACCAGGTCCAATCGCGCGCGCAGATCCGCCAGTTCGGTCTCCGGCACGTCCAGCCGGAATGCTTCGACAGTCACTGCCGCAGTCTGTCGCGACCACCTGCTGCCTGCACCTGAATTCAGGCGTTCACCTTGGCGCGGACGACCCTGGCGAGGACCACCCGGACCGTGACCGCCGCGATCAGGCACAGCACACCGGCGCTGAGCACGACCGTGACCAGGGTGCCCGCGCTGTTCAGGGCACCGTCGCACGCCATCGGAGTGACCCCACCGGCCGGCTGGAAGGCCGAACCGCAGTCAGTGCCACCGGCCGAGACCGACCGGAAGCCGAGCGCCAGCCCGCCGAGGACCAGCACGGTCCCGGCGATGGCGAGAATCTTGTTCAGTGTCGTCACGACGACCCCGGCACAGTTGGTTTCGGGCACGCCAACGGCGTACCCCGTGAGCCCCGTTGCACTTCGTTCACTCCTGACTTCGACTGACCACCCGCACCGAACTTACGGTCCGGTGCCGGATGATCCACACCCGTGCGGCCCGTCAGGACTGATTCTTCACACAGTCCTTACTCAGGACATGACCGCCCGTGACCACGGTCACGCGCCCGGGCCTAACCGGTTCAGCCGAGGCGTTCCTGCAGGTGAACGGTGATCTCGTCGCCCGGTTCCTTGCCCAGCCGGTCCCGCAGGTCGCCCTTCACCGGCAGCTTATGGGTGCCGTCGCCGAGCGCCATGAACGAGCTCTCGAACGGGTGGCCGTCCATCGTGCCGCGGACCTTGACCAGCCCGCGGGTGCCGAAGTACTCCGCCGAGCCGGGCATCTGCAGGTAGGTCCAGCCGCCCTTGGCCGGGCTCTTCTGCAGCGGTGCGGTGAAGGTCTTGTCCAGCTTCTGGGTCTTGCCGCTCATGGTGAGCTCCTCTCTACACCTCGAGGTAGAGGCCGGTGGGCCGGTTTCGACATGGTGTCCCGAACTATTCTGAGTTTCGTGCAGATCACCATCCGCCGCGCGGGGCGGGACGAAGTACCTGCGGTGCTGGCGCTGCTCGACGGGGCGACCGAGTGGCTGGTCGCTCGTGGGCGGACGGACCAGTGGGGCACTGAGGCGCATTCGACCAATCCGCGCCGGGTCGCGCAGATCACCGGGTTCGCCGACGACGGGCTGTGGGTGGCCGAGGCGGACGGCCGGGTGGTCGGGGCGCTCGCGGTCGGGCCGGCGATGTCGTATGTGCCAACTGTGGACGAGCCGGAGCTGTACGTCCGGCTGTTGGTGACCGATCGGGCCTCCGCGGGCCGTGGGATCGGTGCTGAACTGCTCGACCACGCGCGGATGCTGGCGCGGGAGGCCGGTGTCGGGTTGATCCGGGTGGACTGCTTCGCGGGCGGGGACGGCGCACTGGTTCGGTACTACGAGAAGCAGGGATTCGTCCGGGACGTGGAGTTCTCCGTACCGGTCAATGATTCGGAATGGCCGGGTCAGGTCCTGTCCCAGCGGCTGTGACCGAGCGGTGCACGGTGCCGTGGGCGTCGCTGCAGTGGGCGTCGCGGTCGTTGCCGGAGGCATGGTCTACCTGCAGGGTCGAGTGCGTCAGCTGATGACGCTCGGCCAGTAGCGCCTCGACCTTGACCCTGATCTGGTGGCAGTCGAGCCCTTGGGCGACCAGGATGTGCGCGGACGCGGCCGGCTCACCGGACGTGATTTCCCAGACGTGCAGGTCGTGCACCTCGACCACACCCTCGACCGCGCACAGCTCCGCGCCGAGGGCCTGCGGGTCGATCCGGGCCGGCGCGGCCTCGAGGAAGATCCGGCCCGAGTCGCGGACCAGCGAGATGCCCGCCTTCAGCATCAGCGCGGCCACCACCAGCGCGGCGATCGCGTCGGCGCGGGCGAAGCCGGTGAGCAGGACGACAAGACCTGCGATGGCCGTCGCGATGAAGGCGAAGAGGTCGTTGAGGATGTGCTGGAACGCACCCTCGACGTTCAGGCTGGAGCGGTTCGCCTTGCTGATCAGAGAGGCGGCCAGCAGGTTGACCACGATGCCGACGACACCGGTGATCAGCACCAGCCCGCCCTTCACCTCGGGCGGATCGATCATCCGGCTGACCGCTTCATAGACGAAGTACGCCGCCAGCAGGAGCAGCGTGATCCCGTTCGCCTGGGCGGACAGGATCTCGACGCGCTTGAAGCCGTACGTGAACCCACCGGCCGGCGGACGGGCGGCCAGCCGGATCGCGATCAGCGCGAGCACGATCGCGATCGCGTCGGTGAGCATGTGCGCCGCGTCGGTGATCAGGGCCAGCGATCCGGCCGCGAGCCCGACCACGACCTCGGCCACCATGAAGCCGACGATCAGCGCGAGCGCACCGCTGAGCAGCTTCCGGTCCGCTTCTGTGCTGACACCGTGGCCGTGGCCGTGCCCGTGTGCCTCGGCCGTCATGCGCCGGACCTCTCCGGGTGGATCGCGTCGGTGTGCTCGGTGTGCGCGACGGCGAGGTCGACCAGCATCCGCACGTGTGCGTCGTCCAGGCGGTAGTACGCCATCCGGCCGTCCCGCCGTACGGCGACCACGCGGTGGGCGCGCAGCAGCCGGAGCGCGTGCGAGGTCGCGGACTCGCTCAGCCCGGTCACCGCGGCGAGATCGCAGACGCACAGTTCGCCGTCGAGCAGTGCGACCAGCAGCTTCAGCCGGCGCGGATCGCCGAGCAGGCCGAAGACATCGGCGGTGTCGACGATGTCGTCCTCGCCCGGCATCCTGGCATTGACGCTCGCCACCCGCTCCGGGTCGACGACCCGGACGGTGCAGGCGTCGATCGCCGCGCTGCCCTGCACATCTGCAGAACTCTTCATACGTCGACAATAGGGTCGCCTCCGGGCGCCCGCAAGCTACAGCGTCTCCCCCAGCCATCTCAGCTGGCGCATCCGCTGCACCTGGGCGCCGCCTTCATGGCCGTTGAAGGGCCAGACGTCGATCTCCGCCGGGCCGCGGTAGTGGTTGTACGCCGCGAACACCGTCGACGGCGGGCAGACCGCGTCCATCAACGCGACGGAGTACCGGGCCGGAGCCGTCGCCCGGGCCGCGAGGTTCACCCCGTCGAAGTAGTCGAGTACGCCGAACACGTCCTCGGGCGGCACCCGCCGACGGGCGAGGTAGTCGGCGATCTCGCCGTACCCGGTCTTGTCCACCATCTCGGCCGCCCGCCGGAAGTGCGTCAGGAACGGTACGTCGATCAACGCCGCGGCGACGTCCGTCCGCAGCCCCGCCACCGCCTGCGCGATCCCGCCCCCTTGGCTGCCGCCCGCGGCGACGATTCGGGCCGGGTCGGCGATCGGGTGACTCCGCGCCGCGTCCACCGCGCGGACCGCGTCGGTGAACACCCGCCGGTAGTAGTAGGAGTCCCGATCGACGAGTCCGCGGGTGAGGAACCCGGGCACCTGCGGGTTCGCCCCTGGATCGGGATCGGCGGTGTCGGTCCCCTGGCCCCGCGTGTCCATCACGAGTACGGCGTACCCGGCGGCCGGGTACACGAGCCAGTCGATCGGCCAGTTCCGCCCACCCTGGTACCCGAGGAACTGCACCACGGTCGGCAGCGGTCCGGCCACATCACGCGGTGCCAGGAACCATCCCGCGATCCGATGTCCACCGAACCCGGTGAACCGCACGTCCCACACGTCCACGGTCGACAGCCCCGCGTCGTACCGGACGAACGCCGGCTCGAGCGGATCGGTCTCGGCCTTGGCCAAGGTGTCCCGCCAGAACAGGTCGAAGTCGGCCGGCTCGCTGCGCTCCGGGCGATACTCGCGCAACTCCGGCAGTGGCTTGTCGAACAAAGGCATAGCTGTCCTTTCGCTACCCGGCGGCCCGGGTGAAGTCGACGGGGAGAGGCCGGAGATCGAGCTCGACCCGATGCTCCGCGGTGAACCCGAGCAGGTCGCGAGCCCGGGACAGGTCCATCGGTACCGCGCGTCCCGGCAGTGCCCGCCGGACCGGGACCGTCGGGTGATACCGCGCCAGCAGTTCGTCGGTCGGGTACGGCGCCAACGTCTGCGGGGCGGCAACCAGTACGGCGTGGAAGCCGGACACCGGCGCGGTCAGGGCCAACCGCAAGGCCCGGGCGGCGTCACGGAGATCGAGGTACGCCCAGAGCTCGGCTGATCCATAGAGCGGGTCGGCCGTGGTCGCCGCGAGCCGATCGCGCCGACGCCTGTCGTCGGCGACGAACGGCAGGCGCAGCGCGACCGCCGTCAGACCGTGCCGCCGCGTCATCATCAGCGCGGTCGCCTCGTCGACCTGCTTGGACAGCCCGTACGGGTCCTCGATCTGCACCGGCAGGTTCTCGTCCACCGGCACGTACGCCGGGTGCCGGATCCCAGCCGCGAACGGCAACCCGGTGATCGAGTAGCTGCTGCTCAGGGCAACCCGCCGAATCCCTCGCCGGCCGGCGGCTTCCAGCACGACGAAGGTCGCGCGGGTATTGCCGCCGAAGACCTCGAACGGCGTACCGTGACCCGGCGACGCCAGCCCGGCCAGGTGGATCACCGCATCCGCATCGGCCATCGCCTCGTCGACCGCGGCCGGGTCGCGGGCGTCCCCGATCACCATCCGATCGGCCGGCAGTCCGTCCGGCTCGAGCCGGTCCAGTGCGGTCACAAAGATGCCTTGGGCAACCAGATCGCCGACGACGGCATGACCGATCATGCCGCTCGCCCCCGTCACGAGCACCCGGGTCACCGTCACGCGTTCTCCTTCGAGTTGATGGTCAGCCCTTGATCCCGCCGGCCAGACCGGCCCCGCGGAGGAAGTAGCGCTGGAAGAGCAGGAAGATGATGATCGGCAGCACCACCGAGATCAGCAGTCCCGCCATGAACAGGTTGATCTGCACGTTGTCGCGGATCGACGGCAGCATCACCGACAACGGCTGCTTGGTCCGGTCCGGCAGGACCAGCTTCGGCCAGAGGTACTCGCGCCAGGCAGCGATGATCGACAGCAGCGACACCACGCCGATGATCGGCCCGGACAGCGGCAGCACCAGCGAGGTGAACATCCGGAAGTTGCCGACGCCGTCGATCCTGGCCGCCTCGAACAGCTCGGCCGGCAGTTGCGCGAAGAACCGTCCGGTGATGATCACGTTGAACGCACTCGCACCGGCCGGCAGCCAGATCGCCCAGTAGGTGTTGATCAACGTCCCGCCGACGATCGGCACGTCGATCACCGTCAGGTAGAGCGGCACCAGCGAGATGACGCCGGGGATGAACAGCGTTGCCAGCAAGGCGCCGTCGATGACCTTGGCGTACCTCGGCCGCAGGATCGCCAGCGCATAGCCGCCGGTCGTTGCCACCAGCACCGACACCGCCCAGTTGCCGAGGGCGATCCAGACCGTGTTGATCAGCGCGGGACCGACCCGGAGGCGGGACCAGGCCGTCTCGATGTTCTGCCACTGCGGGTGCCCGGACCACAGACCGAGTGGGTTCGACGCGAGGTCGTGAGGCTGCGAGATGGCCGCCTTGGCCAGCCACAGGATCGGCCCGAGGCCGGCCAGTGCGAGCAGGACCAGGATCAGCACCTGACCGCTGCCGAACGTCCAGCGCACGAGCGGACGGCGCCGGTCCGCCGCGGAGATCAGACCGCGGTCCTCGCCCCGGGCGCTCATGTCGTGCTCCAGCGCCGTGTCAGCCGGAAGTACAGCAGCGACAGCAGGCCGAGGAAGATCGCCAGCAGGACCGACAACGCCGTCGCCTCGCCGTAGTCGCCGTTGATGAAGGCGTAGTTGTACAGCAGCAGCAGGATCGTCGTCGTCGCGTTCGCCGGCCCGCCGCCGGTGAACAGGAACGGCTCGGTGAACACCTGGAAGGTCCCGATGATCTGCAGCAGCAACGTGATCAGCAGGATCGTCCGCAACTGTGGCAACGTCACGTGCACCACCCGCCGCCAGATCGAGGCCCCGTCGATCTCGGCCGCCTCGTAGAGATCCGCGCGTACGCCGGACAAAGCGGCCAGGTAGATGATCATCGTCGCCCCGGCGTTGGCCCAGGTGGCCTCCAGCACGATGCTGGGCATGGCCCAGTGGGCGTCCTGCAACCACTGGAACGGACCGAGACCGATGCCCCGGGCCAGCGTGTTGAACAGGCCCTCGTCGCTCGCGTCGTAGAACACCCGCCAGAGCAGGATCGCCACCACCGGCGGAAGCACCACCGGCAGGTAGGCGAGCACCGAGAACAACGCCCGGCCGCGACGCAGTTCGCGAACGAAGACCGCGAGTGCGAGCGGCGCGGGATAGCCGAACACCAACGCCAGCAGTGCGAACCAGGCAGTGTTGCGGACAGCGGTGAACAGCAGCGGGTCGGCGAGCACCTTACGGAAGTTGTCGAAGCCGACCCACTCCGCCGGAGTGATCAGGTTCGTCTGCTGGAACGCGAGGACCAGGCCCCGGGCGATCGGCCACCAGGAGAACAACCCGAAGACCAGCAACGTCGGGATCAGGAACACCAAGGTACTGATCCCGCCGTGCCGGACCCACTTCGTCGTACGTCCTCTCACGGGTTGGTCAGCAGCCCGTCGACCGTCTTCGACGAGTCGCCGAGCAGCTTGCCGATGTCGGTGTCCTTCTTGGTCAGCACGGTCTGTACGACGGAGTCGAGGCTCGCGTACACCTTCTGCCCGGCCACCGGCGGCTCGATCATCAGCTTCAGCGACGCCGCCTTGCTCGTGTACGGCGCGAAGTTCGCCTGGACCGTGTTCACGTACGGCTTGATCCAGGCGTTGTACTGCTGTTGCGACGCGTCGTCGAACAGCCACAGCATCGGCAGCCCGACGGAGTACTGCTTGTCCGCGTTCGCGGTCTTCGCGTCCGTGACGGCGTGGTCCTGATCGGTGAACTTCTCCAGCCAGAAGAACTCCGCCCACTTCACCGCGGCCTCGACCTGCGCCTTCGACGCCTTCGGGTTGAACATCTGTACGGCGCCACCGGTCAGCGTGCCGCCGTCCGGCGAGTCCAGCGGCAGCGGCGCGACGCCGATGTCCTCACCCTTGCCGCCCATCGTGGTGACCTCGTCGCGGTAGTCGCCCGGCGCGCCGATGTACATGCCGACCTTGCCGCCGGCGAACTCCTGCTGCAGCTGCTTCTGGTTGAACAGGAAGTTGCTGCCCATCGAGTTGTCGGTCCAGCGCATCTCCTGCAGGGCTGTCAGCGCGTTCTTCATCGGTGCGTCGTTGAAGGCGGCCGAGGCCTTGCCGCCGTCCACCTTCTCGATCGTCCCGCCGTACGTGTAGGTCATCGCGGTGAGGACCCAGCCGCCGGTGTTGCCGGTGGTCATCATCGAGTAGCCGGCCTTGCCGGTCTTGTCCGCGATCGCCTTCGCGTCCGTCCGCACCTCGGCCCAGGTGGCCGGCGGCTTGTCCGGGTCGAGCCCGGCCTGCTTGAACAGCGCGCGGTTGTAGTTGAGGCTCATCGTGTACGCCTGCACCGGCAACCCGAAGATCTTGCCGCTGGAGTCCTGGACCGTCTTCAGCACCTCAGGGTTGATCTTGCTGCCGATGGGTGACGCCTTCACCACGTCGGTGATGTCGGCGAGTTGCTTGCGTTCGATCAGACCCTGCACGTCGGTGTACGGGATCGCGACCACGGTCGGCAGCGTCCCGGCGGCCAGGTCGGCCTGGAAGGTCTGAACGTCGTACCCGTACTCCGAGCCCTCGATCTTGATGTTCGGGTTCGCCTTCTCGAACTCGGCGACCCGGTCGGTCCACGTCTTCAGTGCGGCCGCCTGGTCGGGCGTCGGCTTCTGCCCGACCGTGATCGTGACGGTGCCGTCGCCGCTGTCTGCCGTGCTCCCGGATCCCGATGACGAGCAGGCGGTGGCCGCGAGGCAGGTGGTGATCACCAGTGCGGCGACCGTTCCTGTCCTCCGTCGTGTGGTCTGCACAGTTACTCCTTCTGCTAGTTGGTGAACGTTCCCGGGAGGAACAAGGTGGTGGTCTTGCCGGTGACGATGCCGCTCGCCCACTGCAGCGCCCCGGCCCGTCCGGTGCCGTCGTTCTCGTTCAGGGCAAGGGACATCGCAATCGGACCGGCCGGCGCGGTCTGGAACCCGAGCGCCGCCCACGGCACCTTCACCCGGTACGACGTGACGCCGTCGGCGCGCGTGATGGCGGCGGTGGCGCCCGGTGTGGTCCCGGCCGGACTGCCGTCCGAGGTGCCGAAGCTGTAGACGGCCGGTCCGGTCGGCAGGAGGGCGGCGCCGATCTCGGTGGCGGTCGCGTTCTCGCCGGGCAGCCCGTTGCTGATCGCGAACTGCAGGCCATCACCTCGCCACAGATTCGGCGCGGTCTCGGTCTGCGCGAAGACGTCGTCGGTGACGGCCGCGTTGACGGTCAGCCCGGTGGCGTCGTACTGGAAATTGGCCGAGCCGGACAGGTCGGCGGCGCCACCCCACGGGCGAGTGAATGCAAGCCAACTGGCGTCGGTCGCGAGGTTGATCGAGCTGACCGGAGTTGTTGCCGAGGGCACGATCGGATCGAACGCGGTAGCGCCCTTGGCGGAGACCTTGTTGCCGTCGGACGTGGTGAGGTCGACGGTGTAGGCGTAGGCCTTCCAGGGCACCAGTCCGGTGACCGGGATGCTGATCGTTGCCTTCTGCCCCGGTTCTATCGACTGGCCGGCGCCGGCTGTTCCGTGCTGACCGGCGATCGTCCAGGTCAGGTCCTGGATCGTGGCGGACGAGCTCGCCCTGGTGTTGGTCAGTTCGACGCCGAGGCCGGCTGGTGCAGCTTGGGTGAGCTGCGGGACGACGCGGATCTTGGTCGCCGGCTCGACAGTGGTCCAGGCAACCAAGCGGGCAGTGGTTCTACCGAGCCGGGAGACTGTCGCGACGACGTGCCGCGGTCCGAGCGTGTCGCTCGCCGGGACCGCGATGGTGACCTGAGTGTCCCGGCCCGGGAGCACCAGGACCTGCTTGGTCTGGCCTGCCACCGTCACGGCGGCCGGGCCGGCGTTGTACGGCGTGCCCTTGATCGTCACCGTGACCGCGGTCGGCTCCTGCGAGTTGGACGGATCCGCGGCCGCGACCTTCGCCTGTGGTGCCGTCGTGACGGCCACTCCGGTTGCAGAGCCCTTCACGAAGACCGGGTCCTGGTCGACCGTCATCGTCACCACGCCCTGCGTCGGGGTCAGCGTGGTCTTGTGGCCGTACATGTCGGTGACCTGGAGCGGGCTGGTGGTGCTGAGCTGCACCGATGAGGAG
The DNA here is from genome assembly GCF_040655855.1 of Kribbella sp. NPDC050281. Classification (NCBI taxonomy): domain Bacteria; kingdom Bacillati; phylum Actinomycetota; class Actinomycetes; order Propionibacteriales; family Kribbellaceae; genus Kribbella; species Kribbella sp. NPDC050281. Next base: position 5,488 of record NZ_JBFAKS010000060.1, on the reverse strand, counting down.
CCGGTGCCGGTCGACCACAGCACGCGGGTGGTCGACGTTCCCGAACCGAAGCGATACGAGTACAGCGGGGCGGCCAGGGTGTCACGGCCGCTGTAGGCGAGGCCGGTGAGTGCGCGGATCGTGGTCGCCTTGGCGACCAGGCCCGGCTTGGGCGCCATCCCGGCGATCGGTCCGGCCGGTGCCTGCAGCAGGCCGAAGGTGCTCTCCTTGTCGTCCAGGTTGGTGCCGTCGTTCAGGGCGTCGTACCAGTAGAACTGGCTGACGCCGTTAGCGATCATGATCGTGTCGTTGCGGATCGACTTGCGGGCCTGGTCGAGCATCGAGCCACCGGAGCTGGCGGCGGTCGGGTAGCCCTCCTCGCTGATCCAGAGCGGCTTGCCGGCGCCGCCGTGCGCGTTCGCCGCCGTGCGCAGGTTCTGGATCTGGGTGTCCAGGTCGCCTTCCGGGCCGGGGAACGTGTAGATGTGCGCGTTGATCGAGTCCATGTACGCCAGACCGCCGAGCGAGAGCAACTGGTCGCGGAACGAAGTGTCACCCTTGTTCGGGCCGACGTCGACGATCACGTTCGCGTTCGGGTTGTCCGCGTGGGTCTGCTGGTACGCCGCCTTGATCAGCTGCAGGAAGCACGCGCCGGTGACGCCACAGGCGCTGTCGTTGAAGCCGGGCTGGTAGTACTCGTTGTACGTTTCGATGTCGTTCGTGGTGCCGGCGAAGTGCTTCAGCCAGAAGCTCTGGTACCGGCCGAACCCGGCCAGACCGGCCGTGGTGCTCGGGGTGTGCCCGCCGTCGTACAGCGCGTTGCGGTAGCCGGTCACCAGCAGCGGGATGATGCCGTTCGCCTTCGCGTCCGCGACCATCGCGTCGTACTGCGGCTCGACGGTGTAGTTGCCGGGTGAGCCGGACTCCACGTGGGTCCACTCGAGGCTGTCGCGGATGTGTGAGAAGCCGGCCAAGGCAAGGGTGCGGATGAGCGCGCCACTGAGGTTGTAGTAGTGGTTCATGTGGGTGTTGACGCCCCACTTGCCCTGTGGGGACTGGGTTCCGGCCGGCAACGGTGGGATGACGGCGAGCGTCGTACCGACCACCGTCTGGCCGGCCGTGAGGCGGAGGTTGTAGAAGCCGGGACCGAGGGCCGCCACGTTGACGGTGCCGGTCGTCGTGTTGCCGGAGGCAACGGGGAGGTACTGGTCGTCGGTGATGCTCCAGGCCACGGACGACGCGGTCGAGGTGAGCGTTACGCTGCCCGATCCCTGGGTGAACACCAGACTCTGGTTGGTGACGGTGATACCAGTCGTGTCCGCGAACGAGATGCTGACCGACGAGACGCAGACCGAGCTGATCACGCCACCAGGTGCGCTCGCCATCAGCCGGATGTCGGCGCCGTTCGCGCGGTTCTGGAAGTTCACGTTGGACATCCGGAACTGGGTGGTCGCCCACGCGCCGGTGCCGGGGAAGGTGAACCAGGGCAGCGGCGTGAAGGCCGAACTGACGCTGTCGTACTGCGCGCTCAGTTGCTGGCCCGGAGTGTCGAAGTAGTTGACCGTGAGCACCGCGTCGGTGGCGCCGGCGGGGATCCGGGCCGCGTCGATGTTCAGGTAGAGGTACTGGTCCTTCAGATCGTTGCTGGTCTGCCAGCACGGCACCCCGAGCCGGCTCGACACCGCGTGCTCCGGGGTCTTGTCCGGGTCACCGGGCCAGGCGGTGATCCCGTCCGCGGCGACCGGGTTGGTGAAGACGATCCCGGGATCACTCGCCGCCTGCGCGGGTGATCCCAGCTGAACGGCGGCCAGCACTCCGGCGGCGACCACCGCGAGCACCTTCCGAACCGAACCGTGCATGGGGCGGTCCCTTCGCGAGTTCACATACATGAACGAAGTCTGTAATGTTGAACGACGACGAAAAAGTAGGCGGCCAGCCGGGATGTGTCAACGGTTCGTGCCGCGCGGGACTCCGCGGGCGACGTGCATGGCGTACGTCCAGCGCTCAGGCGCTGGGCAGGCGACGCAAGGTGCCGCCGATCTCCTCGGCATGCTGGTGGAGCGCCTCGACCACGTCCCGCTGGTGGGCATCGGTGAACCGCGACAGCGGGATCGAGCAGCTGAGTCCGTACGCCGCCGGGCGGCCGAAGGGGATCGCCACCGCGATGCTCCCCAGGCCCAGGGCGTCCTGCTCCCGCTCGGCGGCCCAGCGCCGTACGCGGACGTCCTGGAGCTCGCGCGCGAGCGCCTGTCGGTCGGCGATCGTGTGCTGAGTTTCCGCCTTGAGTTCGGTCGGGACGCGCGCCTCGACTTCCTCCGGCGAGAGTTGTGCGAGCAGCACCTGTCCCATCGCGCTGGAATGTGCGGGCACCCGGCGACCGACCCAGGACCCGCTGCGGAGGATGTGCATCGACTCGCGACTGGCCAGATAGACCACGTCGGCGCCGTCGAGCCGGGCCAGATGAACAGTCTCGTTGAGGTACGCACGCAGCGCGGCGAGGTGTGCCGTCGCGACTTGGTTGACGACGTCGCGGTCGAGGAACGCGGTCCCGACGAGGAGCGCGCGGACTCCGATGCCGTACGCCGTACCGCGCTCGTCGGACTCGACCCAGCCGGCACCGACCAGCGTCCGGAGCAGCATGTGGATGCTGGACTTCGGGTAACCGAGCCGGCTGGCCAGCTCGGTCAGCGTCAGCCGCCCGGGGGCCTGGGCCAGCGCCTCCAGCAGCTCCACGGTCCGAGCCGCCGACTTCACGGCCGGCGGTCTGTCAGCGTCGCTCACGTGTTCGGTATATCAGACAGAGTTCGCATCCGTGAACCTCGAAAGGTCTTAGGCCAGGCCGAGCCGGTAGGCGTAGGCGACGGCTTGGGCGCGGTCGCGGAGGTTGGCCTTGGCGAAGAGGTGATTGATGTGGGTCTTGACCGTGGCCTCGCTGACGACCAGGTGCCGGGCGATCTCCGTGTTCGACAGTCCGTCGGCGATCAGGCGCAGTACCTCGATCTCGCGGGGAGTGAGGCCCGAGCCGGCGAGGTCGGCGGGCTTCGGGGTGGCGGCGCCCTCGATCAGGCGGCGCTGGACCTCGGCGTCGAGGATGGACTGCCCGGCCGCGGCCGCCTGCAAGGCCCGCCCGATCGACTCGGCGTCCGCGTCCTTGGTGAGGAACCCCCGCGCACCGGCGCGCAACGCGGACAGCACCGAGTCGTCGTCGCTGTAGGTCGTGAGTACGACGACCTCCGTGCCGGGGTGGTCCGCGCGGACCCGCCTGGTCGCCTCCACGCCGTCGCACTTCGGCATGCGCAGGTCGACGAGCAGGACGTCAGGGTTGTGCTCGGCAACCAATCGCACGGCTTCCTCGCCATCGGACGCGGCCGCGACCACGTCGATCCCTGGCAGCAGCTTGAGCAACGTGACCAGGCCGTCGCGGACCACAGTCTGATCGTCGGCGACCACGACACGCACTGCACTCATACCGGAATCCTCAGTTCTACCCGCCAGCCCTCGGACGTCGGACCGGCCTCGACCGAACCACCGACGAGGTCGGCCCGTTCCTTCATCCCGAGCAGACCATAGCCGCCGGGCATCGGCTGCGCCGGACGCTTCCCCGGCCTGTCCTCGACGGTCAGCCGGACATCATCGGCGTACCGGAGCCGAACGTCGACCGGCGCGCCCGGTGCGTGCTTGCGGGTGTTCGCCAGCGCCTCCTGCAGCGTCCGGTACAGGGTGCTCATCAGGTCGGCGGACAACTCCCGCGCCTCCCCCTCCACTTCGAAGTCCGCCGCTGCACCACTCTCCAGCCGGTACGACGTGACCAGATCGCCGAACGCCCGTACGTCGGGGACCGCGTCCTCACGCAGCGCGGCCACCGCACGCCTCGCCTCGGCCAGACCTTCCACTGCCAGCCCCTGTGCCCGCGTCACCTGCTCGATCGCCTCGGGCGACGCGCCGTCCCGGATCAGCATCAACCGCGCCCCTTGCAGGCTCAACGACAGTCCAGCCAGCGAATGCGCCAGTACGTCGTGCACGTCGCGGGCGATCCGGGCGCGTTCGGCCAGGGCTGCGGCGCGGCCGTGCTCCTCGATCACGGCCTGTTTCCGGGCCAGCGAGACTTCGAGGTCCTCGAGCTGGGACTCGCGGTTCCGGCGATTGATCGAGGCCAGCACCAGGGCCACCAACCCGAACGCCGGCCCGACTGCCCCGGCCACTGAACCGGTCGTGACGTACAGCGGCACCGAGGCGCCCACCACACCGATGACGACCACCGCGATCTCGCGCGGCCCGGCCCGGTGATAGCGAACTGCCGCTCTGGACACCCAGAACGGCAGCACGATCAGCGGACTCTGCGGCAACGCGAACCACAGCAGCGATCCGGCGACCGCGAACACCAGCAGCCCGTAGGTGGCCTTGCCCAGCGGCTCGCCGTACCGCAGACCGAAGAGCGAGAAGTTGCTGATGACAACAAGCAGGGCGAGGACGAGGATCACCGGGTACGGCAGCCGGTGCGGGTCCGGCACACCGCCCGCGAAGACCAGCGTGCCGATCGTCAGTACGCCCGGGATCGCACGGATCAGGAGACCAGGCGCGGTGGCGGTCCGCACCCGGCTCCTGAGCGTCGACGTCATACCGTCATCATGCCCGTTCGACCGCGAGCGGGATGTGCATGCTCAGCGCCCGGCGGTAGATCATCGCGTTCTGTGCGGCAATGGTGAGACCGATGGTCAGGGCGAGCGTCGCGTGGTTCAGCATGCCGTGCGGCCAGATCGCCGGCGCGGCGAACGCGGCACCGACCCGGATCCCGAGCGTCACGATCCAGAGCGCGAGCGTGGCGCCCGTCCCCTTCTGGTACAGCCCGTCCTCGCGCCGGGTGAGGTGCAGGCTCGCACCGCGGGACAGTCCGAGCCCGACCAGTACGACGCAGTCCAGCACCAGGAAGGCGATCTCGCCGGTCGACGCCGTACCGAGCGCCGATGGAAGCGGCAGCAAGCCGATGATCAGCAGGATCGCCGGCATCACCATCAGCGACCGCTGCGTGACCAGCGACCCGGTGATCTGCCGGCCGACGACCCGGAACAGCACCCACAGCCCTACCAAGATCCCCACCACTACTCCGGCCGACATCTCTCAGTTCCTTTCCGAGGAGTTTTTCGTTGCTGGTGACAACACTCCTCGGATCCGGCCCCCGGAACGTCAGCCCCCAGTTCGCCCCCAGGTGGAACCCAGACCTCAACCCGTGGGTTGACCCCAGCCCCCGTCCGATGGGTCGGCCCCACCCAGCCCCGTCCGATGGGTTGGCCCCACCCAGCCCCGTCCGATGGGTTGACCCACGAGATGGTGGGTTGGCCCCACCCAGCCCCGTCCGATGGGTTGGCCCCACCCAGCCCCGTCCGATGGGTTGGCCCCACCCAGCCCCGTCCGATGGGTTGACCCACGAGATGGTGGGTTGGCCAACGGCACGCGGGTGGCCAACCCACCCGCCAGTTCGGTAGATCACACGTCTGAACAACAGTGACAA
>NZ_JBFAKS010000059.1:0-46780 GCF_040655855.1 Kribbella sp. NPDC050281 | reverse complement strand
CTACAGCCACCCGTCGATCATCGGCTGGTGCCCGCTGAACGAGACGCACCAGTTCCTGCACGACCGGACGTTCGGATACGGCCGATCGGCGCCGGCGACGAGGCCGCCCTGAAAGCGATCAACCAGCGGCTCTCGGACCGTTCGGTGTACCTGCGGTTCTTCGCGCTCGACCGCCGTGGCGCGGACGAGCACGCGCACCACCTGGCCGACGGTAGTCCCGGGCACCAGGCTCTGGTCGCGGAATGCGCAGGGCGCGTGGTCGGGGTCGCAAGCTACGAAGTAATCCGCTCGGGCGAGGCGGAGATGGCATTCCTGCTGGACGACGCGGTGCACGGGCGGGGGATCGGCACCTTGCTGCTGGAACAGTTGGCCGCGGTTGCCCGCGAGGCCGGCATCCACCGTCTGCGCGCCGACACCTTGGCGGAGAACGCTGCCATGCTGCGCGTCTTCACGGACTCGGGATTCGAGCAGACGCACCGGTTCGACAGCGGGGTGGTCGAGTTGATGCTCGACACGTCGTACTCGGCGCGGACCCTGGACCGGATGGCCGAACGCGAACGCCAGGCCGAGGACAAGTCCCTTCGACCGCTGTTCTCCCCGGCAGCGGTCGCGGTGATCGGTGCCGGTCGCACGCCGGGTGGCATCGGCCACGAAGTACTGCGTACGCTCGCCGGCGGTGGCTATTGCGGTGAGTTGTACGCCGTGAACCCGCGAGCCGACCGCATCGCCGAGGTAGCGGCGTACCCGTCGATCCGCGCGGTGCCGGGACCTGTTGACCTCGCGGTCATCGCGGTTCCCGCCGCGCAGGTGAGCCAGGTACTCACCGAATGTGGTCACAAGGGCGTTGCCGGCGCTGTCATCCTCACATCCGGCTTCTCCGAGCTCGGTGCGAACGGGCTGCAGAGCGAGATCCTCGCGATCGCCCGCCGGCACAGCATCCGGTTGATCGGCCCGAATTGCCTCGGCATCGTGAACACCGCACCCGACGTCGCCCTCAATGCGACGTTCGCCGACGTGACCCCGCTGCCCGGCTCACTGGCAATCGCCGCGCAGTCCGGCGCCGTCGGCATTGCGGTCCTGGACCATGCGAGCCGGATCGGCCTGGGCATCTCGGAGTTCGTTTCCCTCGGCAACAAGGTCGATGTCAGCGGCAACGACCTGCTGCTGCACTGGTGGAACGATCCGCGGACAGACGTGATCGCGTTGTATCTGGAGTCGTTCGGCAACCCGGTCAAGTTCGGCCGGCTCGCCCGGCTCGTCGGCCGGACCAAGCCGGTCCTGGTGGTGAAGGGCGGCCGCTCGACCGGCGGCCGGCGTGCGGGCGCCTCGCACACCGCCGCCGCGTCGACACCGGACACCGCCGTCGATGCCCTCTTCGAGCAGTCCGGCGTACTGCGGATGGACACGCTCGAGGAGCTCGTCGAGACGGCCCGGGTGCTTGCCGGACGTCCGCTGCCGAAGGGTCATCGGCTGGCCGTGATCGGCAACGCAGGTGGCGCGGGTGTGCTGGCGGCGGACGCGGCCGGGTGGCTCGGTCTGGAGGTTCCCGAACTCAGTACGGCGACCCAGCAGGAGTTGACGGCCGCTACTGGCGCGGTCGGCGCGGGTAACCCGGTCGACCTCGGCGCCGCGGCGTCTCCAGAGACCCTGGAACGCGCGCTTCGCGTGGTGCTCGACAGCGGCGAGGCCGATTCGGTGTTGGTCTGCTACGCCGCGACACGGGCCGGCAGCGTGTCCGAGACCTACGCCGCGATCGGGGCCGCGTCGGCCGATTCGGAGGTGCCGATCCTCGTCACCTGCCTCGGTGCGCCGAACGCCGAACCGCGGGTTCCGTTGGCCAACGGGTCACACCTTCCGGTCTTTCCCTTCCCGGAGAGCGCCGTTCGTGCGCTCGCGCACGCCGTCCGGTACGCCGCTTGGCGGTCGCGTCCGCAAGGCGTAGTACCGACGCTGGCCGGCATCGACGCGGAGGGTGCACGGACGGTTGTACGACGGTTCCTGGAGCACCGGCCAGAGGGCGGCTGGCTCGGTCCGGAGCAGGCTGAGCAGTTGCTGCAGTGTGCTGGAATCCCTGTGGTTCATTCGATCCGGGCGAGCGACCGCGAGCAAGCGCGGACCGCGGCCGGTCGGGTCGGCTATCCCGTCGTCGTCAAGACAGCCGCCGAAACCATCGTTCACAAGACCGACGTCGGGGGAGTGCGCGTCGGCTTGGCCGACGAACGCGCGGTCGAAGCGGCATATGACGAGATCGCCGCGGCGACGGGTGATCGGCGTGTCATCGTCCAGGCGATGGCGCCGGGCTCGACCGAGATGGTCGTCGGCATGGTCCGCGACGCGTTGTTCGGTCCGATCGTAATGGCCGGCAGCGGTGGGGTGCTGACCGACCTGATGGCCGACCGCCGTTGGCGTGGCCTTCCCCTCACCGATCTGGACGCCGCCGAAATGGTGCGGTCACTACGTTGTGCGCCTCTACTGGCCGGCTACCGAGGCGGCGAACCCGCCGACGAGGCCGCGGTTCTCGACGTACTGCACCGAGTCGCCTGGCTGGCCGAGACGCTGCCGGAGATCGCTGAGCTCGACATCAACCCGCTGACCGCCGCTCCGTCCGGAGCCGTCGCGATCGACGCGAAGCTGCACATCACCCCGGCCGGCCCGCCGCACGACTGGTACGCGCGGCATCTGCGCTGAACCCCCGTCGAAAGGAGAAGTGAGATGAAAGCATTGGTCTATCACGGTCCGGAGCGCCGCAGCTGGGAAGAGGTGCCGGATCCGGTCATCGAGGACTCCGAGGACGCGATCATCCGCGTCGACGCGGTCACCATCTGCGGTACGGATCTGCACATCCTGAAAGGCGACGTGCCGACGGTCCAGCCCGGCCGGATCCTCGGTCACGAGGCAGTGGGAACCGTCCTGGATATTGGTGCCGGAGTACGAGGGCTGACCCCGGGCGACCGGGTGCTCATCTCGTGCATCACATCGTGTGGGCGTTGTGAGTACTGCCGCGAAGGCCAGTACGGGCAGTGCCTCGGGGGCGGTGGCTGGATTCTGGGTCACCTGATCGACGGTGTGCAGGCCGAGCAGGTCCGAGTGCCGTTCGCGGATCGTTCGGTGCACAAACTGCCGGACAACGTCACGGACGAGGCTGCCCTGCTGCTGGCGGACATCCTGCCGACGTCGTATGAGGTCGGCGTGCTCAATGGGCGCGTGTCTCCTGGCGACACGGTCGTGATCGTCGGCGCAGGTCCGATCGGGCTGGCCGCGATCGCTACCAGCAAGTTGTTCAGCCCCGCCCGGATCATCGTCGTCGACGTGGCAGACTCCCGCCGGAAAGCCGCCCTCGAACGGGGCGCCGACGTGGCGTTGAGTCCGGACGACGACGTCGTGGGCGCCGTGCGGGAGTTGACTGGTGGCCTGGGTGCCGAGGTCGCGATCGAAGCCGTCGGCATCCCGGCGACCTTCGAGCTATGCACCCGAGTGGTTCGTCCGGGCGGGACGGTCGCCAATGTCGGTGTGCACGGTGCGCCGGCGACGCTGCACCTCGAAGATCTCTGGATCAAGAACGTGACCATCACGACCGGCTTGGTCGACACTGTGTCGACACCTCGCCTGCTGTCGATGCTTGCGGCCGGTCGCCTGGAGCTGCCCGGACTCATCACGCACCGCTTCGGTCTGGACGAGATGCAGGACGCGTACGACGTGTTCGCCCGCGCGGGTGAGACGGGTGCGCTGAAGGTCGCTCTCTTCAGCGCCGAAGGTGCGGAGCAGGACAGCCGGTGACGGCGACGCCGGCCGAGGACGTCCGCGATCAGCTGCTCCGCGCGGCTGTCGCGGCGCCCTCGGTGCACAACACCCAGCCATGGAGGTTCCGCTTCCGCGGCTGGGTGGTCGAGGTTCATCGCGACCGCGAGCGGGAGCTTCCGGCCGAGGATCGCGACCGGCGGATGCTCTACCTGTCGCTCGGCGCCGCGGTGTTCAACCTGCGCGTCGCAGCGGCCCTCTGTGGCTACGGCACCGACAGCAGGAGCGTTCTGGATCGGGCGCATCCCGATCTCGTCGCCGAGGTCGAGCTGGTCATCCCCGGACCGGATATCCAGACGCTGTCGGCGCTGGCGCCGTACGTGCCGCTTCGTCGGACGAACCGGCAGCCCTACAGCGATCGACGGGTTACGCCGGAGGTCCAGAAGTTGCTGGAGCTGTCCGCCCGGCTGGAGGGCGCTCTGCTGGACTGGGCGGAAGCACCGGCCCGGCGGAGATGGTTGCAGCTGGCAAGCAGCGATGCCGGCGCGTTGGACGATCAAGACGCGGCCAGGAGCGCCGAGCGGCGTCGCTGGGTCGGCGGCGCACGTGCCCGGGACGGTGTTCCGAGCAGCGCGCTCGGGCCACGCAGCGAGGGGGAAATGTCGCCGGTCCGGGATCTCGCCGCAACTCCCGCGGACGAGAGCCGGACGGTCACCGCGTTCGAGGCGGAACCGCAACTGGCGGTGCTGTCGACTCGCCACGACGGTCGTCCCGAGTGGCTCCGGGCCGGTCAGGCGATGGAGAGGGTGCTCCTGGAGGCGACCGCTCTGGGACTGTCGACGTCCTTGCTGAACCAGGCGCTGGAGCACGACGAGCTCCGTTGGCTGATCAACGACCCGCTCGGTCCCTCGTACCGCCCGCAAGTCATCATCCGCGTCGGCTATGGCCCACCCGTCCCGGCGACGCCTCGCCGCCCGATCTCCGATGTACTGCTGAACTGACCACTCAGCGGGCGCGCTAGCCGCGCAGGGCGATTCTGACGAGGACGCGGAGGACCGCGAGGGTTTCGCTCAGCTGGGTTTGCAGCTTGGGGGTCGGTCCGGTGGCGACCAAGTCGCGGCGGATGGCTTCGAGGCGGTCGACCGCGAGGTTGAGTTCGTCGGCGACGGCCGGCGCCCGAGTGAGCGCGAGGCGAGGCACGATGCGACCGCGGTAGGCGGTCAGCGTCTCCTGCACGGTCGCCATCAGCTGCGCTGGCAGGCTCAGGTCGCCGGCCGCCAGCTCTTCGGCCAGCACAGTCAGGTCGTGCTCCCACTGATCCAGGTCGTGCTGGACCGAAGCCGGTTCGTTGGTCATGACTCCTCCGGAGCGTTGTGGCGACGACCGACCCAGTGGGACCGCTCGGCGCTGCGGTGCCAGTCACCGATCTCCCGGAGGTCCGTCTCGCGGACGAGGTCCAGAAGCTGTTGGGTCTCCGCGTCGCCCAGCCAGGTCAGCTCTGCCTTCTCCTTGAAGGCCGCCTGCATCAGCGCGGACCGGACGACCGAGGTGATCGAGTGGTCCTGGACCGGAGTGCGGCTGGTGTGACGGCGGGGAATCTCGGTGTGGGGGTCGCGGAGTTCCTGGTCGGGAACGTCGACCGGTTCGGCGACGATGCGGGCGACCAGGTCCGGTTCATCCGGGAACGGTGCCAGCCCGAGCCAGGTGTGGTAGCCCATCGCCGCGGCCGCGCAGCGCAGGTTGAACGTCGCGGCACCGCCGGCGATCCGCTTAGTCCGCCCGCTCGGGTCGTCCGCCGGCAACGCCCGGGAACCGTCCAGGAACACGTCGATGACGTGACCGTTCACCACGAACGCCATGGCTGGGTGTTGTTCATGCTCGGGGCCGTGATGGCAGCGGTGAGCACGGCGTCGATCTGCTCGATCGGCATCTGGTCTTCAGGCATCGAGGGCCTCCTGGTTGTCAGTGCGCGGCCATGACCGCTCCACGCTCTCAGCCTCGCGCGCGGGACGGGGCCGCGGCTGCGGGCTTCGGTCCCGAACCCCAGGGTCCTTCGGCATGCCGAGCGGTGACCGCGGCCCCTGATCTGGTGAGGCTCCGTGACCGGACGATGAGGGCATCGGAACGAAGAAAGGACATGGCAATGACCACGGTGCTGGATGAGCACATTCTTGGTGCGATCACGCTGGTGGTTCTGGCTCTGGTTGCTGCTGGCAACGTGTGGGGCTTGGGCAGGCAGTGGGGGCGTCTCGACATCGTCCACCGCTACCCCTGGCTGCGGTGATGACAATGACGACCAAGCCGGTGATCCACGTCGGCATCGACGGCTCGTGGCGTGACAGCGGAGCCCTCGATTGGGCACTGCAGGAGGCCCAGTTGCGCCACGAGCCGCTGCGGGCGGTTCACGTGATCGACGACAAGTTGCGCAACACGTCGTACTGGCAGCCGACCGTTGTCGACGACGCTGCGATGGAACTCGTCAAGGACGTGCAAAGGCACCTCGACAACAGCCCTGGTCCGCTCGACCACGAGATGGATCTGGTCGCGGGTCCGCCGGCGGCGACGCTGTCCGAGGTCGCGGCTGACGGCCGGATGCTGGTTGTCGGCCGGCGCGGGCTCGGCGATTTCAGGCGACTGGTGATCGGTTCGACCTCCGAGGCGGTCGCCTCGGGAGCGACGCGGCCGGTGGTCGTGATCCCTGACCGCTGGAAGCCGTCCGACCATGCCGGGCCTGTGGTCGTGGCAGTGGAAGACGCTGACACGGACCACGAGGCAATCGACTTCGCCGTGGCCACGGCAACCGAGCGGAACCTGCCGGTCCGACTGCTGCACGCCTGGGACCTGCCCACCATGTACAGCTGGGATGCCGTGAACGTGGCGGGCGTCAGCGACGAGCTGATGGACCGGTCGCGGCGACGCGTCGAAGCGCTGGCGGACCGGTTGCGGAGCAAGTACCCCGGCCTGACAGTCGAGGTCGACGTACGGCGGGGTCACCCGGTCGACTCGATCGTCACCGCGTCCGAGGAGAGCGACGCCCAGCTGCTGGTCGTCGGGGGCCGCCGGCACCACCGGCTGACCTCGATGCTGCTGGGATCCGTTGCCCGGGGCATCCTTCATCACCCGACCTGCCCGATCGCCGTCGTCCACGATCGTCGAGACGACGCCGCAGACGCTGGAACGTGCTGAGGGGCGCGAACCAGCAAGGTGCCGTGCGGCCCGTAGGCGGACAGGCCGCACGGCACCGACTTGCGTCGGCCGATCGATCGTCACAGCTACAGCTGGGGGGACGAAAGTCCTTCCAGCTGTCGCTGTCCGGCCTGGACGCCGAGGTAGCGCGCCTCTGCCGGCGGAGATGTGCACGAGCGACGCTCAAGGTGAGGAAAGTCGAAGGAGGCATGAGATGAAGAGCTGGGTACGGAACGGACCTGTCGTCGTCGAGGTGGACGGCACGGCTGAGGGGATGCGCGTGGTCGACTACGCGTGCGTGGAGGCGCTGCGGTCCGGTGCCGACCTGGTGCTCGCTGCTTCCTACCGCGCGCACAGCACGTTCTCCCCGATGCGGCCGACCGAGCTGCCGAAGCCGCCTGGCGACCTGGCCGACGCGGCCCTGCGGGTGGCAGCTGCGCATGTCAGGCATCGATATGGCTACGGCCTGCAGCTCGAGGCCGTGTCGAAGGATGGCTCACGGGCGAGAGTGCTCGCGGAGATCGCACCGCACGCGCGGATGCTGATCATCGGACGGACGCCGAAGCGCGGTCCGCAGCGGCTGGTCGCCGCTCAGACGAATCTGAACCTGGCGGCCCGGGTCGGTTGCCCGGTCCTGGTCGTACCGCTTTCCTGGCGGCCGTCCCAGGTGGATCGCAAGGTCGCTGTCGGCATCGACGGCTCGGGGCAGTCGGCCGAGGCGGTGGAATTCGCGTTCCGGGCTGCTGCGGCCCGTGAGGGCGACCTGATCGTGGTTCGCGCCGGCCTGCCGCCCGACCATGCGTTCAATGACGACGATGTCGAGCACTCGTGGATCAGCCGGGCGGACCACACGATCAGCGAGGCAGTGGCCGCATGGACCAGTGAGTTCCCGCAGGTGCGGTTGACCCGGTTCCTCAGCGGCCGGCCTGCCGCGGAGGCGATCCTGCACGAGAGCGAGGATGTCGGCCTGATCGTCGTGGGCGCGCACGGCTCCGTGCCGGCCACGGACCCGGTGGCGCGGCGCTGTGTGGCAGCGATGCCGTGCCCCGTAGCGATCGTTCCGCATCACCTGACCGTCGTCGAGCGGGAGCGCCTGCTGGAGCCCCGTCGGCCCGACATCGTGACACCGATGTACTGAGATGGCTACGACCGGGATCGCCGCTCTCCGCCACTACCAGGTCTCCTGGATGCGGGCCGACGTACTCGCCGGCGTGACGGTCGCGGCGTACCTGGTACCACAGGTGATGGCCTATGCGCAGGTGGCGGGGCTTCCGGCCGTCGCTGGGCTGTGGGCGGCACTCGGTCCGCTGCTGGTGTACTTCGTGCTCGGTTCCTCGCGGCTGCTCTCCCTCGGTCCCGAGTCGACGACGGCGTTGATGACTGCCGCGGCGATCGGTCCACTGGCGGCCGGAGATCCGACCCGGTACGCGATGCTCGCGGCAGTACTGGCGCTCCTCGTCGCCGGGGTCTACCTGATCGCTTGGCTGGCCAGATTGGGGTTCCTGGCGGATCTGCTGTCCAAACCGGTGCTGGTCGGATACATGGCCGGGATCGCGGTCATCATGATGACCGGCCAGCTGGGGAGGCTGGCCGGCGTACGCGTCAGCGGCGATTCCTCTGTCGAGGAGGTCGTCTCAGCCGCCCGGCAGATCGGCTCGTGGCACACGCCGACGGTTGTTGTGTCAGTGGCGGTGTTGGGTTTGCTACTGGTTTCCGCGCGGTGGCTGCCGCGCCTACCTGGACCACTTGTCATGGTGGTGTTGGCATCGGTCGTGGTCTGGGCGACCGGTCTGGACGTCAAGCTGGTCGGGGCAGTCCCGTCAGGGATCCCCGTGCCCGAACTTCCGCAGGCGTCTGCGGCGGATCTGCGCATGCTGCTTCTTCCGGCGTTCGGCGTCGCATTGGTCGGCTACACCGACACCGTGCTGACCGGTCGTGCGTTCGGGCAACGCCATCACGAGCGGATCGATTCGAATCGTGAGTTGCTGGCCATGGGCGTCGGCAACCTGTCGTCCGGTCTGCTCCGCGGATTCCCGATCAGCAGTAGTGGCAGCCGGACGGCGATCGCGGACGCGACCGGCGCGAAGAGCCAGGTCTATTCACTGGTTACCGCGGTGGTCGTGGTCATGACCCTACTGTTCGCCGGACCGTTGCTGTCGATGTTCCCGTCGGCGGCGCTGGGTGCTCTGGTGGTCTTTGCGGCGTTGCGGCTGGTGGATCTGGACGAATTCCGCAGGTTCTCCGCCTTCCGCCGTACCGAACTGATCATCGCCCTGGCCACCACAGCCGGCGTCGTCGCTCTGGATGTCCTGTACGGCGTCCTCGTCGCGGTCGGGTTGTCCGTCCTCGACGTACTGCGCCGGGTCGCGCGGCCGCACGACGGTATCCTCGGCATCGTTCCTGGGATCGCAGGCATGCATGACGTGGACGACTATCCGAATGCGCGCCCGGTTCCAGGCCTGGTCGTATACCGCTACGACTCACCACTGTTCTTCGCGAACGCCGAGGACTTCCGGCGCCGTGCACTCGCCGCGGTCGACAACGCCGATCCGCCCGTGCATTGGCTGCTGCTGAATGCCGAGGCGAATGTCGAGATCGACATCACCGCCATCGACGCGCTCGACGCGCTTCGACAGGAGCTGTCCAACCGCGGGGTCGTGCTGGCGATGGCACGCGTCAAGCAGGATCTGTCCGACGATCTCGAGGCTGCGGGGTTCCTCGATCGGCTCGGCCGCGACCACGTGTTCTTCACACTACCCACCGCCGTACAAGCCTTCCGGGACCGTACGGGGACCACCACCGAAGCAAGGAGTTGACCATGTCCGAGACACCACGTGCCCTCATCGTGTACGAATCGATGTTCGGCAACACCGAGAAGGTCGCGGCCGCGATTCGCGACGGACTGAGCACCCTCATCGACACCGACCTGGTCCGTGTCGACCGGATGCCGGGCCGGATCCCCACCGACGCCCGGCTGCTCGTCGTCGGCGGACCGACGCACGCGTTCAGCATGAGCCGGCCGTCGACGCGGACGGACGCCGGCAAGCAGGGCGACGTCACGATGCCGGTCGACACCGGGATCCGCGAGTGGCTCGGCTCCTTGCCGGTCCGCACCACCAAGACGATCTCCGCAACCTTCGACACCCGCATCACCAAGGTCCGGCGCCTGCCGGGGTCGGCCGCCAAGTCCGCGGCGAAGCTCCTGCATCGACGGGACTTCAGGGCAATGGTGCCACCGGCAAGCTTCTTCGTCGACGACACCACCGGCCCGATCGACGAGCGCGAACTGGAGCGGGCCCGCCGGTGGGGCGAGGAACTCGGCCAGGAGCTCCGGTCCGTACTCGGCACCATCTCGCGCGAAAGCAGGCGATCCGCGTGATGCACAACGGCATCGACCCTACGCTCGGCTGGATCGTGTTCGGGTTGACGATCTGGCTGGCGGCGATCGGCGGCGCGATCGTGCTGGCGATCCGCACCATCCACCACCCGCCACCACCCAGGGCGCTCCCGTCGCCATTGGACATCCTCGAGCGTCGCTACGCCACGGGGAAGATGACGCGCGACGACTTCGACGAAGCCCGAGCCCGCCTCCACGAGTACGAAATAGACATCTGACTCATAGCCGGGCTCAGACTGCGACACGCGTCGTTCGGCCCTCCGCAGCGGGACGTGTGCCTCTGACTTGCCGTGGGCGGCGTCTCTAGCGTCAGCCAAGAGGCTGAGTGTGGCTTGGCAACCGTCGAGAGGAGGCGCTCGTGACCGCCGGGAGTGTCGACAATCGGGCGGTGGGGTTGTCGTCGATGGAGGCTGCCACGAGGCTGGCGGTCGACGGACCGAATGCACTGCCCGCTCCACGCCGGTCCGGCGCCTGGAGACTGCTGCTCGCTCAGATGACTCATCTGTTCGCCATCATGTTGTGGCTTGCCGCCGTCCTTGCGTTCGTGGCGGGACTGGTGCCGCTGGCCGGCGCGATCGTCACGATCGTCGTCCTGAACGGCGTCTTCGCCTTTGCCCAGGAGTACCGGGCCGATAGGGCCGCCGAGCGCCTTCGGGACCTGCTGCCTGCCCGGATCCGAGTCGTCCGTGATGGGGAGGTCACCAGTGTGGACTCCGCTGACCTCGTGGTCGGGGATCTAGTCCTGCTCGCGGCGGGTGACAAGGTCAGTGCGGATCTTCGGCTGGTGGCGGTCCATTCCCTGGCGGTAGACGAGTCGATGCTGACCGGGGAGTCGGTGCCGGTCCGGCCAGGGCAAGGTACGCCGGTGTTCGCCGGGACCTTCGTGGTCGAGGGTGAGGCGGAGGCGATCGTCAGCGCGACCGGAGCCTCGACCCGATTGGCCGGGATCCAGTCCCTGACCGAGAGCGCTCAGCATCCGGACAGCCCACTGACGATCGAGTTGCACCGGTTGGTCCGCGTGATCGCGGCCATCGCGGTCGCGGTCGGAGTATCGCTGGCGGTGGCGTCGATGCTGCTCGGGTTGGGACTCACTGAGGCATTGCTGTTCGGGGTCGGCGTGATGGTAGCCCTGGTTCCTGAGGGTCTGCTTCCCACGGTGACCTTGTCGCTGGCCCGCGGGGCGCAGTTGATGGCGCGCGGAAATGCGCTGGTACGACGTCTGGACGCGGTGGAGACGCTGGGTGCGACGACGTACGTGTGCACCGACAAGACCGGGACGCTGACGATGAATCAGATGTCCGTCGAGGAGATCTGGACACCGCTGGGGACCGTCACGATGGAAGGCAGCGGGTACAACCCAACAGGCTCTGCCCAGGGCACGCCGGCGGCGGTGGCCGAGGTCATGCGCGCTGCCCGGGCAGCCGTTGCCTGCGTCCGAGGGCACGTCGTCCGGAAGAAGGGCCGCTGGGTTGCCGAAGGTGATCCGATGGAAGTCGCTCTCGATGTCTTGGCCCGGAGGCTCGGTGTGAGGCCGATTGCTCCTGCCGGGATCAGTCATCGGGTCAGTTTCAGCAGCGAGACGAGGTACAGCGCGGTACTTGCTGAAGGCGAGACAATCGTCATCGGCGCGCCGGACGCGCTCCTGCCCTACTGCCAGCTAGATGGTGGACCGGACGCGATTGCCGCGGTCGACGAACTGGCCAGCCGGGGCCACCGGGTGCTGGCGGTGGCGCTGGCACCTACCAATCTGGTGGACGACGGCAGCCTCCGGTTGGCGCCGGATGGCCTCGAGCTGCTGGCCGTGTTCGGTCTGGAGGATCCGCCCCGACCGGATGTGCACGCCGCTCTGGATGCCTGTCGCCGGGCCGGCGTACGGATCGCCATGATCACCGGCGACCACGCTGCCACCGCCGCGGTCATCGCGCGTGAGGTCGGTCTGCTTCGCCCTGGCGGTCTGGTGCTCACCGGGCGGGATCTGCCGGCCGACAACGATCGCCTGGGTAGGTTGCTCGACCGGGACGAGGGTGTGGTGGTGGCCCGGGTAACCCCGGCCGACAAGCTCAGGATCGCCCGGGCACTGCGGGCTCGCGGTCACGTGGTTGCGATGACCGGTGACGGTGTCAACGACGCGCCGGCGTTGCGCGAGGCCGATGTCGGTGTGGCGATGGGCGCCTCGGGCAGCGACGTCGCCCGGGCGGCAGCGGATCTGGTCCTGCTGGACGACCACTTCGCCAGCATCGTGACGGCGATCCGTCTCGGCCGGGCCACCTTCGCCAACGTCCGGCGCTTCCTCACCTATCACCTGACCGACAACGTGGCCGAGCTCGCACCCTTCGCGGTTTGGGCGTTGTCCGGAGGTTCGATCCCGCTCGCGATCGGTGTCCTGCAGGTGCTCGCGCTCGACATCGGGACCGACATGTTGCCGGCTCTGGCGCTGGGCGTCGAACCGGCCGGCAAGCACACATTGGACGGTCCGGCTCGCCACCGCCACATCGTCGACCGTGAGTTGCTGGTCCGGGCCTTCGGCATCCTCGGTCCGACGGAGGCGCTGCTCGCGATGGGCGCCTTTCTCTCGGTTCTGATCGGTACCGGCTGGCGGCTCGGCACTGAACCCTCCGGGGCCGGCCTTGCGATCGCGTCCGGTACGGCGTTCGCGGTGATCGGCCTGGCCCAGCTTGCCAATGCCTTCGCCTGCCGCAGTGAGCGCAGTACGGTCTTCGAGATTCCGCCGACCAGGAACCGGGCGTTGCTGGTGGCCGTGGTCGCTGAGGTCGCGCTGCTGGTTGTCTTCCTCGGCGTTCCTCAGGTCGCGGACCTGCTGGGCGGCGGCTGGCCGTCGTACCAAGGCTGGCTGTACGCCGCCGGTGCGGCGATGGTGCTGATCGCGGTCGACACGATCGCGAAGCTGGTTCGTCGGGCCGCCCGGAGGTCAGCCGCCGCGGCTCGACCACCTGCGTGATTCCCCGGGCCTCAGCAGCCGGGTGCGGCCGAAGCACCGAACTGCGATGGCAGGCCCAGGGCCGGGGTCGACAGTGAGGGTGACCCGACTGGTCGAGACCTTGGCGACGATACGGTGCCCGCGATAGCGAAGGACCATCCTGAGGGTGCCGAGCTTGGCCGGCCAGCGAGGCCCGAACCGGAGGACGTCGTTGGTGCCGCCCAACCCGGTGAAGCAGCGCTGGATGAGATCGATGCTGCCAGCCATCGCGCCGAGGTGGATGCCCTCCGCTGCCGTGCCGGTCTGACTGGGGTCGCCGGCGTCGCTGTGCAAGGCCTGCTCGAGGAATTCGAGCGCACGGTCGGGATCCAGCATCGCCAGGCCCCACGCGTGCACGACCGCGCTGAGTGACGAGCCGTGGCAGGTCCGGGCCAGGTAGTACTCGACCGTGGCGCGCACGGTGGTGGCTGTGAACGGGTACCCGAGTCGTTCCATCAGGTCGTGCAACTCGCGACGAGGCAGCAGGTACAACAGCATCAGGACATCGGCTTGCTTGGAGACCTGGTACGACGTAACGTCGCGGCCCTCGGCTTCCAGGATCCGATCGAGCCGGCGGATGTCGCCGTACGTGGAGCGGTAGTGCTGCCAGTCGAGCTCGGTCAGCTGCTCGTACCCCTCGAACTGGCTGATCACGCCGTCGTGGAAGGGAACGTACATCCTCCGGGTCAGCTCGTCCCAGTGGCTCAGTTCCTCGGAGCGCAGGCCGAGTGTGGCGGTCAGCTCCGCCCGCCGCCAGGCCGGCAGCCGCTGGAGTGCCTTTGCGGCGACTCCGAACAACCAGACGGCCAGCACGTTCGTGTAGGAATTGTTGTCGATCCCGGCGGCGGGCCGACTGGGATAGCCGGTGTGGAACTCGTCCGGCCCGACCACACCCCGGATCACATAGCGGTCGCGACCCTGGTCGTACTCCGCGAGTCCGGCGAAGAACCGGGCCACCTCGATGATGACCTCGGCACCCCGGTCGCCGAGGAACTCCAGATCGCCGGTCATTTCGACGTACTGCCACATGGTGTACGCGATCGCCAGGCCGACGTGACGCTGCCGGAAGGTTGCGTCCTCGGTCCATCGGCCCGACAGCGGGTTGAGATGCAGACGCTGGCTCTCCTCGCGGCCGTCGCTGCCTGATTGCCACGGAAACATCGCCCCGGGGTAGCCGGCCCGCCGTGCTGCCTGCCGGGCGGCCGGGAGCCGTCGATACCGGTAGCGCAGCAGCGAGCGGGTCAGTGCCGGCATCCGCAGAGTCAGCAGCGGGAAGACGAAAAGTTCGTCCCAGAAGATGTGACCGCGGTATGCCTCGCCGTGCAGACCACGGGCAGGTACGCCGGCATCGGTGTCGCCACTGTGCGCGGAGGCCGACTGCAGCAGGTGGAACAGGTTCAGCCGGACAGCGGCCATAGTGCCGTCGAAGGGCTCCTCGAGCTCGATCGAGAAGCGCTGCCAGAGCTGGGACCAGGCGAGTACGTGGGCTTCGCGGAGTTGGTCGAAGCCGGGTGCGTGGGCCAACGCCGTCTGCGTTGCGAGCAGTGGTTCCGAGATGCCGACGTCTCGAGAGCCATGAATCGCCGCGACCTTCTCGGCCGTGACGACATCTCCAGCCTGGACGGGTACGACGAGCTCGGCGTACGCGGAGTCCGAGTCCGTCCGCGTTGTCCAGCCGGCAACCGGCGATCCGTTGTGGGCGGCAACGGTCCGGATGCCGACGGCGACCCGGTGACGCGACTGCGAGGTAGCCGCCGCGACCATGAGGTTGTCATCGTCAACCGTTGGGCTCACTTCGGTCAGATGCCGGCCGGACAACTTCCGGTACCGCTCGACGCCACAGTTGCGCACCGCCCCGTTGACCGCGGATCCGAGCCGGAGGTGGCCGGCCCAGCCCGTCACCGTGATGGCCAGTGTCTGGCCCGCCAGGTGTGGATCGGCCATACTGGCGAAGCGCCGCTCGACGCCGCTGATCTCCCGGCCGAGTGGATCGCGCAGCCGGAAGCGCCGCGTCAGTACGCCTCGCAGCAGGTCAAGTTCCTGGTCGTGTTCGAGGACCTCGCAGGTGTCCGGTGTGATCCAGTCGCCGTCGTTGATGGCGACCGTCAGGGGAAGCCAGTCGGGCAGGTTGACCAGACTCTCGTTCTCTACCAAATGGTCGTCGACGTCGTCGATGAGGCGGTTGTAGTAGCCGGCCAGATAGGTCCCGGGGTAGTGATGATCCGTCGCCGAGGATCCGGCCCAGGCGCCCCGGGTGGCGAAGTACCCGTTGCCGACGGTGCAGAGCGCCTCACGCCGCCGCTCGTCGGACGGCTCGTACCCGCTGAACCGATGGATCCAGTCGTTCATGGCTCATGTCCGCCGATCAGAACGAGCGATCGAGTGAGTGCTGCCACGGGATGCGGCTGGTGCTGGTTTCTGCTGCGGCCGGGTAGCCGATTCGGAGGATCATCTGGGGCCAGGCGCCGCCGATCAGGTCGCGGACCTGCCGGCGCAAGTCCTGGCGCTCCAGCGCCTGATTCAGGAACGACACGACCAGGACCGACGATGTTGCCGCCAGCAACACTCGCTGCAGGGCCAGCCCGGCCCGCACCCAGGCGGCCTCGTCCTCGTTGTCGGTACTCAGCACGGCGATCACCGGCCTCGCTTCGAACGCCGTCTGCTCCCGGCCCTCGATGTGGGATCCGGCGGCGAGATCTCTGACCATCGCCGGTCCGGTGGGGAGCGGACCGAGGGCGGTGGACGGTATGCCGTCGTCCGCCCGTTCGCCGCCGATCCACCGGGAACGTTCGTGCAGGCGGTCCTCGTCGTGCAGGTCAAGGTCGTCGGCCTGCCGCAGTGTCCTGGCGAGCTGACGTATCGAGTCCTCGTCCAGCCGGTGTAGCTCCGCGCCCTCCGCGGTCGCAGCCCTCGACAGCCGGCTGATCACCATCGGCGGGATGGGCAGGTCGCGCATCGGGCCGCGATAGGTGTGTCGACGGCCGATCTCGCGGTACAGGGTGGCCAGCTCAGGCACCGGGCAGAGGGAGTCGGCCAGGAAGATCCTGGCGGCCACGGTCGGCTCGGCGGGGTCGGGTGTGACGGCGAAGGTCGACTCGTGCCCGAGCATCGCGGCCGCCACCCGGAGGTTGAAGGCCGCTGCGCCCAGTCCGATCCGGATCTGCCGTCCGGACGGATCCTCAGCCGGCAGGACGCGGTCCTCGTCGAGGTGTATGTCGATCACCTGACCGGCGACCTCGAACCGCCAGGGCTGGGTGTTGTGCATCGACGGTGCGTGAACTGCCGAGGCCAGTAAGATGCCCACCTCGTCCTGGGTCAACGATGTCGCTCTGCTCATGGTTGTGCTCCTTGGTGCGGGGTCGGCTACAACCGGACCCGTTCGAGGTGATGAGGTGTCACGGCCGTCCAGCCGAGTTCGTCGCCGATCCGGTCCGCGAGGGCATGCCGGGCGTCCTCCTCGCCGTGGACCACGTACACGGCGTCAGGCTCTCGACGCGCGGTCGACAGCCAGTTGACGAGTTCGTCGGCGTCGGCGTGGGCGGAGAACTCGGGCATGTCGGTGACCCGGGCGCGGACGGGGACGTAGCGGCCGTGGATCTTGACCGACCGGGCGCCGTCGAGCAGCTGGCGACCACGGGTGCCGGCAACCTGGTAGCCGGGAAGGAGAACCGTGTTCTTCGTCTGGGGCAGGAGGCGTTCCAGGTGGTACAGGACTCGGCCGCCAGTGGCCATCCCGGAGGCGGAAACGATGATGCAGGGTCTGCCGGGGTTGTTGATCCGCATCGACTCGTCGACCGATTGCACGAGTCGCAGGTCGCCGGGGTCGAAGGGGTCGTCCCCGGTGAGGATCTCCGGTCGTAGCTCGTCGGACTTGTGTTCCACCGCGGTGCGATAGACGTTCAGCGCGGCCAGCGACATCGGGCTGTTCACGTAGATCGGCAGGTGTGGGATCAGGCGCTCTGTGGTC
Source organism: Kribbella sp. NPDC050281 (assembly GCF_040655855.1). Lineage (NCBI taxonomy): Bacteria > Bacillati > Actinomycetota > Actinomycetes > Propionibacteriales > Kribbellaceae > Kribbella > Kribbella sp. NPDC050281. The sequence continues at coordinate 29,515 of NZ_JBFAKS010000059.1, read as the reverse complement.
AGTACGGCGAGCTCGTGCAGGATGACGGCGGTGCGGTCGACGGCAAAGGCGGGGATGAGCACCACGCCTCCGCGTTCGACTGTCGATGTGATCAGCCGGGCCAACCGGGCATGGTCGACGGGCAGGTGCAGCCGGTTGCCGTACGTCGACTCGATCACCACCGCGTCGACGTCAGGCAAGGGCTCGGGTGGGAGCAGAAGCGGATGGTTCTGCCGGCCGAGGTCGCCGCTGACCGCCAACCGACGGCCTCCCAGCTCGACGACGGCGAAGGTCGACCCGAGGATGTGGCCGGCCCGGTAGAGGGTGACGGTGCCGCCTCCGGGCAATTCGGACATGCCGGACTCCGGCGTTGGGCGGAAGTGCCGGATCGCCCGCTCGGCATCGGCGCTGTCGAACAGCGGCAACGGCGGATCGTGCCGCGAGTAGCCGCCGGCCCTGGCATGGCCCGCGTCCTCCATCTGCAGGTGTGCGGCGTCGCGGAGCACGATCGCGGCGACCTCGGCGGTCGCCGGCGAGCAGATCACCGGGCCGTGGAAGCCCTGCCGGACCAGGGCCGGCAGGTAGCCGCAGTGGTCGAGATGAGCATGAGTGAGTACGACGGCGTCGAGCGTGTGGGGATCGATCGGGAAGCTGTCCCAGTTCCGGCGCCGCCAGCGTGCCTCGCCCTGGAACAGCCCGCAGTCGATCAGCGTCCGGTGGTTCTGGTACTCGAGCAGGAACTTGCTGCCCGTGACCGTTCCGGCCGCGCCGAGGAATGTCAGCACGGGTGTACTCATCGCAGGCTCCCTTCGGTGCGCCGAGCCGCTTCGCTACTTCAGCTTGGGTCACCGGAGCGCCGCCGTGCTGCGGGCTTCGGTCCTGAGGTGGGGGGGTCCTTCGGCATACCGAGCGGTGACCGCGGCCCCTGACCTGGCGCGGCTCCGCGACCGGACGATGAAGGCAACGGAACGAGGAAAGGACATGACAATGACCACGACTCCGCGTCGGCGTGATGTGCCGGCTCCTGTGATGGAGCCTGATGGTGATCGGTATCCGGTCATCACTACTGCGGCGGGCCGTGCGCTCGCGGTGCTGCGGATTGCTTTCGGCCTGACGTTCTTGTGGGCTTTTGTGGACAAGTTATTCGGGTTCGGTTATGCGACTGCGGAGGGCAAGGGCTGGGTCGATGGTGGCGATCCGACGGCCGGGTTCCTGGGGAAAGGCACGAGCGGCCCGTTCGCGGACTTCTATCAGTCGCTGGTGGGTGATTGGTGGGTTAGTCCGTTGTTCATGGTTGCTCTCGCAGCTATTGGTGTGGCGCTGACGTTGGGGATCGGGATGCGGATCGCCGCGGTGGCGGGGGGTCTGCTGTATGTGTTGATGTGGACCGCGAACCTGCCGCCGGAGAACAACCCGGTGCTGGACGAGCACATTCTCGGTGCGATCACGCTGGTGGTTCTGGCTCTGGTTGCTGCTGGCAACGTGTGGGGCTTGGGCAAGCAGTGGGGACGTCTCGACATCGTCCACCGCTACCCCTGGCTGCGGTGATGTCGTGAAGCGCTTGGTCATCTTGGGTGCTGGAACCGCGGGCACGATGGCGGCGAACAAGCTCCGCCGCCATCTGGCCATGGACGAATGGCAGATCACCGTCCTCGACCGTGACGATGTCCACCTGTACCAGCCCGGCCTGTTGTTCCTCCCGTTCGGGCGCTATCGGCCCGAGCAACTGCGGAAGCCCCGGCGGCGTCTCCTGCGCCCCGGAATCCGGCTCCAGCTCGCCGAGGTCGACCGGATCGACCCCGTGGCCAAGGTCGTCAAGCTCACCGATGGTGACGCGCTCGGCTACGACTACCTGGTGATCGCCAGCGGTACCTCGCCACGGCCGGACCAGACACCTGGCATGCTGGGCACCGAGTGGCGCCGCAGCATCTTCGATTTCTACAGCTACGACGGTGCGGCCGCCCTGGCCGGCGGGCTGGAGTCGTTCCGCGGCGGCCGCTTGGTGGTGCACATCGTCGATCAGCCGATCAAGTGCCCGGTCGCACCACTGGAGTTCACCTTCCTGGCCGAAGCCTGGTTCCGTGAGCACGGAACACGCGACCAGGTGGAGATCGTCTACGTGACGCCGCTGTCCGACGCCTTCACCAAGCCGATCGCCGCCGAGCGGCTCGGCGGGATGCTCGAGGATCGCAAGATCACGCTGGAGACCGACTTCCTGGTCGAGCGGATCGACCCCGAGCGCAAAGTGCTGGTGTCGTACGACGAGCGCGAGATCCCGTTCGATCTCCTCGTCACGGTCCCGCTGAACATGGGCGCAGACTTCGTCGCCCGGTCCGGTCTCGGTGACGAGCTGAACTACGTCCCGGTCGATCGCCGCACCATGCAGTCGACGGCGTACCCGGACATCTTCGCGATCGGCGACGCCAACGACCTGCCGACGTCGAAAGCCGGGTCGGTGGCACACTTCTCGGTCGAGGTGTTCACCGAGAACTTCCGCGAGTACGTCGAGGGTACGGCGATGACCGCGCGGTTCGACGGGCACGCCAACTGCTTCGTCGAGTCCGGAGACGGCAAGGGCCTGCTGATCGACTTCAACTACGACACCGAGCCGTTGCCCGGCGAGTACCCACTGCCGCGAGTCGGCCCGTTCACCCTCCTGCGGGAGACCGCCCGCAATCACTGGGGCAAGTTGGCGTTCCGGTGGATCTATTGGCACCTGCTGTTGCCCGGCCGCCGGCTACCGCTGCCGAGCAACATGTCCATGACCGGCAAACATCGACCCGACAAGGAGAACTGATCATGCCTGTCCTCACCATCGGCTCCGCCGACATCCACGTCGACGCCGAGGGATTCCTGACCGAGTACGGCGAATGGAACGAACCGCTCGCGGAACAGTTGGCCGCCCAGATCGGTATCGAGCTGACCGACGAGCACTGGAAGGCGATCAGGTTCCTCCGCTCGGACTTCCCCTCGCACGGCGAGACGGCGACGCTGCGGCGGGTGTCCACACTGGCCGGCATCCCGATCAAGCAACTGTTCGTCCTGTTCCCGGTCAAGCCGGCCAAGAAGATGGCGTACGTCGCCGGCCTGCCCAAACCGCGTGGTTGTGTGTGAAGGAGATCGTCATGACCGAGACACTGGCTGTCGTACCCGACTTCGGTGACCAGGCCGAGGGCCGCAAGCTGGCCATCATCTGCTCCAAGGGCAACCTGGACATGGCCTACCCGGGCCTGATCCTGGCGAATGCGGCCCTTGGCGAGGGCGTGGAGACGCATCTGTTCTTCACGTTCTGGGGCTTCGACATGATCACCAAGTCGCGGATGCACGAGCTGAAGTTCACGATGCTGGGCAACACCGCGACCCATATGCCACAGGGACTCGGCGGCCTGCCGGGAATGACCGCGCTGGCCACCCGCCAGATGAAGAAGCAGATCGAGGAGGTCGGCGTCCCCGACGTACCGGAGTTCCTCGAGCAGATCGTCGCCTCGGGCGGTCACCTGTGGGCCTGCCGGATGTCGGCGGACATGATGCAGCTCGACGAGTCCGATCTGTACGACGAGGTCGAAGGCATTATCAGCGCAGCCGACTTCATCGAAAAGACCGAAGGCGCTCAGTTGCTCTTCATCTGACGTCTGATGAATCAGCCCGGGATCGCCTGGCCCTGGCAGCGCGGGTACGACGACTCGTTGCGCTTCGTCGAGTCGCTGCGCGAGATCCTCGCGGCCCATCCGAGCGAGTGAAGAACGGAGAAGGCGATGAGGCATTTGCTGACAGTCTCGGACGTGATGACGACTGACGTGATCACGGTGGCCGAGGACACGCCGTACAAGACGCTCGTGGCTTTGATGGCCGAGCACCACATCAGCGCGCTGCCGGTGATCAACCGGTACGGCGGCGTCGGCGGCGTGGTCTCGGAGACGGACCTGCTCCGCAAGGAGGAGTTCCAGCGCTCGCCGTCGTCGCCGTGGGCACTGCGCTGGTGGCATCGCCGGGCTCGTGCCAAGGCTGCCGGCCTGCGGGCGAGGGATGTGATGACAGGCCCGGCGGTGACGATCGAGCAAGGCTCGACGATCCCCGAGGCGGCCAAGCTGATGGCCGCACGCGGAATCACCAGACTGATCGTCACCGACGGCGAGGTCCTGACGGGCATCGTGACGCGATCGGACTTGCTGACGGCCTTCCTGGTACCGGACGAGCGGATTCTCCAGCGGGTGCGGCGCGATATCGTCGAGCACGCGTTGTGGGAGGACCCGTCCGGGGTCGAGGTGACGGTCGATGACGGGGTCGTTACCCTGACCGGCCAGCTCGACCACCGCAGCATGGTTGCGATCGCAGAGAAGCTGACGCGTGAGGTCGACGGAGTGGTCGGCGTCGTCAACCAGCTCACGTGGGCCTTCGACGACACTGTGCCCGCGCCGGGCACGGGCGCCCGCTACGCGTGACCTCGCGGCGGCGTCACGCGACCTGTTGTGCGCCCTGATCGAAGGAGGACTTGATGACTCAGCAAGGGCCGTTGCCCCGGGCCACCGCGTTCGCCGCGGTGGTGCGGTGCGTTGTGGCCAGCGGGAAGCTGCTGGTGCAGCGTCGCATACATCAGCCACGTGAGCACGTCGGCCGGCGTTTGTGGTTCGCGGACGGAACTCGCGGCCGGGTCTACCGGGAAACCGTGGTCGATCGGCCGCCGGCCGCCGACCCGTGCGTTCTGGTGGTGGCCTTCCTGTTGCGCGGTGTGCATGGTCGTGGGCACACGCTGTTTCGGTGGGAGTCTTGGCTGAACCTCCCGCTGTTCGTCGGCTTCGAGGGATTCGTCTCGAAGCTGTGGCTGGCTCACGACGACCACGGCTTCTATCGAGGCGTCTACGAGTGGGACGGGCCTGAGGCAGCGGAGGCGTACGCTCGTGCGCTGTGGCGAGTACTCGAGCTGGTGAGCGTGACTGGCTGCGTCCGCTACCGCGTGATTCCAGACCTGCGGTGCGAGGACCTGCTGGCTGACGCTCACATTCTGGATCCGATCGAACCTACCGGTGAGAGGTCCTGGTGGCGGTTGGTCGACGCGGCCTGACCGAGCCGGTGGATGTTCTGGTCGTCGGTGCTGGGCCGACCGGACTGGCCGCGGCTCTTCAGGCCCACGGCCACGGTGCCACAGTGCGGGTGGTGGAACGCCGGACGGAGGTCTTCCGGCCGTCGCGCGCGATGATCATGCACCCGCGCACGCTGGAATGTCTGCGGCCGCTCGGCGTGACCGACGCACTGCTTGACAGGGCAGACATCTCGCCCCGCGCGGAGGTGCATCTGGGGCGCAGACGGGTCAGCGTCCAGCTGTCCGAACTGGCCTTGCCCGACACCGCGTTCCCACATCTGACCCTGGTGCGGCAGATGGATGTCGAAACCGTCCTGGCACAGGCGCTGACCCATCGAGGCGTCACGGTCGAGCGCGGGGTGGAGCTGGCGGACATCGCGACCGCGGAGGGCGTCGTAAGGGCCGCACTGCGGTCGAGTTCCGGAATTGAGGAGGCACCCTGCCGGTTCGTCGTCGGTTGTGATGGGGCCACGAGCACTGTGCGTTCCCTTGCCGGGATCGGCTGGCGAGGTGCTTCGTACCGGCAGGAGGTCGTGCTGGCCGATGTGGAGCTCGGTGGCGAGCTGACCCCGAATGCCCTGCATGTCGCCGCCGGCCGCACCGGGTTGCTGTTCCTGTTCGCGCTCGGCGAGGGCGCGACCTGGCGCGTGCTCGCGACCCGGCCGGTTGGAGGGCCTGTCGAGAACGGCTTCGGGCAACCCGGCGAAGGTGTTCCGGCAGCGGAGATCCAGCAGTTGCTCGATCAATCGGGTCTCGGCGTCGCCGTACAAGAGTTGCGGTGGTCGGCCAAGGTGCCCCTGCAGCACCGGCTCGCCGCGACGTATCGGTACCGGCACCTGTTCCTCGCGGGGGATGCCGCCCACACGCACTCCCCGGCCGGGGCGCAGGGGATGAACACCGGCATCCAGGACGCGATCAACCTCGGCTGGAAGTTGGCCTACGCAGCGGGCGACGTGAGCGCCTACGGCGACCTGCTCGACTCCTATGACCAGGAACGCCGGCCGGTCGCACGCCGGGTGCTCGCGATGACGCACGCGATCTTCTTCGCCGAGGCGTCGACACATCCGCTTCCTGCCCTGCTGCGCGGCACCTTGGCACCTCTGCTGGCACCGGCCGCGCCACTGCTGCTGCGGCATGAGCAGTTCTTGGCCGAGACGATCCGCACGCTTTCCCAGCTCCGGGTGAACCACCGCTCCAGCGTGCTCTCGCAAGACGGCACGCCGTCGTCCGGCCAAAACCTCAGGTCAGGCGATCGATTGCCAGACGCAACAGTGATTTGCGACGGTGGAGCGGTTCGGTTGCACGAGCTCACCGCGGCACCCGGCATACATCTCCTGCTGTCCGGCGACGTGGACCTGGTCGACTCTCCGGGCCCGCGAGTTCACGTCCATCGCCTGACCGGTGGACCAGGACCCGAAGTCCTCGCCGTCCGTCCGGACGGCTATATCGGTTATCGCTCGGGCCCGAAAGGCGCTGCGAAGCTCAATGCGTGGCTGCACCTCGTCGGAGCCCGCTGACCTTCCAGCGAGGCTCCGGGCTGAACCGAGGGCGGCTATCAGGCCCGATCCTGACTCATTGCCGACTCGCAGCTACGCGATCGGTGCCGAGGTCAGCTGCTGCCGCCTGCTCCTGGCGCGCCGGGCCTGACGTGCTCGGCGAAGAACGCCAGGACTCGCTGCCAGGAATCCGATGCCGCGGCGGCATCGTAGTTGCGCCATTGGTCGTTGAAGAAGGAGTGCTTCGCACCTGGATAGACCTTCAGATCGTGCGGCACACCGGCCGCCGTCAGGTGCGTCTGCAGGATCCTGGCGGCCTTGGTGGTGAAATCCCTGCCGGGCCATGATCCAACGACCGGACACAGGCGACGGATTGCCTCCCGCGGCCTGGGTGCGGCGCCGTAGAACGGCGCGATCGCACAGAGCCGGTCATCGCTACAAGCCCAGGTCAACACGATGGAGCCGCCCAGGCAGAAGCCGATGGCGCCGGTCCGGTCGGCATCGACGTCGGGATGGTTGCCCAGTCGAGTGAGTGCGTCCTTGAGGGCCGGCACGCCGTAGTGGTCGAGATTGCCGGCGATCGCGCCTGCGAACATCCGCGCCATGCACACGACGCGACTGCGGCCCTCGAACAGGTCGATGCCCAGCGCGGCATACCCCTCAGCCGCGAACCGCCGGCAGACGTCGCGGATGTTGTCGTTGAGTCCGAAGGCCTCATGGATGACCACCACCCCGGGATACGGTCCCGGCCCGTCGGGAAGAGCCAGCCAGGCCGCGTCGAGCGTTTCCGTCCTCATCGCTCCAGTGTGCTCCGCATCACGGCTCGACGGGGTGGCACTCGTAGCGCTCGACAAGCTTGAACGGTTGGCGGTCGATCGAGGCCTCGTTGCGCCAGATGATGGTGTGCGCGTCGGCGATGTGCCAGAACAACCGGATCCGGACAGGCGGGGTGCCGATGCTCTCGAAGGTGAGCAGATCACCGTCGATCCACCCGCGCAGGATCTCGGTGTGTCCATAGTTGTCGGCCACCGTTGCGCGGTACTCCTGTGCGGTCGGGTCCCAGCCGGCGACCCAGTGCAGATGCCAGCGGAGGACGAACGTGCCGTCGGTGAGGAACTGGTCCTGCTGGTAGTTGCCGACGATCCACAGGCCGTCCTGGATCAGCTCGTGCCGTCCTTCACCGACAGCCGTCATCCGAGGACTGCCCGGTCCCATTCCGCCCGGCTGGATCGTCCCGCTCCACGTGATGTCACGGTGGAAGCGGGCGAGATCTCGCATCTCGGCGCCGGCCTCGAGTGGTCGTGGTACGGCGGTGATGTCAGTACTCATGGTCATCTCCTGAAGCTTGCGTCAGCGCACCACCGCGACCGGGCATGGTGGGTGGTGCACGAGGGCTCGGCTGGTCGAACCGAGCAGAAGGCCACGGAACGCGCCCCGGCCCCGGGACCCGACCACGAGTAGCTCGGCGGCCTTGCCTGCGGCGATCAGTACGTCGCGGGCGATGCCGCGGACGAGCTCCTCGCGCACCAGCACGTCTGGGAACTTGTCCCGGTGACCGGCGATCGATTCGGCCAGGAGCGCCGCGCTCTCCTCCTCGAGAGCGTCGACGTCGTAGATGTACAGCAGCGGATCCTTCGGACCGGTGCTCACCGGGTCATGCCAGGCCATCACCGCCGTCAACGTCGCCTGCCGTGCCTGCGCCCGCTCGAAGGCGAACTCGATGGCTTCCAGCGAGCATTTCGATCCGTCGACTCCGACGACGATCTCGCCGGTCCGCCGGCCGGTCTGCCACTGTGGTGGAACGACCACGACGGGACAGGTCGCGTGTGTCGCCACGTGCGCGGATACCGATCCCATCGCCAGATCCCGGAACGCGCCGAGCCCGCGTGAGCCGACCACGACCAGCACGGCGCTGGTTGCTTCCCGCAACAAAGCCTGCGCGGCGCCGGCGAAGGTCACGACGGCGTCGACGGAGAGCTGCGGATGTGTCCCGCGGATCCGCTGGGCGAGCTCGGCCACCAGGTGTTCGGCCGCATCACGCAGCAGATCGGTCGGCAGCGGTATGGACGGGATCCCCAGCGGAGCGTTGCTCAGCGGCAAGGGCACCGCGTAGGTCACCCGGAGGTTCGCGTGCCGGCGCTCAGCCTCGGCCGCCGCCCACCAGACCGCGGTCTCGCTGGCCGGCGAACCGTCGTACCCGGCGACGATGCTGGGCGTCATGATCGGACGCCTTCGACCTTGCCCGCGTCGTACTGTCCGATCGCGCTCGTCGCCGCCGTCCGGAAAACGATGTCGCCGTGGTGGACGGTGAAGTTCACCGGTACGACGGTCAGCCGTCTGGCGGACGCGAACGCGATCCTGCCGATGCCGCCGGATTTGATCGGGTGCAGGCTCTCCTGCTCCCGCATCTCATCGACAATCAGGTGCAGCGCGGTGCGGCGGTGATCATGGGGGCGAGTGGAGTCCGCGCCAAGGAGACCGGAGATGGTGGTGTCGAGTGCGTCGGCGAGACGGATCAGGGCGTCCGTGGTCAGGGCGACTGGAGCGTGCTCGACGTGGGCAAGGTAGCCGGTGTCCATCCGGGCCCGCGCGGCGACCTCTTCCCGGGTAAGACCCAGCACTCCACGGCGGCGGCGGACGCGCCCGGCGAGATCTCCGCCGCTCGGCTGATCGGTCGCTGCCATCATCGCTCCTCCAGTCCAAGCCTTGTGTAATCAGCACACATCGGCCACTGTCCGCCCGAGCACGGGTGCCGTGAGTTGTACCGTGTCCATGAAATCCCCCGCCGTGATGTCTGGATCAGTTGCTGTGGGTTTGCTTCATCTGTTCAGGGGTGAGGATGTGGGCCCCGGTGCTCGGGATGACCAGGGTTTCGGTCTCGGTGTCGTCCCAGCGGACGAGGTACGGCGGAGAGCCGTCAGGACCGTGCACTTCCAGGATCAGTCCGTGCCGTTTGCGGTCGCTGAGGTGGGTGCCCTCGATCATCAGCCAATCACCCGGTGCTGCCTTCATCGTCCCGCTCCCTCCGATTGACAGCCCGCCATCGGGCCCAAACCCAGCACAGCACCGGCTGAGCGTGTCGAGCAGGGACCAAGTTCCCTCCGTCAAGGTCCGAATGGCCCCATGTCACGCGCCTGCGCGACGAGGACCTGCGGCCTCGATGGCGCATTCGGCTCCGCAGGACGGGACCGTCGGCCCTGCTGCGAAGGCAGGTCGGGAGGCGAGGGTATACGTATGGAAGCTGTCGAGACCGTTGCTGCCGAAGCAGGTCCGACTGCTGCGCAGGCGCTGGTCGCGTCGCAGCTCGGCAAGCGGTTCGGGGACCGGATCGCGGTCGAGAATGTCAGCTTCGAGATCGCGGCGGGGGAGACGTACGGGCTGCTTGGGCCGAACGGCGCCGGCAAGACGACGACGATCCGCCTGGTCTGTGGCCTGCTACGACCGGACGCCGGTGAGGTCGTAATCGCGGGCCGCCGCGTCAGCACGACGGACACCTCGGCGAAGCGGTACGTCGGTTATGTGCCGCAGGAGATCGCGCTCTACCCCGATCTTACCGCGCGGGAGAACCTGCGCTTCTTCGGGCGCCTCTACGGACTGCACGGCAAGGCGCTGAACCACAGGGTCGGCAAGGTCCTGGAGTTGGTCGGCTTGTCAGAGCGAGGGCGCGATCGGGTCGAGTCGTTCTCGGGCGGGATGAAGCGGCGGCTCAACATCGGCGCCGGGCTGCTCCACGAGCCAACCTTGCTGGTCCTGGACGAGCCGACCGTAGGTGTGGATCCGCAGAGCCGGCACGCCGTGATGGAGAGTGTCCGGTCCTTCGGCGCCGCCGGGATGGCGGTGCTCTACACCACGCACTACATGGAAGAGGCCGAGCGGTTGTGCGATCGGGTCGGCATCATCGACCACGGCCATCTGGTTGCCGAGGGCACCCGTCGTGAGCTGGTGGCGAAGCTGGGCGAGCACGACCGCATCCAGCTCTCCGCCACTGGCGACCTCGGCGTCCTGGCAGATCGCTGCCGCATCCTGGAAGGGATCGACGGTGCGGATGTGAAGGACGGCCAGGTGCAGCTGCTCGCCCGCGACGGGCGCCGCGTGCTGCCCGCGGTCCTCGACGCTGCCGAGCGGATCGGTACGCCGGTCCGATCGGTCGAGGTGGCCGAGCCCGACCTGGAGGCGGTGTTCCTGCACCTGACCGGCACCGCCCTGCGGGAGTGATCGTGCCCGCCGCACTCGTGATCGCCGCCAAGGACCTGCGCCAGCGCTTCCGGGACCGGTCGGCACTTGTCCTCGGCTTCGTCGCGCCCATTCTGGTCGCCGGCCTGATGAGCTTCGCCTTCTCCTCGGTGGAGGCCTTTCACGCCGACGTCGCGCTGGTGGACAACGATCGCGGCCAGATCGCCGTCGCCTTGCGCACGGCGCTCACCAGTCCCGAGCTGTCCGACGTGCTGACCGTCAAGCCGACCGAGAACGAGCAGCAAGCCCGCCAGCTGGTGGACGACGGCGAGGTCGGCGCCGGCCTGGTCATCCCCAAGGGTTTCAGCACGGCGGCCATCGGTGACGAACCGGTGGGCGTTACTGTTCTCGGCAGCCCGGACAACCCGCTGCAGGCCCAGGTCGCCCGAGCAATCGCCGACGCGTACATCGCACAGCTCAACGCCGACAGGCTCTCGGTGCACGCAGCGCTGGCCGCTGGTGTGTCGCCGGCCCGGACCGAAGAGCTGGCCAAAGCAGTGGCCGGATTGAGACTGCCTGAGTCCGTCGAGGAGCGGCCAACCGGCTACCGGCAGCTGACGACGGCCAGCTACTACGCACCCGCGATGGGCATCATGTTCGTGCTGTTCGCTATCGGATTCACGGCCCACGGCTTCTTCGCCGAGCAGCGGGCCGGCACGCTCGAGCGGATCGGCGCCGCGCCGGTCGGTCGAGGCGCCGTACTGCTCGGCAAGTCACTCGCCGCGTTCGCCTACAGCGTTGTCAGTCTGACCAGTCTGGCCGTGGTGACCTCCATGGCGTTCGACGCGCAGTGGGGTTCTCCGATCCCGGCCTTCGCCCTGATCATGGCGATGTCGGCGGCTCTGGTCGCACTGACCGCGCTGGTGATTGCGGTGTCGCGGACGGAGCGGCAGGCGGACGGGACCGCCATGATCATCACCTTCACTCTGCTGTTGCTCGGCGGGAACTTCGTACTGATCAGCCAAGCGCCTGAGATCCTGCGCAAGCTGGCTCTGCTGACACCCAACGGCTGGGCCCTGCGGGGCTTCACCGACCTCGCCACGGGTGCTGCCGCGACGAGCGCCGTCCGACCTGTTCTCGCCATCCTCGGCATGGCGGCGGCGACCAGCGTGCTGGCTGCGGTCATAGGCCGCTGGAGGGCTGCGTCATGACCGCACTTGCCGTGGCCGGCGCCTCCCTGCGCCGGATGCTCCGGGATCGGACGGCGCTGTTCTTCATCGTGCTCCTGCCCATCCTCGTCATCGCGATCATCGGCACCGTGGTCGAGAACCCGGGCGGCTTCCGGATCGGTGTGCTCAGTGGGCAAGGCTCGGGCCAACCCCTTGCGGCGGCTCTGGTCGAGGACCTCGCGACGGTGGGGCCGGTCCGTACCCTGACGGACGAGGAGACCGCCCGTACGGCGCTGAGACGCGGCGAGCTCGACGCGGTGGTCTTGGTCCCGGCAGACCTGGACACGAGGCTGCTGAGTGGCGACGATCTGGCGATTCCCGTGCTGGCCGGTGGCGCGGAGTCGACGCAGGCCGCCGTACGTTCCGCGATCTCCGCCGCGGTGGCGCGGCATGCCGAGCGGGTCCAGGCGGCCGCCTTCGCGGCCCGGACGACTGACAGCACTATCGCGGAGCAGTTGCCCAGGGCCACTGCTCTGCAGCAGGCGACTCCTCGCATCGCGGTGAAGACAGAGAACGTGGCCAGTGGCAGCGACTACCTGCCACTGGGGTTCGGGTACAGCGCACCGACGATGCTGGTGCTGTTCGTGTTCATCAATGCTCTGGCAGGCGGAGCCGCGATCGTGCAGACCCGCCAGCTCGGGATCCACCAACGAGCGCTGGCCGCACCAGTCCGCGCGCGGACGCTGATTCTTGGTGAGGGCCTGTGCTGCTTGACGTTCTCGCTCCTGCAGTCGGCGTTGATCATCGGAACCGGCTCACTCCTGTTCGGCGTCGCCTGGGGCAACCTGCCGGCGGCGATCGCACTGGTCGTCACCTGGGCCCTCGTGGGCACCGGTGCCGGGATGCTGAGTGGCGCCGTCTTCAAGACGCCGGACCAGGCGTCGGCGATCGGGCCGGTCGTCGGCATCGCCTTCGCCATGCTCGGCGGCTGCATGTGGCCCCTCGAGATCGTCCCGGACACGGTCCGCACACTCGGTCACGCGACACCGCACGCCTGGGCGGTGGACGCCTGGATCACCGTGTTGTCCCGCGCGGGTGACATCAACGACATCGGCACCGAGTCGGCGGTTCTGGCCGGATTCGCCCTGGGGATGCTGGTCCTGGCCTCGACCGTTCTCCAACGCAGACTCAGCAGCTGACCCCGTCGGTCCCGCCGATGGACGGGTGCGGTCAACTGGTGGCGGCGCCGCGTACGGCGGTGATGGCGAAGCGCTCCACGTCTTGAAGGTGCCCGCCGGTGGAGACCACGATCGTGAGTGCCGGGTCGGCCGCGCCGGCAAACGCCACGCGGGCCGACCAAGGCTGCCGGTCACCCCCGGCCGGAACGCAGCAGAATGTGCCGATCGGCTCGGCGGACGACAATTGGCGTACCGCGACGCGGATGGACTCGTCCACGCCGGTGATCCGCCCGCCGACCGTCATCGGTGAGCTCACCTTCGCGCCGTACCGGGGGCGATCGAGGGTGAGGGTGCTGTCGATGGTGCCGACGACCTCCCATGGCGCATCCTGCCCCTGACCGAGCTTCACGAGGTGCAGCATCGCGGCCAGACTGGCGCGCCCTTCGCCCTGGTAGCCGACGCCGATCCGCGCCTGGTCACCGATGACCGAGGTTGACACGATCCGGTCGACCTCGGTGAAGCCCAGGTAGCCGGTCGTGAACGACAGTGCCGTCTGCTCGGCGTCAAGGTGCCAGGGCTGATGTCCACTCGCGCGGTAGCTCCGCTGCCACGCGGCTGCCGCGGCGGCCGAGCTGAACGGCCAAAGAGGCTGGTAGGCGAACGGCCGTACCGTTGGGCTGGGTGTTCGCCTCGTGGTGGTGGGTCCCGGTGACGGTTCGCTTGTCGTCGGTGTCGGCGACGCGCCGGCGGATGGAGTGGCGCTCGCCGACGGAGGCGGCGCGGTCCCAGGCTCCGAACCCGAGTCACGAAGGAACACCACAGCCAGCACGCCTATCAAGCGATGCTCGTGACCGCCGCGACGACGACCGCGATCCACATCCGCCGGGTCCTCCGGCCCAGTCGTCCCGGATCGATGCCCGGGAGCTGGTCAGGGCTGTTGCTCGTCATGTTGGACTCCCATTGCTGAGGAAGGTGATGCAGCCGCCCAGGTCCTTCCAGCAGCCGAGCGCGGCGACGTACAACTGGGGTTTGCCCGGTGAGCAAGATGAAGACTCGTGACCGTGGACCCACCGGGCTTCGTCGTAGTCCGTCAAGTTCGATGTGGAGTCCGGGCGGGGATCCTGTCGCGCCAGCCTGGTGTTCGAAGGGACAGGTAGCAGAGACCGGCGACTGGGATCGGCGCCCAGAACTGGAACAGGCGCCAGGAAACGACACCGAGTACGGCGACCCCGCCGGGGACCCCGAAGCCAATCAGGCCGGGGATGAGAACTCCTTCGATGATGCCGAGCCCGCCGGGAGTGAACGGCAGGATGGCCAGCAGAGAGGCGATGCAGTAGGCGAGCAGGAGAGCGACCGGTTCCATCGCGTGTCCGTAGGCGGCCAGGAACACCCACAGAGCCGCCGCGTCGAGCAGCCAGTTCGCTGTCGGCCAGAGCACGAAGGCCGATCGCACGTCTCGGTCGGTGAGCAGCGCCTTCAGTTGGTTCGCCACCGCCTGCGCCCGCGGCCGTAGTCTGCGCGGCAACCTGTGCAGGGCGAATCGGAAGGCGCGCTTGGCCGGCTCGGCCAGCCGAGACCGCTCCCGGATCGCCACTGCCGCACAGAGCGCTGTCGCCGCTCCGCTCAGCAGGACGATCAGGTAGAGCGCGGTCGGACCGTACAGCACCACCGCCGGGATGAGAGCCACCCAGAACACCGCCGCGAGTGACAGCCACGCGCCCACACCTTCGGCGGCGATCGCGGCCGTCACGTCTTTCACACTCGCATTGCCCGACACCAGCAGCCGAAAGCGCAGCGCAGTCGCGGTGGCTCCACCGCCCGGGACGACGTGGCTGACGCCGAAGCCGGTGAGATCGGACCGGAGGATCCAGCTGAATCGCAACGGGCTGTCGCGCAGCACGCTGCGGGTGAACAGCGAGTAGCAGACCAGGCTGGCAGCTTCCAGAAGGATGCCCACGGCAACCCACCAAGGCCTGATGTCGCCGATCAGGTGCAGTGACTCCTGTGTACCTGCGAGCTTGGGAAGGACGAAGTAGTCGACCACCGCGATCAGCAACAGCAGCCCGGCGGCGCTGCGCAGCCAGGCGAGCAGGGTCGAGCCCTTCCGTGCCGGCTTCGCGGACGGCGGGGTCGCCCGCTCAGCGGCCGGTGACGCCGGGCGAGCCATGGACGGTGTAGTCGGTCGTGCCCGGCGCCGGCTCGGCCTGACGAGCCATCGCCCGCTTCATGCTGTCGGGGAGGTTCATGATGCGGTCCCTTCGTGCCCGGGCCGGCAGACCGGCCCATTCGAGCGTCTCCTACCGGCACACCGTGGTGCAGAGCCGCCCGGCCCCACTCGTGCGACCGAAAGTCCTGCCACGTTAGGAGCCGAGCGCTGGTCAGGACGCGACCAGCAGACCGAAGCGGCCGTCGTACCGGCGATAGAGGACCCGGGCCCGGTCGTCAGTCGGGTCGCGGTAGAACAGGAAACGATCGGTGGTGACCTCGAGGCGCTCCTTCGCCGGTGCGACTCAGCCCACGCAGTACCTCTCCGGCCGGCTCGTCGGGACCGGCGATCGGCACGGCGGTCGACGCGTGCTGCGCTGCCGTCTCCAGTAGGCCGGGTGGCTCAGGCGGGCGGATGCCGGTTTCGATCATGGCTGCCGCCTGGTCTTGCGGACGCGGCGGATTGCCACGACCAGGCCGGGGAGGATCGCGAAGCCGACGGCCACGGCGAGCTCGGATACAGACAGCGCCTGTAGGCTGAGCAGGTCGCGCAGTGGCGGTACGAACAGCGGTCCGACCTGGGCTACAAGTGCGCCCAGGACAGCTACGTCGAGGAACCGCAGCCGGCGCTCACCGTCCGGGCGGGGCCTGCGCAGTGCGATCGCGACACCCAGTTGGGCCACGCCGAGAACGATGAACGCCATCGTCTGCCAGGGTGCTCCGATCGAGCGAGCCCAGAGGGCGGCGGCGAGAGTCACCGCAGTGATCAGTGCACCGGTCCAGGCAACTCGTTGCCAAAGGCCCGCACCAAGGACCTGTTCGTCCGGTGAACGCGGACCACGCCGCATCGCCTGCGGATCCGCGGGCTCGGCGCCGATGGCGACGCCCGGCAGGCCGTGGGTCAGCATGTTGATCCAGAGGATCTGGGCGGGCAGCAGCGGTGCCGCCAGTCCGAGCAGCGGGCCGATCAGCATCACCAGGACTTCGGCCAGCCCGCCGCTGAGCGCGTAGCGCAGGAAGGTGCGCACGTTCGAGTAGATCCGGCGGCCTTCCTCGATCGCCGCGACCACTGTGCCCAGGTCGTCGTCGGTGAGGATCAAGTCCGCCGCCTGCCGGGCGACCTCGGTGCCGTCCTTGCCCATCGCGACGCCGATGTCGGCTCGCCGCAGTGCGGGAGCGTCGTTGACTCCGTCACCGGTCATGGCGACCACGTGCCCTTGCTGCTGCCAGGCCTGCACGATGTCGAGCTTCTGCTCCGGCCGGATCCGGGCGAATACGCGCCCGGACGCTGGATCGGCGCCACCGTCGATGTCGGCGCCGGTCACGACTGCGTCGGTGTGCAGGCCGACCCGCTCGGCGACTGCCTGCGCGGTGCCGGGGGCGTCACCGGTGATCAGCAGGAGCTCGACTCCTGCCTGGCGGAAGGAGGTGATGACCTCCGGGGCGTTGTGCCTGACCGGGTCGGTGAGTGCCACCAAGCCGACGAGTCGCATGCCGTCCTCGGTACGGCTGGTGCCAGGTGGCAACATCCGGTCGGTGACCGCGAGCACGCGGTAGCCGTCCGCCGACAGTTCTGCAGCGACCGCCCGGGCTGTGTCGATGTCACCGTCCGGCGTGACTGCCGGATCGAGCATGACCTCGGGTGCGCCCTTTCCGACAGCGAGTTCGCCGTCGACGCCGGGCATCCGGTGGAACGTAGTCATGCGCTTGCGGACGCTGTCGAACGGCATCTCTCCGATTCTCGGATAGGCCGCTCGGAGTGGCGCCGGATCGGTCGCGCCACGGTGGGCCAGCGTCAGCAGGGCTGCCTCGGTGGGATCGCCGAGCGGCAGCCAGTCTGGCTGGTCCGGTCCGGGCGGCCGAAGGTCGGCGTCGTTGCACAGCACGATGTCCCGGAGCAGCGTTGTCGGCGGTTCGGCGTCTCCGAGTGGGACCAGGCCGCCGACGGGGGAGTAGCCGTTGCCACTGGCAATGAACTCGCCGCCCTCGGTCCAGGTGCGCTCGGCCAGCATCACCCCTTCGGTCAGGGTGCCGGTCTTGTCCGCGGCGACCACGGTGACCGATCCGAGTGTTTCCACAGCAGGCAGCTGCCGTACGACGGCCGATCGCTTGGCCATCCGGTGAGCACCGATGGCCAGCGCGAGGGTGACGACCGCAGGCAGGGATTCGGGTACGGCGGCCACGGTCAGGCTGACCGCGGTGACGATCATGTCGGCTGCTGGAAGGCCTCGGAGCAGTCCGGCTGCTGCGACGACGCCGGACAGCCCGAGTGCGACGATGCTGAGGATGCGGCTGAGCGACCTGAGGCGGACCTGCAGCGGCGTCGGACGCGGACGTTGGCTGGAGATCAGCCCGGCGATCCGGCCCAGCGCGCTGTCCGGCCCTGTCCGTGTGACTACGCCGGAACCCCGGCCACGCGTCACTACCGTGCCGGAGAACACCTCATTTCCGGAGTCCTTCTCGACCGGGACGGACTCACCGGTCAGGGCCGACTCGTCGGTCTGTAGACGGACGGCGCCGCTGAGCTCGAGGTCCGCCGGCACGATGTCGCCGGCTTCCAGCAGGACCAGATCGCCTGGTACGACGTCCGCCGCGGCGATCACCGTCGTACGGCCGGAACGCAGAACTGTCGCCTGTGGTGCGGCGAGCTGGTTCAGAGCGGTCAGCGCCCGTTCTGCCCTCAGCTCCTGCACCACACCGACCGTGGTGTTCAGCACGATCACGATGAGGATGACCGCAAGATCGGTGAGGTCGTGGAGCGCGACCGTGAGGACGGCTGCGCCCAGCAGAAGCAGGATCATCGGATCCCGCAACTGGGCCAGCACGCGGAAGACCGGAGAGGGAGGTCTGGGAGAGGCGATCGAATTGCGTCCGTGTTCGGCG
This sequence comes from Kribbella sp. NPDC050281, assembly GCF_040655855.1. Classification (NCBI taxonomy): domain Bacteria; kingdom Bacillati; phylum Actinomycetota; class Actinomycetes; order Propionibacteriales; family Kribbellaceae; genus Kribbella; species Kribbella sp. NPDC050281. The sequence goes on along the minus strand of NZ_JBFAKS010000059.1, from coordinate 11,352 downwards.
AGTTGCTGCGCGGCCCCGACATCGGTCAGGCCGCGGGGAACGGTCAGCTGGACACTCATCCGGGATCTCCTGGTAGTTGTGGCGGGACGGGCGTACTACGACCCACCGGCGTTGGCTTCGGCCCGGGCCAGGGCGAACGGCTGAATGACTTCGGTGCGCCAGGACTGCGGGTCGCGACGGGCGGGACCGTGGTAGACCTCCCACGGGTCGCTGGTGCGGACGCCGTGCTCGGTCTTCAGCCAGTCGGTCAGCGCCTGGTACGCCGTACCCAGTTGTTCGTAGGGACCGATGTGCCAGACCGCGACGACATGGCCTCCCGGCAAGCTGGACGGTCGGACCCGGGCGTCACCGACGATCGGGGCCGGGACCGGTAGCCCGGCCTCCACCTCGAAGCTGCCGTCCCGCCGGAGGTGGTAGCGCGCGAAGGGGAAGCCGCAGGACGCGACACCGTGGCGGTGCAGGTAGTGGGCGATCTGGTCGAAGGCGGGGCCGACCCAGTCGCCCAGCTCGCCGTGGCGCAGGGTCGACCGCACAACAGCGGTTGGTTGCTCGGGGACGGTGCGTGACTCGGGGCGGTGGATGGCGCGCATGGCTCCTCCCTGGTGACGGGGCATCGCGGGGTACGCACGCGGCGGTCTCATGATTCGACTCTGGCTGCGTTGGGCTGCACGACACAGAGTCGAAGGTCCCGAGGGCAGACCCGTCGTTGCGTGGCCTGTCGTCTGGCGGGCCGGGACGTTCGGCCCTGTCTGCCGCCCTGGCGGCGCGACACCGTAGTGACTGCAGGGAAGCTGACCGACTCGCCAACTACTCCACGCCGCCGCCTCCGACATCGAGCAGATCACCAGCGAACACCTTCGCCTGCAGAGTTGACGCAGTCAGCGGTCACCAGGCCCGCACACCGACCTGTTCACGTCAGCGGGCCAGGTAGCCGCCGTCGATGTAGAGCTCGAGGCCCGTGACGAACGAGGCGTCCTCGCTGGCCAGGTAGGCGACACCGGCGGCGATCTCGTCCGGCCGGCCGAGCCGGCCCATCGGCGTGAGCTGCGTCATCACGTCCCAGAACGGCGTGTCCCGGGCGCTGTCGAGGATCGGGGTGTCGATGAAGCCGGGGTGGATCGAGTTCACCCGGATGCCTTCGGCTGCCCAATGCAGAGCGGCGTTCTTGGTCAGAGTGCGGACCGCGCCCTTGGCCGCGTGGTAGGCGGGCGACGTACCGAATCCGCCGCTGGTACCGAAGATCGAGCTGATGTTGACCACCGACGCGTGTCCGGAGGCCTTCAGGTACGGCGCGGCCGTGCGCATTCCGAGGAAGACGCCGGTCTGGTCGACGTCGATGGTGTGCTGCCAGTCCTTCAGGCTGGTCTCCTCGATCGTGGCGAGGTCCCCCATGCCGGCGTTGTTGACGAGGATGTCGATGCCGCCGAACTCGTCGGCGGCTTTGGCGCAGGCGGTTTCCCAGTCCGCTTCGCTGGCGACGTCGTGCCGGACGAAGACTGCACGTGCCCCGGAGTCCCGGAGGGCTTCTGCCAGCGCATCGCCGGCCTCGACCGCGATGTCCGTCACCAGTACGGCGGCGCCCTCTGCGGCGAGCCGCCATGCGGTTGCCTTCCCGATCCCGCTCGCCGCGCCCGTCACCAGCGCAACCCGGTCGTCAAGCCTGCCCATTGTCGTCCTCCTCCTTCGTTGAGCTACACGTCCAACTGTCTGACCGCGTTCCTGTCCGCCCCAGGGCCGGAGGTCTCGGTGCTGGTTGCCGATAGGCCCTACTGCCGGCTGACTTCACTGCACCGGTACTCGGAAGGCACAATGCCGAGCGGGTAGGCGTGACCTCGACCTCGAACAGGCCGTGGATGGCGTGCCGACTTGACCCTGGGCGCTTCGCCGGCGATTCCGGTCGAGAGGTCCGGGCGTGTGGCTGAAGGTCCTGGTGCTTCGGGCACGACGCCTCTGCTGACCGCGCCGATGACGGGAGACGGTCGAAGTGAGGTGGTCACGTGCTGAAGGCGGTGAGTCCGATGATCGAGCTCTCGACAAGAGATCGGGACGCGATGCTGCGGGCGGCGGTGATCGCACCGTCCATGCACAACACACAGCCCTGGCGATTCCGATTCCAGGGCTGGGTGGTCGAGGTGTACCGGGACAAGGAACGCGAGCTCCCGGCGGAGGACCCGGATCGGCGGATGCTGTTCCTGTCGTTGGGCGCGGCGATCTTCAACCTGCGTGTCGAAGCGGCTGCCCGTGGGTACGGCTCGCAGGTCCGTCAGCTGACGGACCGGCAGCGGCCGGACCTGGTGGCCGTGGTCGAGCTGGGCGGACCGCATTCCGGCCAGCTCCAACTGCTGGCGCCGTGCCTGATCCACCGCCGGACGAACCGGCAGCCGTTCACCGGCCAGCGACTGCCTGGCCAGGTTCGGGCGGAACTCGTGCTCAGTGCTCGGATCGAGGGCGCCGAGCTGCAGTGGCTCGACCGCCCGCTCCGGCGATGGTGGTTGCGAATGGCAACTAACGAGGCGGCGGCGACCGATGACGACGATGCGCTGCGGACCGCGGAGCGGCGGCGGTGGGCCGGCGGTGACAGGGACGTTGACGGGATCCCGTCCACTGCACTCGGACCCAGATCCGCGGGAGGCGAGGCGGTGGTGCGCGAGTTTGCTGCCACCCCGGCCGACGCGACGCGGCCGATGGCCCTCTTCGAATCTGAGCCGCAACTCGCGGTGCTGTCCACCCGATACGACGGGCCGGCGGAATGGTTGCGCGCCGGCCAGGCCCTGGAACGTGTTCTCCTCGAGGCGACGGCTCACGGTGTGTCGACCTCGCTGCTGAACCAGGTGATCGAACACGAGGACCTCCGCCGCGAGCTTGACGACCCCCTCGACCCTGAGCTCCGTCCGCAGTCCGTCATCCGATTCGGCTACGGTCCGCCGGTTCCGCCGACGCCACGCCGCCCGCTCGCCGACGTCACGATGCCCGACGACGCGGCCGCCGGGCAGGAGTGAACGGGTGAGCCGACCCCGATTGGAGCCGGCTGTTCACGACGAGGCGGGCGTGCTCGGCTTCGGCGAGCAGGGCTTCCGCGGCCGAGCCGCCGGCGAGAACCGATTCAACGGTCAGCCCGGGCCGCTGCAGGCGGATGCCCTCGGCGAGCGCGCTGAGTCCTCTCTCGCGGGCTGTATGCAGCGCCTGGAGCGGTACGACTCGGCCCGGCGACGGACGTGAGTAGACAACCAGTTCGAAGGCCTCGACGATGCGCAATGGTGCCGTCGCCCGGACAGCTGCGACTGTTGCCCAGTGCAACGCGTCATGACTCGCCGGCGAACCGTCGTACCCGACGATGATTGGGGGCGGGCTCTGTCGACATGGTCGGTCTCCTTGTCCCTGAGGCTCAGAGTTGGTCGCCGGCCGGGGCACGGCCGAACCGGATCAATGTCTGGGCGAAACCCGAGGTTCCCGTCAATTCCTGAGCGCAGCGACGCAGCTCAGGTCGGCGGATCGGCTGGGGCAGGTGCGTCGCCGCGACGTCATGTCGGATGGAGGTGAGCAGGATGCGTTCCAAGGCGATGCCTGCCGCGACTTGGTCCGAGCGCTCATCGCGGTCGGTGGACAGCACAGCCAGCGGTGCGAAGGAGACGGAAAGCCACCCCAGCTTGGTGTTCTCGAGCTCTGCAGCCCGGGCGAGTGCGAGCTGGACGGCGTTGTCCGGTCCAGCGGGTGGCCGGGTCAGGTGCCGTGAGCGGATCGCGCGGTACAGCTGTCGCAGCTCCTGATCGGGGAGGCCGGTCGGTTCGATCACGATCCGCGCGAGCAGATCCGGGTCGTGCCGGTACGGGCACAGGCTGAACCAGCTGTCGAAGCTCAATGACGCGGCCGCACAGCGCAGGTCGAAGACCGCGACTCCGGCTGCGATCCGCAGACCCCGCGCGGCCGGATCGGCGGTCGGCAGGGGGTGTGATCCGTCCACATAGACGTCGAGCAGGTGGCCGTTCACCTCGAGTCGCCAGGAGCGTCCGGACTCACCGCGGTCGGGATCGGTGGCGGCGTCGAGCAGCACGCCGAGCGCTTCGGTCGTCAGCTGCTCGTCGAGCATCAGGGCCTCCTCGCCGGGAGAACTTCGCGTGTTCCCAGCCTGTGGCCGTCGCGAAGCGGCTACCAGCGGCAAGCGTCCCGGGTCGCCGGGGCCTTTCGGCTCATCGCGGCCGTTGACGGACCGCAGCGTGCTCCGCTTGCGCCCTATTTCAGCTACTCCGCGGACGTCGGTTGGTCCACCGCCCAGGGCAGCGGTCGGATCGCTGGATCGGTGACCGTGGGGTACGGCGGCTCAGCGGCTGCCACCTGGCGCTACGACGCAAGCTCCGGCCGGTGGCTGCGTGCCGAGAAGTGGTCGGCGCATCGCCTCACGTGTCCGCTCAGAACGTGCTCGTGCTGACGGCCGACCGCGACACCAGCTTCCGGCAGGCGAAGCCGTCGATGACGATTCTCGATCTCGTCGACTCGGCCGGACCGGTGCAGCTGTTCACCGGAGGCACGGTCGTCGACGGGCGCTGGAACAAGCGCGGGGTCAACGAACCATTCAGTTTCACCACTCTGGACGGCAAGCCGTTGCTGCTGGCACCTGGAAACACCTGGGTCGAGTGCTTGCTGACCGGCATGTCCGTCCAGATCGCGCCGAGCAGCCCGTAGGTCTGGCAGGTAGGTGACATTCGGCCCTGGGCAGCCGGACAAGGCCGATCAATCGTGGTGCTATGAGGCACTCCCTGGTGCAACCTCCGGCTGACCTGCCGGCTCTGCTCGAGCACTGGATCGCGGCAGGTGTGATCACGCCCGAACAAGCCGCGCGGATGCGGGCGGATGTCGGCCCGTCGATGCCGCCTGCGTCACCGGAGACCGAACACCGACAGGCTTCGCTCGCGATCGAAGCGCTCGGCTACCTCGGCAGTGTACTGATCGTCGTCGCTTCATTGCTGCTGGCTTCGGAGTACTGGGACGATCTGTCGACCGTCGGCCAGTTGATCATCATCGGCGGGGCCGCCGGCACGCTCTTGCTGGCCGGGTTCGCCGTACCCGAGCGACTCGGCCGGGCCGGAACCCGGATGCACGCCGTACTGTGGCTTGGGGCAACGGTCGCCACAGCCGGCCTCCTTGGCCTGTTCGGTGATGAGGTGCTCGGTTGGTACGACGAAGACCTCGCACTGTTTGTCTTCGTGGGCGTGACGGCGCTCGCCGCGGCGCTGTGGTGGCGGTTGCCGACGGCACTGCAGCAGGCGGCTGTGGTCGCGGGACTGGCAGGTGCGGCGGGCGCCGCGGCGGCGGAGTTCCACGCGCGGGAGGGCCAACTGCCAGGATTGGCCATCTGGGGTGTCGGGGCGATCTGGTTCGTGCTGGGCTGGGGTGGAATCGTGCTGCCGCGTTGGACCGCGTTGTTGCTCGGTGGGTTCGGGTTGATGATCGGCTCCGGCATGACAATGCCGGGCGACGGCGGGATCGTAGTGGCGCTGACCACCGTGACCGCGCTGGTCGTGCTGGCAGTCCTGGCGCGCGACTTGCTCGTGCTCGCGCTCGGTGCCTGGGGTGCTCTGCAGTTCCTGCCGATCGCGATCAACGAGTGGTTCCCCGGCGAGGTCGCCGCCGCGATCGCGCTGCTCGTCGCCGGCGGCCTGCTGGTCTCGGTGGCGATCTGGATCGCCCGACGGCGCGGCGTGACCCCGCAGACCGGGGTCGTGCGCCGCGACTACGGCGTCATTCCCGCCGAGACCGCCCGTGTCGCGAGCGTTGCTGTCGCCGTCGCAGTGACCACCGCCATCATCGTCCTGGGCATCACCTGAGATACCAGGAGCGCGGAGTCTCGAGCCAGGTCAGCGGCGGCCGAGGATGCGGGACAGGAGACCTTGGCGGTTGCCTTCGGGATGGCCGGGGCAGCGGGCAGATGGCGGTACGGAAGCCAGAACCTGGTCGACGTGCATACCGCAACCGGACCAGGTGATCTTGGAACAGGTCTTGCAGGTGACTGCTCTGCACATGAGGACTCCTCGGGGTGGTGGGTCAAACGATGGGAGAGATGACGGGTGGTTGCCTTGACTCGCGGCGCCAGGCGAGCGCCGACGACTCCGCCAGCCACCGAGGCGACGACGAGCGAGCCTGTGTTGCCGCCGCGGCACTCTGGCCGAGCAGGTACACGAGCACGGGAACGGTCAAGATCGACCCTCCACCGCCGAGGGCACCGAGACTGAGGCCGATCAGCATCCCGGCGGCCACGGTGAGGAGCACCGTCACGGTTGCCCACTGACGAGTGGCAGGCCGGTCTCGGACGCGTTGTCGAAGGCGTCGTCGACGGCGACGAGCCGGCGTCCCCCCGCGCTGAGAATCGAGGCGGCGATGGAGGCTCGATAGCCGTGGGCGCAGTGGATCCACAGTTCGCCGGCCGGTACGTCGTCAAGTCGCGCGAAGAGTTCGTGCAGTGGAACGTTGACCGCTCCTTCGATACGGCCGGCCACACACTCCTCGGTACGGCGTACATCGAGTACGACGACCGGCCGGTGCCTAAGCGCGTGGTCGAGGTCCGCGAAAGTGGCGAGCGGGAACGACGCCAGCTCACCGTCGGTCCACAGCGCCGGACCTCCGGTGGAGTGCGCGGCCGGGCTGTCGATGCCGATCCGGACCAGCTCTCGTTGTGCCCGCCCGACGTCATCGGCGGTCTCGCCCAGCAAGGTGACCGGTGTGCCCCACACGATCAGCCAGCCGAGATAGGTGGCGAAGGCTCCGTCGAGACCGAAGTTCAGCGAGCCGGGAGTGTGCCCGGCGGCGAAGGCGGTCCGCGTTCGCAAGTCGACGATCCACTCGCCGTCCTCGATCCGCCGCCGGAGCTCGATGGGGTCGGCCTTGGCGGGCAGGGACAGGTCGGGTTTCTCCGGGCCGGCCGAGTTCCGCGGCGCCATGTGAGCGTAGTACGCCGGATAGGCGCCGAGTCCACCGAGGAGTTCCTGCACGTAGGTCTCCTCGTCCCGGGTGAGCGCCGGATTGGACGTCTTCTCGACGCCGATCGTGGAGGCGTTCGCAGCGGATTGTGTCGACGAGCAGAAGGAGCCGAAGCCGTGGGTGGGGTAGAGCTCCGCGTCGTCGGGCAGGAGCGCCGCGAGTCGTTGCGCAGAGGCGTGCTGATGCCGGACGAGGTCCGCGGTGTGATCGTCGCCGAGCAGATCAGGTCGACCGGTCGATCCGTACAGCAGCGAACCGCCCGAGAACACGGCGATCTGCTCCTTGGTGGTGGCGTCGGAGAGCACATACGAGAGATGAGTGAAGGTGTGACCTGGTGTGGCCAGTGCGGTGACGCGCATTCGTCCGATCCGGACGGTTTCACCGTCGCGGATCGGGGTGCGGTCGAACGAGACATCGTCCTCGGCGTTGACGACGTACCGGGCGCCCGTGTGCCGAGCCAGGGCGAAGCCGCCGGTCACGTAGTCGTTGTGGATGTGGGTCTCGAACACGTGGGTGAGCTGTACGGCGGCGTCGGACAGGGCGGTCAGGATGCGGTCGACGTCCCGCTGCGGGTCGATGACGAACGCGACCTCGCCGTCGTGAGCGACGTAGCTGCGATCGCCCAGGGACGGCGTGTCGATCGCAATGACAGTGAGCCCGTGCACGGTCCGTGCCTGATCGGTGGGCGCGCCCGTTGCCGTGGCGGGCAGGGCTTGCTGTGTCACGATGCCTGACCTCCGGAATACCGCGGGGGGTATTGTCGTTCTCCACTGTAGACACCCCCGGGGGTATCCTCAAGTCGAGGACACTCCACGTCCGAAGGAGCAGCATCGTGGCCACCATCGACCTGACCGCAGCCGAGTTCGACAAGACCATCACCGGGAACGACATCGTCCTGGTCGACTTCTGGGCGGCGTGGTGCGGTCCGTGCCGCATGTTCGCGCCCGTCTACGACAGCGCATCTCAGAACCACTCCGACATCGTCTTCGCGAAGGTCGACACCGAGGCCGAGCAGGCGCTCGCAGCGGCCGCCCGGATCACTTCGATCCCGACCCTGATGGCCTTCAAACAAGGCAATCTGGTCTTCTCGCAGCCAGGTGCGTTGCCTGCGGCGGCGTTGGAGCAGTTGATCACCGCGGTGCGTGAGCTCGATCTCGAGAAGGCTCGCGCCGAGGCAGAGCAGCGGAGCGCCTGATGACTGCCTTCACCCTCTCGTCGACGGTGCGCCGGCCGTACGATCGCACTCTCGCGGCTGTTCGTGATGCGTTGGCCGGCCAAGGCTTCGGCATCCTGACCGAGATCGATCTCAAGGCGACGTTGAAGAGCAAGCTCGACGTCGACGTACAGCCTGAGATCATCCTTGGTGCCTGCAGGCCGGCCCTGGCTTACCGGGCGCTGCGGGCCGAGCCGTCCATCGCGGCTGTGCTGCCGTGCAACGTCGTTGTCCGCTCGGTCGATGCGGAGACCACGGTGGTCGAAGCGTTCGATCCCTCCGCGATGATCGGCCTCGCGGGCACGACGACACTGAATGACGTCGCGGCCGAGGCGAGGACACGTCTCGCCGCCGCCCTTGCCGTTGTGGAACAGGAGAACTGATGCAGTTGGAACCCGCTGAGATGACCCCGGTCATCAACCGCATCAAGCGCGCGCAGGGGCAACTCGCCGGCGTCCTGCGGATGCTGGAGGAAGGACGTGAGTGCGACGAGGTCGTCACTCAGCTCGCCGCCGTCTCGAAGGCTCTCGACCGCGCAGGCTTCGCGATCATCGCCACCGGACTGCAGCAATGCCTGGCCGACGAGTCAGCCGCAGGCCAAGCCGACCTCAAAAAGATGGAAAAACTTTTCCTCGCCCTCGCCTGACCGCCAACAGTCGATGTCCGCGCCCGCACGAGGTAGCCGACGGCTGCGATCAGGACCAGCAGGCCACCGGGATCGGGATCGAACGGTACCCGCCGCGGACGGTCAAGGTTGTACTCGCGCCGTCTGCAGGGCGGTGGCGACTTCGCGGGACCAGGCGCGGATCTTCGGCCAGTCCCTGGAGTCGCCGATCAGGTGGTCGAGTTCGGCCTGGCGAGACAGGCGTTCGGTGATCGCATCGGCCTGGAGTTCGCCGGCGAAGGTCTTGACCGGTGCTGCCTCGATGAGGCGTGCCAGCCGTGCGACGTCGGGTGGGGTGGGCTGATCCTGGCTCTTGCTGCGGCCGATCGGACCGCTGTGGAAGAGCCAGACCCGGCGGTTACGGAGCTGCCGCTCATGGTCGCGGAGGAAGCGGACGGCCTCGGGGCGCCAACGGCCCTGGTAGATCGCACTGCCGACGATGACGGCGTCATACTCGCTGACGGCCAGGACGGCGCCGATCTCGTGGACATCGACCTGGTGGCCGGCGGCGCGAAGCTCCGAGCCGATGACCGCTGCCATGGTCCCGGTCGAACCCATCTTGGTGGCGTAGGCAACCAATACCTTCTTGGACATCATCCATCTCCTTCCTTCAGCACGCGGACAGGCCGGAGCCGAAGTACCCATGATCTGATCGTGCATCGGCCGATGCTCGCCCTGCAGAGACCTCGGACCCGGATCGCCAGGGTCGGATGGTCCGTCAGCGGCCGGTGGGTCCAGCGAACCTGTCGTATCGGTAGCGTCATAAGCGCCCGACGGCGAAGATCGTGGCGCAGCTGTAGGGACAGAACACCCAGAGGAAGTCGCTCAGAGGCCTACTCCTGGCAATGAGGGCATCGGCCGCGTCGCGGTGATCGCCTGTACGTCGAACAGCCAACTCGAACCCGCCGGTGAACTGAGCGCAGATGCCCTCCGCGTCAGTGGGCAGGGCGCTGATCGGTCGGCCGCTCCGCGTCCGCTTCGTCGGCCGCGTTGGCGCGGCGGTGGCGCTCCTTGTAGAGCTCGACGCCGAGGTAGCGCAGCATGGCCTGCTCGAATCGGGACGACCCGATAGTGGCTCGGCCGGCCACGTTGCGCTGCGCGTCGCGCTGCGTGCGTGCTTTGTCGATGTCTTTCATGGTCGGCTCCCTTCCTGCACCTCCAGCACACGCCCGCCTGTGGTCGCACGGAAGGGCACAAGTTCCCGCCGAGGTGGACCTGACGGCCCTGGCGCGGACCCCGGCGCCTTCGGAGCATGGCACTACAGGGGTCCATCGATGGGAGGGCGAGCATCATGATCGCGAGCAGGCACTGGAGCGTCGAGATCTTCATCGACGAGCACGAGGACGAGCGGACCACCCGCGCGGAAGCCCGGCTGCGCACGAACGACGAGACGCATCTGATCGGCCGGGGTGCCGCCCGCCGGAATCCGAACGACACCGACATCGCCGAGATCGGCGACGAGCTCGCCGTTGCGCGGGCCTTGTCGAGCCTTGCCCACGCGCTGCTCGACGCCGCCACGTCCGACATCGAGCAGGTCACTCACGAGCACATTCACCTGCAGGGTTGAGCGGAGGCCGGAGAGGGCTGGCCTGTTGCCGCAGGTGGCCGTGCTCATGACCCGGATGCCGGAGGGACGGACTTCTTGGGGCGGGGGATCCGGCCGGAGTTCAGCAGGACGAAGAAACCACTCACATTGGCGCTACCGCTCGACCCGGAAGGCGTGCCGGGTCGCTGGGAGCGCGAGGCACAGGGCTGGCACGGACCAGAGCCAGAAGCCCAGCCGAAGCACATCAGGGCGAGATGGAAGGCGATGACCGCGAGGTAACCGGTGCGCGGGCTCTTGACCAGCAGTATGGCGATGGTCAGTTCGGCTACGGCGAGGAGCAAGGCCCACAGCGTCGGGTGGGCCGTGAAGACGTTCTGCCAGCCGTGGTACACCCAGTCGAAGAGCGCTCCGTCGGCGAACGGACGGTAAGACTGCGGGGTTGTCAGGGCCAGGACGAAATGAATCACGGCCCCTGATCCGAACAGCGCGACGAAACCCCAGTGGATCGCACGGTAGACACCGGCCGAATCGGTGGACGTGGCGGATTGCGTGGTCACGAGGATCAGCCTCCGGTGGTGGCGGCGGGGATGATAGCCACCGGGTGGCCGGTGATCTGGATCAGCTCGGCATCGTGGCGCGCATGTACTGCCTCACGTAGCTCGGCCTCCGTGATCTTGTGCAGCTCGGTGCCGAGATCGGGTCGTACGACGACCACCGGGCTGAGACCGCGGCTGCTGATCACCAGCAGGTCCGCGTCACCAGACGCCTGCACCAGGATCGTGGCTGCCGGGACGGCACTGATCAGTCGCAGCCGGGTGCGCAGCGACGCGGCTTCGGCGCTCGCCCACCTGATCGCGACGTGCGCGGCCGGCGAGCCATCGATGCCCACGACAACGGGTTTGGCGTTCATGCGGATCTCCTTGACGTTGCGGGAAGGCCGATCTCCTCGGCTGCCAT
>NZ_JBFAKS010000058.1:0-49276 GCF_040655855.1 Kribbella sp. NPDC050281 | reverse complement strand
ACCTTCCCGTGGTTGCGGGCGACCGCCTGCCTGCGGCCGGCCGCTTGTCGCTAGCCGGCGGTCCGGCGGCGCCGAGTCCGCGGCGCCGCCGTGATCGTGTCCGCGGGAACGTCGTCGGTCGCGGCACCGGTCTGGAGGTCGTGGTAGGCCTTGCGGGTGTGTTCGGTGTGCTCGCGCATGATCTGCGCGGACTTGTCCTCGTCGCCCTCGCTGATCGCCTTCACCAGGCGCGCGTGCTCGCGCCAGGAGGCGCCACCGCGGACGGGCGCGACCGGGGTGTAGTACCAGCGGACCCGGCGATCGACCTGGCCGGCGAAGTCCACCAGGAACCTGTTGCCGGACATCTGGGTGATCAGGCTGTGCAGCTCACCGTTGGTCCGGACTGCGCCGTCGATGTCGCCGGCGTCCTGGAGCGCCGTACCGACCTTGCACAGGTCCCTGAGCCGGGCCACGTCGTCCTTCGAAGCGTGCCGGGCCGCGAGCCGCGCGGACTCCGACTCCAGGGCGGCACGGGCCGCGAGCAACTGGTCCACCTCGTCCTCGGCGGGCACGTGCACCATCGCGCCGAAGCCCGGCCGGAGGTCCACCCAGCCCTCGTTGTTGAGCCGCTGGAGCGCCTCACGGACCGGTTGCCGGGACACGCCCAGCATGCCGGCCAGCTCGACCTCGACCAGGTGCCGGCCGCGCTCGAGGGTCCCGTCGATGATCATCTCGGTCAGGGCCTCGTAGACGGACTCACGCAGTGGCGTCGGCCGCTTGACGTGTCGCACACCGGCCGGTTCCGCCCCCGCCCCTGGGCCTGCGCTGATGGTGGTCATGAGGTCCTTCCCGGAACTTGCGCTGACAAAGGCATGGCACTTGGTAGACAGTCTACCAAGTGCCATGCCTTGGCCGGGCCTTCGGCACCGGCGTGGTCATGGGTCCTTCCATGACCTGACATGGCGACCCTTACGCAGCCGACTCGTCGGCGTGCGGGCGGTCGTCGTGAGCGGTGCGAGCCTGGTCGCCGGTGAGCTTCGCCAGCTCGGCATCCAGGTCGACCGGGGTGTTCAGCTCCTGCTGCAGCTCCGGGGCATCCGGGAACTGCGGACGAGCCGCCAGAGCGCCGAACCTACGGGTGAAAATCATCGCTGCCCTTTCCTTGAATTCTGGCTTCTGTATACATTCAACCAGTCGCACTCACCGGATATGCCCGTGTCTCACGTGATCCCGGTTACGTACGACGTGATGCCGCTTACACGCGGGTCGAGTACGAATGCGCTCCGGCACCAGCCAGTCGCCCACCGTCGACAATCAGGTACTCGTCGCGGATCGGCGTACCGGCGAACCACGACTCCAGGATCTCCCGGGTACCGGCGGCGTACCGGGTCTGGGCAGACAGGGTCGAGCCGGAGATGTGCGGGGTCATGCCGTGGTGCGGCATGGTCCGCCACGGGTGGTCGGCCGGCGCGGGCTGCGGGAACCAGACGTCGCCTGCGTACCCGGCCAGTTGACCGCTCTCCAGTGCCTTCACAACGGCGTCCCGGTCGGCGATCTTCGCCCGGGCGGTGTTGATCAGGTAGGTGCCGCGCTTCATCGTGCTGAGCAGCTTCTCGCCGAACAGGCCCTCGGTCTCCGGGTGCAGCGGCGCGTTGATGGTGACCACGTCGCAGTGCGGGACCATGTCGGCCGCGCTCGGGTGGAAGGTGAGGTTGAGCTCGCGCTCGACCGACTCCGGCAGCCGGTGCCGGTCGGTGTAGTGCAGGTTCACGTCGAACGGCTTGAGCCGGCGCAGTACGGCGGTGCCGATCCGGCCGGCCGCGACCGTACCGACGTGCATGCCCTCGAGGTCGTACGAGCGGGCCACGCAGTCGGCGATGTTCCAGCCGCCGTCCAGCACCACCTGGTGCGACGGCAGGTAGTTGCGGACCAGCCCGAGGATCATCATCACCACGTGCTCGGCGACGCTGATGCTGTTGCTGTAGGTGACCTCGGCAACGGTCATGCCGTGCTTGATCGCCGCGTCCAGGTCGACGTGGTCGGAGCCGATGCCGGCGGTGATCGCGAGCCTGAGGTTCGGCGCCTCGGCGATCCGCTCAGGGGTCAGGTACGCCGGCCAGAACGGTTGCGAGATCACCACATCGGCATCGGCCAGCTCCCGGTCGAGCACCGAGGCCGGGCCCTCCTTGTCGGATGTGACGACCAGCGTGTGGCCCTGGCTCTCCAGGAACTTGCGCAGCCCGAGCTCGCCGGACACGCTGCCGAGCAGCTCGCCCGGCGTGAAGTCGATTGCCTTCGGTGTGGGTGCGGTCTGGCCGCCCGGGTAGCCGTTGACGGTCGGGATGTCGTCCCGTGCGTACGACGTCGGATGGCCGTCGACGGGATCGTCGTACAGGACGCAGATGATCTTGGCCATGATGTGGAATCTCCTTGTTTGGAAGGGACTTCCACAGTTGCCGCGTCATGGTCCGACGGTCAAAGACTTGCTCGCTATGTCGAGATAGCCAGAACCCATCAAGTGCACGTTGAGTAGATCGTCGAGAGCGGTGTGTACGGCGGCCTGCCGCGCGACGTCGAGGAGCGCGCGGGCCAGCACGGGTTCGGGGCTGCGGGCCGCGATCACCAGTCCGACCCGCGGCCCGTGCGCAGGACTCTTCAGCGGTACGACGCGCATGCCTTCAGGCACACCGAACATGTGCAGCCAGGCGTGGGAGATCACGGTCGACCAGTGGTTGCCGTGCAGGTGGCTGTAGAGGCCGGAGACAGTGTCGCTTTCGATCGCGGGAGAGGCGGTGACGCCGTCGTCGGTGAAGTAGCCGTTCATGATTCGGCGGTTGCGCATGTCGGGGGAGAGCAGACACAGCGGCAGTGCGGCCACCTGCGCCCAGGTTGCCACCGGCAACTCACCCAGCTCGGTGTGCTGTGGGGTGAGGAGCAGGTACCGCTCCTCGTACAGCGGGGTCTTGCGGACCTGGCCCAGCGTGTCGTCGTCGAGGTAGGTCATCGCGACGTCGAGATCGAACTCGGCCAGCTTCTGGGTGATGTCGCGCGACGACAACGACTCGAGTGTGACCCGGGCGCTGGTGTGCCGCTCGCAGAACGGGGTGGTCAGCAGTGAGACGACAGGCATCGCGGTCGGGATCGCGCCGAGCCGGAGTGTGCCGGTCAGACCGCCGCGCATCACCGACAACTCGTGCCGGAGCGCATCCTGCTCGGCCAGGATCCGCTGCGCCCACAGCAGCACCCGCTCGCCTTCGGGAGTGAGGCCCTCGAATCGGCGACCGCGCCGGACGATCGGTACGTCGAGCTCCTGCTCGAGCTTGCGGATCGCGGCGGACAGCGACGGCTGGGAGACGTAGCACGCGTCGGCGGCTCGGGCGAAGTGCTTCTCCCGGGCGAGGGCGACGAGGTACTCCAGCTGGCGGAGCAGCATCAGGAACCCATCGTGCGGTGGACCGCATACCAGCCGTCTGTATACATAATCCAACTGTAGTGAGGTGGGTCGGCCGCGGATAGGGCTCGGGCCTGCCGCTAGTGTCCTGTGATGTGGATCACAGTTGATGGGGTGTCTCTCCACGCTGTCTTCGTTCGACGGATTGGCAGGGATCCCAAACTGAGGAGGGGTGTGGTGATGGAGAAGGTCACCTCGCAGGACGGCACCGAGATCGCGTACGACACCTACGGCAGCGGGCCGGTGCTGGTGCTCGTGGCCGGCGGGTTCACCGACCGCGCGCGGTACGTGCCGGATGCCGAGGCGCTCGCGTCGACGTTCACCGTGGTGAACTACGACCGGCGTGGCCGCGGCGACTCCGGCGATGCGCCGACGTACGCCGTTGAGCGCGAGTGGGAGGACCTCGATGCGGTCCGCTCGGCGACCGGGGCGCGGTTCGCCTGCGCGTACTCGTCGGGTTCGATGGTGCTGTTCCAGGCCGGACTGCCGTTCGAGAAGCAGGCGGTGATGGAGCCGCCGTTCCGGGTCGAGGGAGCGCCGCCGGCGCCGGATCGGTACATCGAACGGCTGCAGGAGTACGTCGCGGCCGGGAACCCCGGCGGTGCGGCCGAGTTGTTCATGGTCGAGGCGGTCGGCCAGCCGAAAGAGGTCGTCGATCAGATCCGGGCGACGCCGATGTGGGCCGGGCTCGAGGCGATCGCGCACACGCTCGTGTACGACGGCCTGCAGATGCGGGACAGCGCCGTACCGACCGAGCTGTTGTCGACAATCGAACTGCCGACACTTGCGCTGTACAGCAATGACAGTCCGGCGTGGCTGCAGGACTCGGTCAAGCAGACCGCCGCAGCGCTGCCGAACGGCACGGTGGAGGGGCGTGACGGCTCGTTCCACACGCTTCCGCCGGAGACGCTGGCGCGGGTGCTGACGGACTACTTCGTGACGGCGTGAGCCGGCTCGCGACGGGCGCCGGGTAGGACGCGCTGGAGCAGCCGCTTGAGGCGGGGCGCCAGCGGCTGCTCGACCCCGTAGTGCAGGGCGGCCGCGACGCCGACCATCGCGAGCATCGTCGCGGCGACCAGGAGAACGTGGTTCACCTGGTCGCCGAGCCGTTCGAAGACGATGAACCCGATGTGCGCGTGCACCAGGTAGAGCGGGTAGGTGAGTGCGCCGAGGACGGCGAACCACGGCCGCCCGAGCCGATGGGTCCACTTGAGCGCGACGGCCAGCATGACGGCGAAGATCACCACGATGATCGCAACGACCGCCGGCCGGTGGATCTCGGTGTGGTAGCGAACGCCGACCCGGTCGCCGAATCCGATGCCACGGTAGATCGCGTTGCCGAGCGAGACGGCGACGATCAGCAGGGTCTGCGGCGTCGGTCCGTACCGGTGGATCAGGCACAGTGCCATACCGGCGATGAAGTAGTGCGAGAACTGGGTGTTCAGCACCAGGTCGGTTGCATGCGGCAACAGACCGGCCTGGAAGACGAACGTCGCGGCCAGCCACGCCCAGAGGAAGATCGTGACCCGGCGGCGGGTGATGCCGATCCAGGTCAGGAGCAGGATCGTCGCGTAGAACCGCACCTCGGCCCACAGCGTCCAGTAGACGACGTCGACGTTCTCGATGTTCGGCAGCGAGTTGAACATCGTCAGGTTGGCCAGGTACTGCGGCAGCGACACCGGGAACCGGCCGTGGCTGAGCGAGACCGACACGATCGTGGTCAGCGTGACCGCCACCCAGTACGCCGGGTAGAGCCGGACGGCCCGGGAGACGACGAAGGACCGCGGCGTGCGGTCCCAGGCGCTCAGCAGTACCACGAACCCGCTGATCGTGAAGAACAGATCGACACCGAGGTAGCCGTACCGGGCCACCACGTCGGCATGGGGGAACTGCATCGCCGACAGGCCGCCGGCGTACGCCGAGAACAGGTAGTGGTACGCCATCACCGAGACGGCCGCGAGGATCCGCAGCAGATCGATCTCGTGCAGCCGGGCCTTCGGCGAGTCCACAGTCGTCCTTCCAGCTGGTGGCGCGGGGCACCACCACTAGACCGCATCGACCGCCGCCGATCGTCAGTCCATAGCCTGATCCGGCGTCCTACTTACGGATGATTGCCATCGGCATCCGGTCGACATCAGGTCGGCAGCCGCATCGGCATCAGGATGTACGCCGAGTCGCCGGTCGGAACCTGGTCGGGAGCTCGCAGACCGGTCAGGTTCGCAGGCTTCATCGGCTGGGTGAAGGCGAAGTGCGCGATCGGCATGCTCAGTGAGGCGAGCGCATCGAGGAGATAGCCCGCGTTGAACCCGGTGGACACCGGATCACCAGTGATTGTTGCCTCCACCGACTCCGATGCCTGCGCCTCCTCGCCGCTCCCGGCGTCGAGAGTCGCCGTACCGTCCGCGAAGTTGATCCGGACCGGGGTGGTCCGCTCGGCCACCAGCGCGACTCGCTTCACCGCCTCGACCAGCGAGGCCGTGTCCACTTGGACGGTGCTGGTGATCGCGGACGCGGTCGGGATCAGGCTGCGGACCCTCGGGAAGTCGCCGTCGATCAGCCGGCTCGTCGCCCGCCGGCCGCCACCCTCGAACCCGATCAACCCGTCCCCTGTGCGGGTTGAACCGAGCGCGAGAGTGAGATGGTGGCCGGCCATCGCCTTGGCCACGTCGTGGAGCATCCGCGCCGGCACCAGCGCGTTCGCCTCCACGGTCGGGTCGGCCGGCTCCCACTCGATGACGCGGAGCGCCAGCCTGTATCGGTCGGTGGCCAGCAACGAGATGGTCGAACCGCGGAGCTCCACCCGGATGCCGGTGAACACCGGCAGCGTGTCGTCACGGCCGGATGCGCTCACCACCTGGGCGACGGCGCGGGCGAATGCATCCCCGTTGACCACCCCGCTCGCGCCGGGCAGCTCGGGCAGCGCCGGGTACTCGTTGAGAGGGAGGGTCTGCAGCGCGAAGCGCGAACTCCCGCTGACCACCTGGACGCGGGACGCGTCACCGCTCAGATCCACCGAGTCCCTCGGCATGCTGCGGCAGATGTCGGACAGGAGCCGACCCGACACCAGGACCCGCCCGCCGTCCGCCACCTCCGCAGGCACACTCACCTGCGCGGAGCTCTCGTAGTCGAACCCGGACAGCGTCACCTGACCGTCTGCCGCGTCCACCACCATGCCGGCCAAGATCGGCACACTCGGCCGGCTCGGCAGCCCTTTCGCCACCCATCCGACCGCCTCGGCCAGCACCTCACGAGCAACCCGAACCTTCACACCCATTCCTCCCCACGTCGAAGTACGACTCAATCACCCGGCACCGACAGTTCCTGCGACCCTCGACTTACTCTGTACGCTTACGGTGTAAGTGCAACGGTCGGCGAGAGGATCGGAATGGCGGTACGGCGCGAGCCACTGAACCGGGAGCGGGTCCTGCGGGCCGCGATCACGCTGGCCGACAAGGAGGGCCTGGACGCGCTGACCATGCGCCGGCTCGGCCAGGAGGTCGGCGTGGAGGCGATGTCGCTCTACAACCACGTGAAGAACAAGGACGACATCCTCGACGGCATCGTCGACCTGGTGCTGACCGACATCGACGTACCGCCCGCCGGGACGGACTGGAAGAAGGCGATGCGGCGGCGGTCGATCTCTGCGCACGAGGTGCTGGTCGCCCATCCGTGGGCGGCGATGCAGATCATGTCCCGGTACAGCATCGGCCTGGGCATGACGCGCTACCTGGACGCGACGCTCGGTCGGCTCCGCGAGGGCGGCTTCACGATCGAGGGCGCACTGGATGCCTGGCACACGCTGGACAGTCACCTCTACGGGTTCACCTTGCAGCAGCTCAACCTGCCGTTCGCCGCGGACGAGGCGTCGCGGGTTTCGGCCGACGTACTGCCGGGATTGTCCGCCGAGGAGTTCCCGCATGTCGTGGAGGTGATCGGTCACGTGATGCGGTCCGGGCGGGTGGAGGACTTCGAGTACGGGCTGGATCTGATCCTGGACGGTCTGGAGGCCGGCCTCAACGGAAGCTGATCGCTTCGAGCCGGTTCGCCTGGTCGCGATCGAGGACGACGGCGGAAGCCGCGCCGGGGATGACTTCGGCGGGGTCGGCGACTGCCTGGTCGAGGAGTTGCGGCCACCGGCGGCAGTGCGTGGCCATGCTGCCCTTGCGTACGACGCGTCCGCGCGCGTGCTGCCCGTCGCGGGCGAGGTCATCGGGTACGTCGAGCAGGAGCAGGTGCACTGTCCTTCCGGTCTGGCGGGCCCTCCAGCCGATGAGGCGTCGTACCCACGGACGGGTCGCGCAGTCGTGCACGACCAGGGGACCGGTGCGCATCGCGTTGAGCACGATCGCGTAGTACGTGAGATGAAGGAGCGGCCGCCACCAGGGATAGGGGAGGACGCCGAGGACCGGCATCCAGCGATCGCGGAGGCGGCCCGAGTCGTACACGCGGTCAGTGTGTTCGGGGAACAGCCGGTCGAGGAGTGTGCTCTTGCCGGCGCCTGGAACGCCGGCGAGCACGACCACGGAGTCGCTCGGGTACGTCAGCTCCTCGGCCGTCATCGTGTCGGCGGTACCTGTCATGCTGTCGTCCCTCGCCCGGCGGACTTTCGTCCGTCAACGGAGGTGAGACGGGCAGGGTTCCGCGATCGGCCCGTGATTGCACTGAGAACTTGATAGGAAGTTCCTGAGAGGAGCGAGCGCATGGATTGGTCCGCCTGGCATGACGAGTACGACGACCCGGGGTCGGTGCTGTCCCAGCGGTTGAAGGTCGTGCAGACACAGCTCCGGGCTGCCCTGGAGGACTGCGCTGCCGGACCGCTGCGCATCGTCAGCCTGTGCGCTGGCCAAGGCCGCGACGTACTCGAGGTCCTGGCTGACCATCCACGCCGCGGCGACGTCCATGCCCGGCTGGTCGAGCTCGACCCAGAGATCGCCGACGGCGCCGCCTCAGCCGCTCGCGCCCTCGGACTCGATCAAGTGGAGGTCCGGGCCGGCGACGCCGCCCTCATCGATCAGTACGCCGGTATGGTCCCGGCAGACATCGTGCTGGCCTGCGGAATCTTCGGCAACATCAGCGACGAACACATCCAGCGCACGATCGCCGCCCTCCCGCAGCTGTGTCGCTCCGGAGCTCCCGTGATCTGGACCCGCCACCGCGACAACCCCGACCTGGTGCCGCAGATCTGCTCCTGGTTCGAGTCGCGCGCCTTCGAACGCCTCTACCTCTCCGAACCCTCAGCCGGATTCGGCGTCGGCGTCCACCGCTACACCGGCACCCCTGAACCCCTAATCCCCGGCACCCACCTCTTCACCTTCCGCCGCTACGAGCCGTGACGCCGCCGGGACTCCCGTGGAGCCGACGAGGTGGCCGGCGCGATGCCGCGGGTAATTGGACGAGTCGGTCGACTGACTGCGTCGCGGCGTACCGCGCGGATGGCCAGTGCCCAGGCGGCCATCATCGGAACCGTGCCGGCCCCCGCGGACAGCACACTGCCTAATGCGATGTCCAGCGGCAACCAGCCAAGCAGCAGCGCCGGGACGAGCCAAGGCCGGAAACCGTCGCGAAGCAATGCGATACCGAGCACCAGTGAACCGACTACCGCGAGCAGGAACCCGGGCAGGCCCGCCACGACATAGGCGATATCCAGCCTGATCCAGAAGAACCCGAACAGGCCGAGAGCCATCAGGGTCAGGCCGGGTAGGGTCAACCGCCAGCCCAGGCGCTCGAGGCGTCCCGGACGCCGGCTGTTTCGGACCAGCACCGCACTGACGATGGTGGCGGCGATCAGGACCGGCCATCCCTTGCCGTACATGCGGTAGACCGTGTCGGCGTCCGCCCAGTCGAGCAACGGCCGCAATGTGCGCGCGGTGGGCTCGGCCCAGCTCCGGACGACGCCGCTCTCCAGGTCCTCCTGCCCGTCTGGTGTCGCGAACCGCGCCAGCGCGTGCAGTGGCGCCAGCACGGCCGCGATGCCCACCGGCACCCATGCAATCTTCCTGATCAGCCGATGTTCGTGGTCCATCTCTGCCTCCCCGGATCGGATCTTTCGCGTCGACCGTAGGTCCGGTGCGGCGTTCTCGGCGTCGGCTCCGGGATTGGCCTGTTCTCCAACCTGGGTTTGACCCGCCGAGCGGCAGGCCGATCTAGCATCGAAGCGTGGGGTGGGGACTTCCGCCGTCGCTGCGCGAGGCCGCAGTGCCGGTCACACTGGGCGTCGTCGCCACCGCCGAGCTCTTGGCTCTCGATCTTCCGGGCACGGGCGCGGCGCTGGCCATCGACTGGATCGCCTGTGCGTTGTTAGTGCTGCGTCGGCGGTTTCCTTTGGCCGCCTGCACGCTCGCGGGCCTCGTGCTCATCACCCCGGTCGTCGGTCGTGTCGACGATGCGGCCGCGCCCATCTTGATCCTCGCGCTGGCGACCTTCACGGTGGCCCGGAGGGTCCGTGGCCTGCGGGCGCTGATGCCAGTCGTGCTGTTTCTCGCGGCTCTGTTCTGGGGCTATCTCCGGCTCGATCGACCGCTGGATGTCGCCGACCTGGTGTTCGTCTCGGCCGTCGTGCTGCCGCCGTACGCGTTCGGTCTGCTGATGCGGTCCCTGGACGAACGGAACATGAGGCTGGCCGAGCAGGCCGAGCTGCTCGTCCGCCACCAGGAGATGGTCCGGCGGGAGGCGATCGCGGCCGAGCGGACGCGGATCGCGCGCGAGCTGCACGACGTCATCGCCCACTCGGTCAGCGCGATGGTGGTTCAGGCCGCTGCCGCTCGCGACCTGGTACGGCGGGATGCCGACGGCGCGGAGGCGGCGATCGACGAGGTGACGACCGCGGGGCGCGAGGCGCTCGGCGAGACGGGCAGGTTGCTGCGGCTGATCCGCGACACCGACGACGAGCTCGGACTCGCGCCGGAGCTGGGACTCGACCGCCTGCACGACCTGGTGGACCGGTTCCGGCGCAGCGGCCTGCAGGTCGATCTCACCGTCGAAGGGCGGCTGGACACGTTGCCGTCCGGCGTCGATATCTCGGGCTACCGGATCGTGCAAGAGGCGCTGACCAACGCCCTCCGGTACGCGACGGACCACATGGCGTCGGTCCGGGTCACCCGTTCGCCGACGGCACTGCTGATCGGCATCGAGAACCGCGCCTCCGGTGTGTCGGACAGCGCCGGTGGGCTCGGACTCCTCGGCATGGCCGAACGTATCGCCGTGTTCGGCGGCCGGCTCACGCACAGTCTGACCGACGACGGACGCTTCGTGCTCACTGCCAGCCTGCCGCTTGTGCCGGAGGTCCGATGATCAGCGTCGTGATCGCCGATGACCAGGACCTGGTGCGGTCCGGGCTGGCGCTGGTACTGCAGGCCCGCGGCCTCGCCGTGCTGGCGGAGGTCGCGGACGGTAGGCATGCGATCGACGCCGTACGGCGTACCGATGCAGACGTCGTTCTGATGGACATCCGGATGCCCGTACTGGACGGCATCGGCGCCACCCGCGAACTGACCCGGCTCGGTTGCCGGACCAAGATCCTGATTTTGACCACGTACGACCTGGACGAATACGTCTACGATGCGCTCCGGGCCGGTGCCGCCGGGTTCCTGCTGAAGGCGACGCCGCCCGATGTACTGGCCGCCGGCATCCGCACAGTGGCCGCAGGCGACGCGCTGCTCGCGCCCGGTATTACCAGGCGGCTGATCGAGGAGCACATCAGCAGACCACCGCCTGTGCGGGGGGTGCCGGCGGCGCTGGTGGCGCTGACACCGCGGGAGGTTCACGTGCTCACGGAGATCGCACGCGGCAGGTCGAACGGCGAGATCGCCACTTCGCTGGTCGTCAGCGAGGCGACGGTGAAGACGCACGTGAACCACATCTTGGCCAAGCTCGACCTCCGCGGCCGGGTGCAGGCCGTCGTCCTCGCCTACGAGACAGGGCTGATCAGCCCGGGCCGCTGACAGCTCAGCGGCCAGCTCGGGTCTGGCGATCGGGGGTCGTGCACGCGCGCGCCTACAAGAAAAAGAAGTGCAAGTCGGGGTGCTAAAGTGAACGAAACGGTTTCGTTCACTTTGGGGTGTGATGTGACGAGTGAGGACGGGCGTCGGGGGCGGGGTGAGGTGCGGGAGGAGGCGATTCTCGGGGCGACGTTGGGGTTGCTGGCCGAGATCGGGTACGACCGGATGAGCATGGATGCGATCGCACTGCGCGCCCGCGCGAGCAAGGCCACCATTTATCGCCGCTGGTCGGGTAAGGCCGAACTGGTCGTGACCGCGGTCGAGCGGCATACCGGGCAGCGGATGATCGAGCGGCCGGATCCGGGGAATCTCCGTGCTGACCTGCTCGGCACGCTGCAGGCGATGCGCGACGGATTGACCGAACAGGACGCCGGACTGCTGCTCGGTCTGCTGACGGCGATGCATCACGACGAGGACCTGGCGCGGACGGTGCGAGCGCGGATGGTCGACGACAAACGGCAAGCGTTCGACCCCGCCATCGATCGCGCGGTCGCCAGAGGTGAGTTGCCAGCCGCGATCAACCGCGCGCTGCTCGCGGAGCTCAGTTCGGCGATGCTCTTCTCGCGTGCGTTCGTCACCGGTGAGCCGCTGGATGACACGTTCCTGACCGGCCTCGTCGACGACGTACTGCTCCCACTCCTTCGCCATCAGGCGGGTGACGTCTGATGCTGACGACGGTCCTACTCGCGCTCGTGGCCGGCTTCTTCGTCGGCAACGGGCTTCCCTACTACATGCTCGGCAGTACCGGAAAGACCAACCCGACGCCGTTCGGGCAGTCCGCAGCGGTGAACGTCGTGGTGGGTTGGGTGGCGTTCGTGATCGCAGCGATCTGCTGGCAATATGCCCACGTGTCCGGACACCCACTGGCCGGGTACGCCGCCGCGGCCGTCGGCCTGCTGGCCGTCGGAATCATCCACGCGCGGAACTGGCACAACAACCCATGGCGCGATCGCACCCTCTTCCACCGAAAGAACGCGAGCTGATACTCACCACCATCCGAGTTCGCGGACCAAGGCGGCGATCGTCGACTGCTACTGCCGCCATTCGTGGGCGAGGAGGCCGTAGAGGACGAGGTCGCGTCGTTCGTTGGGGAAGACTGCGGCCTCGCGCAGTACGCCTTCCTGGGTGAAGCCCATGCGCTCGGCCACGTTCCGGCTGCGGGTGTTGTCGACGGTGGTGCACAGCCCGATTCGGAGCAGGCCGAGCGGCCCGAAGGCGTGATCGAGTACGGCGGTGACGGTCCGGCTGACCAGTCCACGGCCGACGAAGTCCGTGTCGAGCCAGTAGCCGATCTCGGCGGACCGCGCCTGACGGTCGATCTCGAGTTGCGCCCAGCCGACCAGGCGCCAGCCGTTGTCCGCCTTCACCGCGATGGACAGCGGCAACAACGATCCGTCCAGCCAGCCCCGCCCAGCCTCCTCCAGGTTCGCGCGCGTCTCCTCGAGCACCGGTGGTTCCTGGTACGCGTCCCCGAACCACTGCGCCAGACGTTGATAGTTGGCCTCGACCAGAGCGAAATGCGCCTCCGCGATCGCGGCCGTGCGTGGGATCAGTACGGCGTCGTCGCCTAGCGGCCAGGTGAATTCCGCAGCGGTAACAGTGGACACAGCTGCTCCGATCGCAGGGTTTGGTGGGGTGCCCGGCAGGATTCGAATCGGCGATCATGCTCGCACATGTGGGCCAGTTGGTGGGGTTACGCTGCTGCGGTGCTGGTGGGGCGGGCAGTTGAGCGGGCTTCGGTCGAGCGGGTGCTCGCCGAGGCCGGTGACGGCCGGTGTGGGTCGTTGGTGGTGCGGGGTGAGGCCGGGATCGGCAAGACCGCGTTGCTCGATCACGCGGCGGCTGCTGCTGACGGTATGCGAGTACTGCGGGTTGTCGGCATCGAGTCCGAGGCGGAGCTTCCGTTCGCCGGTCTCCAGCTGATGCTCGCCCGTTTCGCCGATCGCTTCGACGCGTTGCCCGGCCGCCAAGGTCAGGCACTGCGGACCGCGTTCGGCGCGAGCACCTTGCCGGGTGGGCCACCGGCCGTCGGCGCGGCTGTGTTGACATTGCTCTCCGACCTGGCCGAGGAGCAGCCACTGCTGTGCCTGGTCGACGATGCGCACTGGTTCGACCGGTCCTCGATCGACGCGCTGCTGTTCGCCGTACGGCGCCTGCACACCGACCCGGTCGCAATGATCTTTGCCGCGCGGGACGGCGACCGACCGTTCCCTGCCGCAGGGCTGGACAGCATCGCGCTCCAGCGACTCGATCAGCCGGACTCTAGTCGGCTGCTGGCGAGCGTTCGTACGCTGCCGCGGGAGGCAGCCGAGCGCGTACTCGCGGAATCCGAAGGGAACCCGCTGGCCATCCTGGAGTTGGCGGCGAGCGATCGTGCAGATCGTCCGTCCGCGCCAGTCACCCCGCTGCCGGCCAGTGGACGCTTGGAGGAGCACTTCCGTCTGGAGGTTCGCGCACTGCCGGAGAACGCGCAGCGAGCGTTGTTGCTTGCCGCCGCCGACCACACCTCAGAGCTCCCAGCGTTCTCGGCCGCCGCCGCGTCTCTGGGTCTGGCCGCCGCGGACCTCGAGCCGGCCGAGCAAGAGCGACTCGTCCGGGTGACCTCCGACTCCGTCGAGTTCCGGCACCCGCTGATCCGGTCTGCGGTCTACCAGGACGCGCCGTTCGCCCAGCGAGTGGCCGCGCACGAAGCGCTGGCCGACTCGTTCTCGGATCCACGTTATGCCGACCGGCGCGCCTGGCATCTCGCCGCCGCGGCCGGTGGCACCGACGACCTGGCCGCGGCGGAACTCGAACGCGCCGCGCTCCGTGCGGTCGGGCGCGGCGGCCCGGCGTCCGCGGCGCGAGCGCTGGAGCGGGCCGCACAGCTCAGCAACGACCGCGCCGACCGCGCCAGGCGTCTTGTCGGAGCCGCGCGAGCGACGTACGACGCGGGCGGGCTCGATCATGCGGCGGAGTTGGCCGCGGCCGGCGGCACGCTGACCAGACAACCCAGCGAACAGGCCGAAGCCGCTTGGATTCGAGCCCAGGTGGCGTACGAGCGCGTCTCGCCCGCTGAGGCAAGTGCGCTGTCCCTCGCCGCCGCAGTACCGATCCTGTCGACCGACCCGGACCGTGCTGTCTCCATCCTCGCCGAAGCGACGTGGTGTGCGCGCGACGCGGCCGATCCCATCCTGCTTGGTCGTTGCGCTGAGCAACTAAAGTCGATTCACGGTGGCCTGGCCGAGGCGTTGATCGGCTTCACCGACCTGTTGCTCGGAAACATCAAGCCCGCGGTCGCGTCGATGCGGACGCTGCTGCCTGCTGCGCTCGAGCTGGACGCCACGCTCGACCGGCTGACGGCCGGGTACATGGCCGTGCTCATCGGCGAGGACACCTTGGCGCTCAAGCTCCTCGAGAGCCACGTCGCCGCGTTGCGCCTGGACGGAGCGCTCGGCTGGCTGCCCTATGCGCAGGAGCCACTCGCGCTCGCGCAGTTGGTGACCGGCCGCTTCCAGGACGCGGAAGCGACGGTGACCGAAGCGATCGAGCTGGCGACCGACCTCGGTCAGGACCTACAGGTCGTCGTACTGACCTCGATCTCGGCCTGGCTTGCCGCAGTTCGCGGTGATGCCTCAGCCGAACCGCAGGCAGACTTGGTGCTCGGCGACACAAGGCAGCACCGGATGTCGGCAGCCCTGGTGACGTGGGCCCTTGCGTTGGTCGATCTCATGGCCGGTCAGCCCGCTGACGCCCTCGACCGGTTGGAGCGAGTCTGCGACGGCCCCGCCGGACGGGACGTGGCCGTGCGCGCGATCCCCGATCATGTCGAGGCCGCCGTACGGGCAGGTGAGACCGATCGCGCGCAGCGGTACCTCCCGGCGCTGATCGAGTGGGCGACAGAATCGGGCAACCCCGCGGCAGAAGCGCTCGTACTGCGGTGCGAGGCGTTACTCAGCGAAGGACCCGACGCACAGCAGGCGTTCGAGGCGGCGCTCCGTCTCGAAGGGTGCGGACCGTACGACCGGGCGCGAACTTCCCTTGCGTACGGCGAATGGCTGCGACGCAATCGCCGGCGTACGGCGGCCCGGGCCCGACTGACGGAGGCGCTCGGTACGTTCGAGCGGATCGCGGCGTACGGCTGGGAACGACGCGTCCGCACCGAGCTCACCGCGCTCGGCGACACCGCTCCCGAGCCGGCGGCCGGTCCCGGTGGTGTCAGCCAGCTGACCCCGCAGGAGTTGCAGGTCGTACGCCGAGCCGCGCAGGGCATGAGCAACCGGGAGATCGCGGCCGAGTTGTTCCTCAGTCCGCGCACCGTCGGTCATCACCTGTACAAGGCATAC
Organism: Kribbella sp. NPDC050281; assembly: GCF_040655855.1. NCBI lineage: Bacteria > Bacillati > Actinomycetota > Actinomycetes > Propionibacteriales > Kribbellaceae > Kribbella > Kribbella sp. NPDC050281. The sequence continues at coordinate 33,524 of NZ_JBFAKS010000058.1, read as the reverse complement.
CCCAAGCTGGGTGTCAGCAGGCGCTCGCAGCTCGCCGGACTGACGCCATGACTCATCGGCACCGCCCGTCGCGTACGCCGGCACCAGTCATCTGACAGATTCGGAGCGGGCTGTCCTGCTCCTAACGTCAGGTCCAGTACCTGCACACCAGGGAGGATCTGATGGCTAGAACGATCATGGGAGCGATTGTCTCCTTGGATGGCTACATGGCCGACGACAGCGACGGAGTCGGTCCGCTGTTCGACTGGCTGGGCAACGGGGACGTGAGTTGGTCGTTCGAAGGCAGCGACGCCACGGTCAGCACCACCCAGGCGTCGGCCGACTTCACGCGCAACCAGTACAAGGGCATCGCGTGCGTCATCATCGGCCGGCGCCTCTTCGACCTCACCAACGGCTGGGACGGCGTACCGGCCGCCGGTGAGCACGTTTTCGTGGTCACGCACGAACCACCGAAGGACTGGGAGCATGCCGGTACGGCGCCGTTCACCTTCGTCGGCAGCGTCGAGGAAGGCATCAAGGCGGGGCGGGAGTACGCCGGTGAGGACCGCATCGTCGACGTCGCCGCCGGTCAGATCGGCGGACAGGCCTTGCGGCTCGGCCTGATCGACCAGGTCGTCGTCAACCTCGTCCCCGTGGTGTTCGGCTCGGGCCGCCCGTTCTGGGCGACCGGTCCGCTGTCCGAGCCACTCATGCTCGACAACCCGTCGCAGATCGTCCAAGGCGACCGCGTCACACACCTCGTGTACGACGTACCGAAGCGCTGAAGTCCACACGGCGAGGCCGGCGGCCTGGAGGGGCGGCCGCCGGGCCTGCGTTCCGGTCAGCGCAATCGGTCGGATGGTAGGACGGCCACGGTCTCGGGGGCGTGGACCGTGGTGTCGCGGTCGATGCGCCAGCGGCCGCAGGTGCAGTGCTGGTACCCGATTGTGCCTTGGCTGGTCCGGTGCCGGGACTTGGTCGTCCAGTGGTGGGCGTGGGTCAAGATGCTCAGCGGTGCCATCACGGCGTCCCGTGGCTGGTGGTCGGGGCGATCCACTCGCGGTCGGCCATGGCCGGTGCGGTGCCCGCCGCGGCCGTCAGGGCGACGAGGGCGGCGATCCCCGCCAGGATGCGGGCGATTCTCATCTGTCCTCCCAGGCTGGTTGTCGTCCAGATCGACTCTTCACCGCGGCACGCACCGGCCCCAGGTCGCCGACCGGACATCTTGCGGACACTTCCGGCCGGCCTCACCGCGGTGGCAGCCGATCGTGACCTCCCGCGCCCTAAACTGCGACGGGGAGGCAGGTGTGACCGGACCTCGACCGTCGACCTTCGGTGAGCTGCTGCGTGGGTGGCGGGAGCGAGCGCTGCTCACGCAGGAAGAACTCGCGCAGCGATCCGGTCTCGATCCACGGACGCTGCGGCGCTGGGAGACCGGAGAGTCCGTCCGGCCGCGCGGCAGCTCCCTACGACTGGTCGCGGAGGTTCTCGAGCTGACCGACGACGAGTCGGTCGAGCTGGCGGCCGCCGCACGCGGAGCGACGCTCACGGTCCCCGACAGGCCACACCAGTTGCCGCCGGCCCCTTCGCATTTCGTCGGCCGGCACGAGGAGTTGGCCGCCTTGCACGCGCGCGTCGCCGAGGGCCGGTCCGTCATCGCTGTCGAGGGAATGGCTGGGGTCGGCAAGACGGCCTTCGCGGTCCAGGCGGGCCGGTTGCTCGCGCCGGACTTCCCCGACGGCCAGATCTTCATCGACCTGCACGGGTTCAGCGTCCGCATGCACCCGCTCGAACCGGACCAGGCGCTGGCCCGGATCATGCGGGCGCTGGGTGTGCCGGGCGACCAGCTCCCGGTCGACGTCGAGGAGTGCGCAGGCCTGTTCCGCAGCCTGGTCGCCGACCGACGGCTGCTCTTCGTCTACGACAACGTGGCCGGCGCCGGCCAGGTCGCGCCGCTGCTGCCGGCCACCCCGACCTGCCAGGTCCTCACCACCAGCCGCCACACGCTCGCGAGCCTCGACCGGGGCGCAACCATCCGGCTCAGCACACTGCTCCGGCCGGAAGCCATCGACCTGTTCACCCGCGCCTCGGAGTCCACGGGACCGAGGTCCGATCAGCTGACCGAGGTGGTCGAGCTCTGCGGCCGTCTTCCACTCGCGCTGCGGATCGCCGCGGCCCGGCTGCGGTCGCGGCCCTCGTGGCAAGTATCCGACTTGGTACTGCGGTTGCAGGAGCAGCGTGCCGCCGTACTCGACCGGCTCGATGACGAAACGCTCGGAGTGTCCGCCGCCCTCGACCTGTCGTACGCCGCGCTGGACGAGCCGACGCGACGCGCGTACCGGCTGGTCGGTCTGATCCCCGGGCCGGATGTCGATCTCGGCGCGGCCGCGGCGCTGTTCGGCACCGGCGATGCCCCCGCCCGCTCGGCGCTGGAAGCCCTGCAGGACCTGCACCTGTTCGACGAGGGGCCGGCCGGGCGCTACAGCATGCACGACCTCACCCGGGCCGACGCGGCCCGGCACGCCCAGGCCAGCGAGACCGCGCAGGAGCGGTCGGCTGCGCTGATCAGGCTCCTCGACCACTACTGCGCATGGGCGAGTGCTGCGATGGATCTGGCGCATCCGTACACCCGGAGCCGCCGACCGGATCCGCCGTACACGGTGGACCCGCCGGACTGGACCGCCGACCAGGCGAACAGCTGGCTCGACACCGAGCTGCCGAACGTGGTCGCCGGCGCCCTTGCGGCCCGCGAACTGGAACTGCATCGGTACGTCGGCGACCTCGCCGGTCTGGTGCACCGGCGGCTGATCATGCGCGACCGGCTCGGCGAGGCCGACGTACTGCATCGATTGGCGCTGGAGTCCGCTGACGATCTGGGCGACCGGGCCGCCGCAGCCAGGGCGCACGGCGACATCGGCCGAGTACGGCGGCGCCAGAACGACTACTCGACCGCCGCCGACCACTTCGCCCAGGCGCTGTCTCTGGCCGCCGCGGAGGGACTGACTCTGGTGGAGGTCGAAGCGCACATCGGGCTGGCTGCGACAGTGCAGTACGGCGGCAGCCCAGTGGATGCCGACGAGCACCTCACCCGCGCACTGGGGCTGGCGGAGGACGCCGGCGACGAACTGGGGCAACTGGAGTCGCACTCCACTGTGGCCCATAGCCGGTTGAGCGAGGGCGCGTACCGGACGGCCGTGAGCCATTTCGACCAGGCACTGGCGCTGGCCCGACGAGTCGGCTACCGGGCGCGGGAGGTCGACGCCCTGATCGGCCGTGGCCGAGCCGACGCCGAGCTCGGCCGAACGGCCGCCGCCGTGGAGGGGTTCCGTCTCGCGGTGGCGCTGTCGCGCGAGGAGGGTCTACCCATCGGCGAGCTCGCCGGCATGTACAACCTGGGCAACGCTCGTCGCCGCAGTGGCGACGCGTCGTCCGCGCTGGACTCCTACCGCGAAGTGCTCGCGGTAGCGGTCCGCACCGGGAACCGGAACTGGCAGTACGAGGCGCACCAGGGAATGGGGCGCGCGTACGTCGACCTCGGCGACGGCCGGTCCGCGCTCGAGCACCACCGGCAGGCTCGACTCCTCGCTGAGCGGCGGCGACTGAGCGCCGATCTCGCGCGGGCCGAGGACGGCCTCGGTGCGGCGTACGCCGTCCTCGGCGACCCGGCCCGGGCTAGGCAGCACTGGCAGACCGCCCTCGCCCTCCTCACAGAGCTCGGCGTGGACCACACCGACGACCCGGAGGCCAGCCGGGAGGCGATCACCGAGAAGCTCTCGGCCAACTGACGATCAGCCGGCGGCCGGGCGCTCCGGACCAAGCTGCCGATCGAGAGTCTCAGCCCAATCCTGATCGGCAAGCCCACCGCTGATGAGGACATCACGCCAGTCGATGGAAGCCTCCTTGATACCCCACTGAATCTTGCGGATGTCGCCTTGGGCAGCCAGCACGATGGCTGTCTGGACGCGTTCGGAGTCGGCCCCGTTCGCCAGGAGCCGCGCGACTTCTTCCGCCGACCCAGGCGCTGGGAAGTCGACGGCGACCCTGCGCTTCAACCGCGCTGACACGGGTAACACGATGCGTGTCATCCTCCTTGACCGGCTGTGGCGATGAGGGACAAGAGTGCCACCGCGAGCATCAAGCCGGCGACGACGTACGCAACGACGGTCGCCGATATCGCCAGGGCGCGGCCGCTGGTCTGGCCATGGACCTCGCGGAGTCCAGTGCGGGCAGAGCGGACCGCCGCGGCGCTGACCAGCGCTGCGGGCATAACCGGGAGGAAGAGGCCGGCGGCGTCGAATGACGGGTCCGAATACGCCAGCGCGTACATCGCATCGGACGCGGCCCAGAGCACCAGCGGCGTCATCAGAGCCAGCAAGATGGCCGCCAGAGCTGCCCGCGACCACCGCCGTGGCCCATCGCCTGTCGAAGTGCGCACCGACAGGCGACCCAGGAGGCGGCCCGCCGCCAACCACGCCACCACACCAAAGGCGAGCAACGCGACGAACGACCACAGGGCTGCGTAGTTTCTCTCGTACGAGTCCGAAGCCGGAGTCGTCTCCAGTCCGGGCTTGAAGTTCGGCTGCGCCTGAACTGGATCGTCCACGTCGAAGGCTTGCAACTCGGGTGCCGCGCCGACCGCCTGCCCGCCTACCTCCAGGTCGATGAGCGTGTTGGCCGGCCGCTGACCCTTGAGCGGCAGCGCTGCGACACCGTCCCGAACCGGGACGTCGACCATGACTGGCGCGCCCCCGGCGGCGCGCAGCGGCCAAGCACTGACCGGGCGCGCGGCCCCGTCCTGCTCACTGTCGTCCGCGCGCGTGCAGGCTCCGCCAAGCAGCACCATGACCCCGCTGGCGATCGCCACGAGCCCGCGAATCGGCCACCTCATCCCACCCCGCGCCACGATGCCCTCCCAGCACGGATGACGGCCCAGGCGCCGCCTACCGCCAGTAGAGGACGCGAGGCCCCACCTGTACAGGTGCGAGTTTCTCAAACGGGCTGGTGGTGTGACTGTTTGCGGGCGATCGATCGGGCCACGATGGCGGCATCCTCGCCGACGCCGAACAGCACCGAGGACTTCCGCTTGCGCAGGAAGTGGACGCCGCAGAAGTACAGGCCCGGGACCACCGTGCTTGCACCGTTGTCGGTGAGCGGGAAGCCCATGGCGTCGAACGCAGAGAACCGCACCCAGCGGGCGTAGTCGGGGCGGAATCCGGAGGTGAGAATCACCGCGCCGAACCCGTTGAGGTCCAACTCCAGCGGCGGATCGGCGTGAAACGGCGGAGGGTCGGGCAGCTCGGGTGCCGTGATCCCCTTGGTGGGGAGTTGCTCGGTGAGCAGTTTGCGAATGTCGGCGTACCGCGCATCGCCGAAGGCGACCGAGTCGGCCAGGTCAGCGGCGAAGTACGCCCGATGGTCCTCGACCCCAGCCAGGTGGCCCATGAGGTTTACGCCCATCGCTTGCAAGGTGCGGTAGTGCAGGTCATGGCCGCCTCGTTGGCCGGTCACCAGCAGGTTGGAGCCCAGCCGAGCCTCCGGTGAGGGCAGGGCGCTGAGCGGGGTGTCGAAGAATGTGGTCTCTTTCAGCCAGCTGACGATGTCGCGGCCGCCGGTACGCCGCGGCAGCCACGGCGCCCGTCCGCAGGCCAGGAACACCTCGCGGCCCGCTTCGTGCAGCTCCTCGGAGAGTTGGCAGCCGGTCTGACCACTTCCTACGACGAGGACCTTCCCCGGCGGAAGGGCTGCGGGGTTGCGGTAATCCCGGGCACCGACCACGGTCACGTCGTTCGGGATCCCAGCCGGAACCTCCGGGTGGTGTGGTCGCTGGAAGGCGCCCGTACACACGACCACCGACGCGGCCCGCAGCTCGCCGGCCGACGTGCGGAGGAGGAACTCGCCGTTGGCTCCGGGCTCGAGGCTGTCCACGCCGACGCCCTCGCGAACCGGCGCACCGAAGCTCGACGCGTACCGCTGGAGGTAGCGGACGATCTCGTCGCGCGGGACGAAGCCCTCCGGGTCGTTGCCGGCGTACGCAGCGCCCGGCAGACTCATGGTCCAGTTCGGCGTGACCAGGCAGAAGCTGTCCCAAAGACCCCGCCAGGTTTGACCGACCCGGGCCTGCTCCAGCACCAGGTGATCGATCCCGAGAACAGTCAGTTCGTAGCTCACCGCCAGGCCCGCCTGGCCGGCTCCGACCACGACCACTGCGAACCCGTTCGACACTTCCGCCATCACGCCTCATTCGCCGTACGGTCAAGAACACGCGCAGCCTCGATGCTGCCGCCGGCGGGAGCGCACAAGAAGTGCAGTGTCTGAACCCGGCCGGCTTCAGTCGACGGTGATGACTTGCCGTGCGGCGTGTGGGTCGACGCGGCGCTTCCAGGTGGGGAGTGCCCGCGCCAGCGCGCGTGGGCCACGAACCTCGATCGCCCCGCAGCGCAAGGCGTCTACCCACTCGAGCTCTCCGAGGTCCCAGCGGGCGAACGCCATCGGATCGCTCACCACGACCACCAGATCCTCTTCTCCGCCGGGGTGCTTCTCGCAGATCTCAGCGTCGCCACGCTCGATCAGCAGCCAGCCACGACTGCCAGGCCCCGACACCGTGGGGTAGTCGAACCGGACCAGGACCCGGTGGCGGGGAAGGCGGCCGCGGTCGAGGTGACTGTTCACCCAGCCCCACAGCACCACGCCCGGATGCGCATGCTGCGGTGTCAGCTCCGCCCACTGCGATCCCCAGTGCTGCAGAGCCAACATGACCTCCGACAGCTCCCGGCCCGCTTGGGTCGGCTCGTACGTCGAGCCCGGACCGTCGGGCTTCGGACGGATCTCGAGGACCCCGGCGCGCTCCAAGTCCCGCAACCGCTTCGACAGCAGGCCACGAGACAACCCCGGAGCGCCGTCGGCGATCTCGTTGAAGGTCCGGCAGCCGATCAGGACGATGTTGCGCAGGATGATGAACGACCAGCGCTCGGCCAGCAGTTCGGACGCCCGCGCGATCGGGCAGTACTGCCCGTAGGTCCTCACCCATCCCAGCCTGTCACCGCAGTGCGACCCCCACCAGTGCAAATACTGAACCTTCGACCACAGGAGTTTCCCCGGGTCATCGTCCGGTCAGTTCGGCGACGACAGGAGCGAGTGTGTCAACGGCGTTCGCGCCGATGACGATGTATGAGAAGCCACCCTCCTCACGTCGTCGCAGGATTTCTTCTTTGGCTGCCGTCGGGTCACTGGGAAGCACCAACAGCGAGTCCGCTGCGCGCAACGCGGCAGGGTCCGTGTCGGGGGGTGCCATGAACGGCGAGACCTCGTCGCCGACAACCGCCACGTGATGCGCCAGTTCGAGGTCTCCGAGTGCGCGAAACTCGGTTGCCAATCGCACTATGTCGGCCCGAGAGTCGCCCGGCATCGTGGCGAAGGTGACCGTATCCGCCAGGTCGGCCGCCAGGGCTTGGGCCTTCGGGCCACGCACGGCCATGACCACCGGCGTACGGAGATCCGGGCCGTCGAGTTCTCTGAGCGACGTAACGGCGTCGCGCACCTGAGACAACCGCTGGCCCGGTGTCACCACCGGAAGGCCCAACTCACGCAGTTCGTCCTCGATCCCGGGCCTGCCGACGCCGATGCCCATCTCGAAGCGACCCTCAGTAAGCACCGACAATGAGTGCGCCTCCCAGGCCAAGCTCCAGGGCGTGCGCAGCGGAGAGGCATACACCCACGTACCTACCCGCAGGTCGGCGAGAGTCGCCGCGACAGCCAGCGTGGGACCGGGCGCCGGCTGCCACTGCTGAACGTCGGGCATCAGGAGTGTCGAGAAACCGCTGTCGGCAATACGGCGCACCTGGTCTCGCCACGCCGGCAGATCAGTTCTGATCGGAGCAAGAACACCGAATCGGAATTTCCTTGCTCCGCCGGTCGCCCTGTCGTCGGTCATCGTCGCTGTCCTCTCAATTCATGTCGGCCGAGCCCTGTGGCCCGGTCTCTACATGACATCGAACGGGCTCGGACAGATCCGACAACCACACGCCGCCGATCTCACGAGGCTCAGGGTGGTCGGCTGCGAGTTGTTGACTGGAGATCGCGTTTGTGAATCCGATCACAAATTCGTTTCCCCGGTTGATGCATTGCTGCGAGGATCTGCGCATGGCCAGCGGCGGTGCACGGCAGCGGAGGTGGCGGACGGCTGCGGTTCGCGAGTGGCTGGACAGGATGACCGAGACGTGGATCCCGCCGGCGCATCGTGATCTGACCAGCCCCTGGCGCTTCCTCTTCTGGCTTACTCGATCGCAGCCGCGGCGGGTCGCGACGGGTGCGATGTTGGGCACCGTCTGGATGGTCGGCTTGGCGGTGCCACCGTGGGTGCTGTCCCGTGCGGTGGATGACGGACTTGTCGCCGGCGATACTGCCGCCCTCGTCGAGTGGGCTGTGGTCCTGCTCGTGGTCACCGTGCTGAACGCGCTCTTGGGGATCGCTCGGCATCGCACGATGACCAAGATCCGGATGGACGCATCGTTTCGCTCGGTCCGGGCAACGGTGTGGCACACGTCCCGCTTGGGTGCCTCGCTGACGCGTCGCGTGAGTGCTGGGGAGGTGGTGACGGTCGGCATCGCCGACGTGTACACGGTTGCGATGGCGCTCACCGTCACTGGTCCCGGCGTCGGCGCGGTGGTGGCTTACGCCGTCGTCGCCGTCGTACTGTTCACGATTTCGCCGTTGCTGGCCGCGGTGGTTCTCGCCGGAGTTCCGCTGCTCGCTGTGGCAGTTGGCCCGTTCCTGCAGCGCATCGAGCGCACCGGCGGCGAGTATCGCGTGCACCAGGGGCAGTTGACGACCCGCCTGGTCGATGTCCTGGCCGGGCTACGAGTGCTGAACGGCCTCGGTGGGAAGGGGGTTGTCGCCGAGCGGTACGGACAGCAGTCGCAGGGACTGGTGCATCGTGGCTACCGGGTCGCCGGGCCCTCGAGTTGGGTCGGCGCATTGTCGACAGGACTGCCCGCGCTGTTCCTGGCCGCGGTGGTGTGGCTCTCGGCGCGCATGGCTGCGACCGGCGCCATCAGCATCGGAGACGTTGTCGCCGTCTACGGCTACGTTGCCGTTCTCGTCGTGCCGGTGTCGGCCTTCATCGAGGGCGGAGGTGACATCGCCCGTGCGCGGGTGGCCGGTCAACGAATCAGCGACCTGCTCAACCTGCCGGTGACACGCGACAACGACCGCGACGCGGCGATCATCCCTCCTGACGGTGGGCCGTTGGCCGATCCACAGTCGGGGGTCGTGATCTATCCCGGACGGTTCACTGCGCTGGTCGCTGCTCGCCCCGCGGAGACAGTCGCCGTGGTCGAGAGGCTTGGGCAACTGAGCACCGATCCCGAGGCCGGTGCGACCTGGGCCGACGTACGGATCGATGATGTTGCTCGCAGCGAGTTCAGGCGCCGGTTGGTTGTCGCCGACAACCACGCCGAGGTGTTCGCAGGCACGGTCCGCGACATTGTTGCGGGACGCCTCGAGCCTGACGACGACCGAATCCGTGCGGCCCTGCACGCCGCCGTGGCCGAGGACGTCGTGGACGCGTTGCCCGGCGGTCTGGACGCATCGATCGCTGCCGGCGGGAGTGACCTATCTGGTGGCCAACGGCAACGGATTCAACTCGCTCGCGCCATCTATGCCGCACCCGAAGTCCTGCTCGCCGTCGAACCCACCTCGGCGGTCGACGCCAACACCGAAGCAGCCATGATCGACCGGCTCCGCGAAGCCAGGCGCGACTCGACCACGGTGATCACCACGACGTCACCGCTGGTTCTGGACCGCGCCGACGAAGTCATCGTCCTGGTCGATGGTCAGACGTCGTCAGTCGGGACACACGCCGAACTCCTGCGCAGCGATCGCGGCTATCGAGACCTGGTATCCCGTGCACAGGGCGATCAGGAGGACCATGAGTAGGCAGCTGCCGATCGCAGGCACCCCCGAGGTCCGTGCAGCGGCGCTCCGCGACCTGCGCGCAGACCGGGGTGCCGTGGTCGGGATCGTCTGTGTCAACGGGCTTGCCGCCGCAGCTGGGCTGGTAGGTCCGTGGCTGCTCGGCCGAATCATCGACACGATCCAAGCCGGTGGCAGTGACGTGCTCAGCCGGGTGGACCGTCTCGCCTTCGGCGCATTGGTGTTCACGATCGTGCAGACAACCCTGACCTGGTGGGCGCTCAAGATCGGCTACCGGTTCGGCGAACGCACAGCGGCACGGGTTCGAGAACGATTCTTGAAGCGCACCCTGGCCTTACCGCCACGAGTCGCAGACCATCTGCCCACCGGCGACCTGATCGCCCGCGGAAGCACCGACGCATCCGTGGTGGCCATGACCTTGCGGTACGCCGTACCCGAGGTCCTCGTCGCCCTCGTCCACGCCCTGTTCCTCGTCGTCGCCGTTGTCGTCCTGGATCCATTGCTGGGACTGTGCGGGCTCGCCTGCCTGATCGGCGTCGCAGCGGCCGTGCGGTGGTACCTGCGACGCGCCAGAATCCCTGGTCGCCGACAGGCCCCAGTTGGTCTATCTGGCGGTCGCAGCGACCGGAGCAGAACTGGCCGACGTCGTCGCCAGCACCGCCAAAGGCGCCCGAACGATCGAACTGCTCGGTCTGGAACAGCGCCGAGCAGAGGCCGCAGAGTCAGCCGTCACTCAAGCGCGGTCCGCACGCCTAGGGGCACTGTGGCTGCGAACGGTGCTGTTTCCGTGGGCAGACGTCTCACTGGCACTGCCAGTGGTCGGAGTCCTCCTGGTCGGCGGCGCTTTGGAGGCCAACGGTGTGGTCAGCCTCGGCGTGGTGGTGACGGCGACGGTGTACCTACGCCAGCTCGTCGGCCCGCTCGACACCCTGATGCTCTGGATCGAACAACTACAAGGCGCGGGCGCCTCCTACGCCCGCGTCGAAGGACTGGCCGACGTTCCCGACGAGGAATCCAAGCCAACGACGTACGTCGGCGCCGCCGAGGACGGCGACCGCATCCAGGTGAGCAACGCTCACTACAGCTACACCGACGATCGGGACGTGCTGCACGGAATTGATCTGTCCGTGCAGCCCGGAGAACGGTTGGCCATCGTCGGCACCTCCGGAGCAGGGAAGTCCACGCTCGCCCGTCTCCTCGCCGGCCTCGACCGCCCGCACACCGGGTCGGTCACCATCGGCGGTACACCCGTCGCCGACCTGCCACCCGACGAGCTGCGCGAACACGTCGTACTCATCACCCAGGACCATCACGTCTTCCACGACACCGTGCGCGACAACCTGCGCATCGCACGACCGGACGCGACCGACGAGGAGCTGTACGCCGCCTTGGACGCAGTCGGAGCCGCGTGGCTGAACGACCTACCCCACGGGCTGGACACCGAGATCGGCGACGACACCAACCTCGACGGCGCCAGCGCCCAGCAACTCTCGCTGGCACGAGTCGTCCTCGCCGATCCGCACACCCTGATCCTGGACGAAGCCACCGCACAACTCGACCCCAGAACAGCACGCCGAACAGAACAATCGCTGGCCGCCGTACTCCGGGGTCGTACCGTGATCGCGATCGCCCATCGCCTTCAGACCGCGCACGACGCCGACAGGATCGCCGTCATGGAAGCCGGTGAGCTCGTCGAGCTCGGTACTCACAACGAACTCGTCAGCGCAGGACGCGTCTACGGCAAACTCTGGAAGTCATGGCACGCAGAATCCGACGGCCAGCCTGGTAGCTAGGTGGTTGTTCGCGTCCAGTCGGGTCGGTTCAGTTCCTCGGTGAGGTCGTCGAAGGCGACTCGGTCGCTGTCGGTCCCGGTGTGCGGCCTGTTGAACCAGTCCGCGTACTGCGCCAGCTCCTCCAGTCGCCACTCCAGGTCGAACAACTCGATCATTTCCCAGTTCGGAGCGGCCAGTTCGGCGTACCCGGAGCCGACCAGAGTGCCCAGGTCACGCTCCCGCGGTGCTCGGGCCAGCGATTCCCAGTCGACGAAGACAATCCCCTCGTCGGTGACGACCTGGTTGGCGGTGTGCGGTTCACCGTGGGTCGGCACCCACGGATGTTCTGCGGCCCGGCGAGCCAGTTCGTGGTAGCTCTCGGTCCAGCGCCGGATCGCGTCGATCCGCCGAGCCAGAGCGTTCTGGGCACGCTCGCCGTACGGACCGGTCTGCCATGGGCTGCGCAGTAGGTCGGCCAATGAGTCGCCGAAATCCTCTCCGACTCGGGGGCGCCAGCTCGGGATGCCCGCGGGCGGGGTGGTGGCGTGCAGGCGTGCGAGCACTTCGGCGTTCTGCCGAGCCAGGCTGTCGCCGTCGATGGCGCCCGAACCAGCCGGTTCCCCGTCCAGCCAGGGCACACAGCTCAGACTGCCGCCGGCCAGGGGAGCCGTGTAGTGACCGTGGCGATCGCGTATGGATGCCACGACGAACTCCAGCCCGCCCGCGGCCAGCTCGCCCGCCCCGGAATACGCAGCCTCGAGCGACTCCGCCGAATGGCGTCGGCCGAGGCTGTCGAGCGTGACGAACACGCGCGGCATCCCGGCGTACGAGACTCGCCAGTGGTGCGCCCCGAAACCGACCGGCAGATGTTCGATCGCGTCGACGTCGATCGCCCAGCCCGTTCGCACAGCATCGAGCACCGCCTCGACCGACACGGCGTCCGGCGCCTCACGCATGAGTTCCATCCCTCATTGGGTGCCACCAGCAACGTGGCTTGACCTCGATTCGCACCACATCCCCACGCTCCAAACCCACCTCGCCCAGATCGTCATGTGGCGGAGGTGATTGATCAGGTCAGGAGTCTATTGAGGTCCAGAAGGCGCACTGGTGTTCCTGGGCCAGGTCTGCTGAGGCGATTCTTGCAGGGGCGAGCGACTGGACGTGGTCCTTGTTCTGGAATGGCTGCCACCGTGGCTGGCCCGGACCATTCGGGTTCCCGGTGCGTGCGAACTGCGTCCAGTAGCGCATCATCGTCGCGGAGAGCTGTGCCTGCGCGGGTGTGCTCGGGCCCGGGAGTTGCTCGTCGGTGAAGAGGTACTGCAGTTCGGCGCCGTGGAACGCGCCAGTCGGGAAGTTGGGTTTCGGGAGCGTACTGAACCACGGAGCAGTCTCGTCGGCGAACTCGTACGCATACAACGGTGTCTGCGCGGCGAGTGCGCGATCTCGATCGAGGACCGGGCAGCCCCACGCCCAGTCGGTGACGACGGCCGACAGAGCCTCGCCGGCCGAATGGAACTGTTCGACGGGATAGCGGGCCAGGATCCGTTCGGCGTCCGACTGGTCGAACAGCGTGTGGATTTCTTCGCTGTAGCTTGCCGGGGTCGTCAGCTGACCGGTTGCTGTTTCGATTGCCGCGGTGAACAGGCGGTGCTCGTCCCGCGTGGTCCCCTGGATGATCGGTACGTGGTTGAAGCGGCCGGTTGCGAAGGCGCGATCCGGGCTGAGAGGCAGCACGCCACCACCAACGGTGGGTCCTGATCCGACCCCGTCGTCAGACCACTTGCTGAGCTCGTCCGTAGGTTTGGCCCGCAGGCAGGCCGCAGCGGTCCCCGCATCGGAGCAGCCGACCTTGGCTGCGACATCGAGGCCGTGCTGCTCGCGCTCGGAACGTGGCAGCGGAAACCAGGTCGGCGGTCCGGGCGACCACTTCTGCCCGGTGCATTCGGCGCTCTGCAGGATCGCCTTCTGGAACAGCCCTGCGGATCCCGGCGCGACCAGATGGGAACAGACGCTGGTGCCTCCAGCGGACTCACCGAAGATCGTGACATTGCCCGGATCGCCGCCGAACGCCGCCGCGTTGCGCTGGACCCACCGCAACGCAGCCTGCTGATCTTCGAGGCCGAAGTTCCCCGAGAGTTGCCGAGCTCCGCCGTGGTCCAGCGCCGGATGGGCGAGGAAGCCGAAGATGCCCAGCCGGTAGTTGGGGCTGACCACGACGACCTGGCCGCTGTTCGCCAGCTGCTGTGCGTCGTACAGGCTGCCGGCTCCATTGATGAAGCCGTTGCCGTGGATCCACACCATGACCGGCAGCTGGTGTGCGCCGCTGTCGCGTGGCGTGGTGACGTTGAGGTAGAGACAGTCCTCGGTGGTGCTGGCCTCGTCGATCAGCCCTCCGGCCTGGGCACAGCGAGTCCCGGGCTTGATGGCGTCCCGGATGCCACGCCATGACGCGGCCCGTTGCGGCGATGCCCAGCGGAGCTCGCCGACCGGTGGTGCGGCGTAGGGGATTCCTTGGAAGAGCCTGGCATCCGCGGTGAGCGTGCCTCGTACTGCGCCGGCGTCTGTCGAGACCACGGCGTCCGCGCGAGTCTCCGGCGTACGACGGGTGTTCGTCGTGGCTTCGGCCGCTCCTGCACAGGCCGCCGCCGAGCTCGAGAGCAATGCCGCGGTCAGCAGCACTCCGAGCCGGCGAGAAAGGTCGAACCGCGGTCGTCGCCGACCTGGTCCGTCGTGGTGATGCTGCTGTCCCATATCGCATCCTCAACTGTATTCGTGTGTGGGTCCCACTAATATAAAGTGTAAGGTGCACACGAAGTCAAACACCGAGTTTCGCGGGCGTGAGGAGCCGACCTGATGCCGTTGACCGACGATGCGCACCTGCCACCGGGGCTCGTGCTGGCGTGGGGCCTGCCCGCCAAGTCGAACAAACTCGGCCGGAAGCCGACGCAGAGCGTCGAGCGGATCGTCGACGCAGCCCTCGAGCTGGCCGATACCGACGGGTTCGCCGCGTTGTCGATGCCCAAGATCGCCCAGAAGCTCGGGCTGACCGCCAACGCGATCTACAGGTACGTCAGGTCCCGCGACGAGCTGCTGGTACTGCTCGGGGACGCAGCCTGGGGTCCGGCACCGGACCGGGTCGCCGACGTACGGGACTGGCGAGCCGCAGCGACCGTGTGGACGCAGGCGATGGTCGATCGGTGCGACGTCCACCCATGGCTCTGCGATCTCCCCATCCGCGGAGCGCCGGTGACGCCGAACCTGCTCGGCTGGGCAGAGGCGATCCTGAAGGTGCTGACCGGTGCCGGGCTGAGTCCCACCGAAAGCCTGTCGTGCGCGTTGCTGCTGGACGGTTATGCCCGGCGGATCGCCAGCGCGCGTCGCGATCTGCGCGACAGCACCACGACGTCCGTCCAGCCGGCAGCGGTGTCACGATTCCTGGAACCTCGGCTGCACGAACTCGGATACTCGATCCTGGCCGCCCTGATGACCGGCAACCAGTACACCGACGAGATCCACGACGCCGACGTGACCTTCGGCCTCGACCGAATCCTGGACGGCATCGACGTACTGATCGCACAGAAGCGGCCGACGCGCCGGCACCAGAGATCCACGGACCACGCGACGTAGCGGCAGCGTCAGAGGCGTGCGGATCGGTTCTTGGATTTCGAGCCGGCGGGGCTCGTCACGTCGGTGCCTGTTAGGTGTGATCGCGGTGACGGGGGAGGTCGTCGAACCAGTTCGACCATCCCTGGTACAAGCGGCGGATCATCGCCAGTTGTCCAGCAGGCATGGATCGACCAGCATCCCTGCGCAGTCGGGACTACTCAACGTGTGCATGCAGCTGGCGATGCGAGCCGGAACGAACGCGGAAGAGTCCGGCTGCGAACGGTGGCCCAACGGTCACCGTGACCGGAATCGCCCGTTGGGGGTGAGGCGGTACGCCTGGCCGGCGGACTAGAACGGGAATGTCGCGGATCTGCGACGTGCCACCTACAGAGGAAATCCCATGGGAAACAAGATCGTTGTGTTGGCAGTATTCGCGAACGAGGCCGCGGCGGATTCCGCGGCGCAGACCCTCAAGGACTCCGGGCTCGCCAGCCATGATGCGATCGGCGTTCTCGTCCTCAACGAGAAAGGTGAGGTCAAGACCGAGAAGGTTGGCAAACGCAGCACTGGCAAGGGGGCCGGCATCGGTCTGGCGCTGGCCTTGTTCACCCCGGTCGGCCTCGTTGTCGGACTGGTCGGCGGTGGACTTGTCGGCGCGCTGCACCACAAGGGCCTCGGCCTGGACAAGGCCGACCGTGAACGCCTCGGATCCGCGCTCACCGATGGCAAGGCCGCCGTCGGGGTGCTGGCGCCGGTGACCGAAGCGGACGCCGTGTCGACCAAGCTGACAGATCTGGGCGGCATGACGGAGTCACACACAGTGTCCGACGACGATCTCGAGGAAGCCCACCAAGCCGCCACCGCTTCCACGCCCTAGTAGTCCCGTTGCCGCCGTCCTCTGACGCCGACCATCCAGCCGCATCCTCAAAGACAGCATCAGGGCCACCCGCAAGCTCCCGGTGCCGTACGTCGGTGAGCGCACCGGAGCGTCTAGCTTCAGCACGTCCATGTCGCGAGGGATACGGTCGGCTGCCGCGCGCACGCAGGCACGGCGCGAAACCTTCGGGCGGGTAGATGCCGGGCGCGGCTGCCCTGAACCTGTCGCCGGGGACAGCCGATGGGATGCGAGCCTTCCTCCTGCTGCGTCAATCACGGAGCCCGTCGTGAGGCCGAGCGAGCCCGGCAGCCGCTGCTTGAAGAACTTGGCCAAGACTTCCTCGGCGGCTCCGCACCTGAGTTCAGCCTGCTTAGTTGCCAGCTGATCCTGGCCAGGTCCAGTTTCATGATCTCTGCTGCGCGAACCTGCGCCCTAACGGCCACCGTGGTCGGGGCCGCGAAGGACGCGGCAACCTGGATCGCTGGGTCGCGAGGTCGTCCTGGTCGGTGACTGTCCAGCAGTCGGCAACGGCTACCGGTCGCGACGGTCTTCGCGCCGGTCTTGACGGTCGTCACCGCGGTCGTCGCGGCGGTCGTCGCGCCGGTCGTCTCGGCGGTTCATACCGTGCGCGACCACGACGGCACCGCCGACGGCGGCGACGGTCCTGCGCCTGCGTCGGGCTGCGAGTGGCATCTCATTCTCCTTCGTCAGTTTCTTCGGCGTCGGCCTCGATGGCGGCGATTACCGCCTGGATCGGGATCCGCCCACTGGCAACAAGCTGACCACCCGCGCGGCGTACTGCTGAGCCGAACGGAGCGGCCCACAGGTTCTCCCACACGAGCACGGCGGCCGAGCTGCCCGGCTCGACGGCCTCGACGAGATCCTCAACGTCCTGCTCGCTGAGCAACATGGCCAGCTGGGTCTCGAACCGGCGGAGCTCGCCGATCTCGCTGTCGTCGAGATCGGTTGCCTCGAACACCTCGTAGCCGCCGTCCTCGTCCCGCTTGACGAACAACAGGTCCAGGACCCGGATCAAGCCCCGGTCGACGTAGTCGTGCAGGATCGGCGCGATCTCGCCAGTCAGTTTGCTGCCGGGGAACTCGACCACGATCCAGTCGACCGGGCCTAGTTCGTCGATGTTGAC
Organism: Kribbella sp. NPDC050281; assembly: GCF_040655855.1. Lineage (NCBI taxonomy): Bacteria > Bacillati > Actinomycetota > Actinomycetes > Propionibacteriales > Kribbellaceae > Kribbella > Kribbella sp. NPDC050281. The sequence continues at coordinate 16,216 of NZ_JBFAKS010000058.1, read as the reverse complement.
AGTCATGCGCCACCTCTGTTTGTTTGACTCGAGAGTCAACGATTGGTCCTTGGAAGCCCACCCTCCGCCCGATCGCCGTGGTTCTCATCACCCGTTGCGGGTAAGCTGCCGCGACCCCGGAGAGTCACATCGTGCCTTGGCCTCAAGCACCTGCGGGGATCTCGCGATCAGACCTGCGGTGGTCGTTGTCCGGGCTCGGACCGATCCGATCGCCGTGGGCGCGTTTGGCCGTCGCCAGGTTTGAACCGTGCCTCACGCAGGCTTCGTGCTCGTCGAGCACCCGTCGTCCTCGGGTTCAAAGGGCGAACCCCTCAGATCGGCTCAGATCCGTGGGCTCGGCGCCTATTCATGGCACAACCATGGTGCGTGGGACGTCGATCTTCGCCTCAAGCGGCGGTCCGCCGGCCGTCCTGAGGGATGATTTCACCAGACTCCGCCGGGTTTCATGTTGGCGAGCGGAGGCTGGCCCACGCTGTAGTGGTGCGCCGAGGGGAGCTGTGGCGGCGGCTCAGCGGGGCGGCAGCCGTGGTCGAGGGGGTGGGCGGGTTGATCGTTGATCCGTTTCCGTTGGCGGTTGCCGTTGCACTCAGCCCGGTGCCGGTGATCGCGACACTGTTGATGCTCCTGGCAAGGCGTTCGACGGACACCGGGCTGGGGTTCCTGCTTGGCTGGACAGCGGGAATTGCCGTAGTGACGACGGTGTCCGCGCTGTTTGCCTCGACGTCTCGGGTCGAAGCACGGTCGGATACGTCTCCGATGGCGACCGACTGGATTCTCCTGTGGTTGGGTCTGCTCCTACTGCTCCTGGGGATTCGAGGGTGGTCGCGGCGGCGGAGGTCGCCGGCAGTGACGACACGTCCCCGTTGGATGGACGCGCTCGACTCCTTTTCCCGGGTCAGGGCCGCGGGTCTGGGAGTGGTGCTCTCGGCGTTGAATCCGAAGAACCTGGCAATCTGTGCGGTGGCCGGGGCAATGATCGGCGACACGTCAGGGGAGACTGTTGAGCAGGTTGCTGCGATCGCAGTCTTCGTGGTCATCGCGACCAGCACTGTGGCCCTCCCGGTGCTCTCCTACTTGGTCGCTAGGGACCGGCTGCGACCCTCGTTGGACCGCCTGAGGGAGTGGCTGGAGGAGAACAGCAGGGCCGTGGTGAGCGCACTGTTCGTGGCGATAGGTCTGGTGCTTCTCGCCCAGGCTCTCATCAGCCTCGCGGGCTGAGCGTGTACGTACGCCGACACTCCGTTGCGCCCAGCCCGGATTCAGCCGCTGCCATGCAAGCGAGCGGTCAGTGTGTGTCCGGTACGGCGAGGGGCTGGCGCGATTACCCGTTAAGGACGAGGCGCCCAGGCCGCGCCGCCCGCAGGCTGGGCGCACGTTCTCGAGAGGGAGGTCAACCATGACGAACTCGTCCGATGTCGATGCAGGCTATTCGGCCGACGCTCGGGGCGGTGGGTCGGAACCAGTCGGCATGACCGGCTGGACAGGCTGGATCACGTTCGCGTCGATGATGATGGTGATGCTCGGTTCTTTCCACGCGTTCCAGGGATTCATCGCACTGCTCAATGACGACTACTACCTGGTGCGCAAGAGTGGATTGGCGATCCATGTCGACTACACGACGTGGGGGTGGGTCCACCTGGTGCTGGGCATCATCATCGCGCTGGCGGGGCTCGCGCTGCTCGCCGGCCGGATGTGGGCCCGCATCGTCGCTGTCCTGGCCGCACTGGTCAGCGCTGTGGTCAACGTCGCCTTCCTGGCGGCGTTCCCGGTGTGGTCGAGCCTCATGGTGCTCCTCGACATCGTCATCATCTGGGCCGTCGTCGTGCACGGCCGTGAGATGAAGTCCGCCTTCTGACGAGGACTCGATGCCGGGCCGCGACGGCACCGGCAGTAGCACCGATCGGTCCATTGGCCCGAGCCCACCAGCGGGGCCGGGCCGCCACAGTTTTCCACTTCGAGGAGGAGAGGTCGATGACGACGACAAAAGAGAGGTCGCTGACCGCGACGATCGAGCATCCGAGCGTCGACGATCGCCGGGCCCTAGGCAAGGACGCCGGGCACCAGACGCCTCCGTCCAGCCATGCGGGATGGGAGCCGGCAGCGCATCGCCCCGACCCGGTCGCTCTGTTGGAGGACCAGAACCTGACGCGTGAGCAGGACTTGGTGCCGGTGCGCCACGGCCGGATGATGGTGTCGCCGTTCACGTTCTACCGTGGCGCGGCGAAAATCATGGCGGCCGACCTGAAGGACACGCCGAGGGCCGGGTTGACCGTCCAGCTGTGCGGCGACGCGCACCTGTCCAACTTCGGAGGGTTCGCTTCCCCCGAGCGCCGGCTGATGTTCGACGTCAACGACTTCGACGAGACGCTGCCGGGGCCGTTCGAGTACGACGTGAAGCGGATGGCGGCGAGCTTCACCATCGCAGCCCGCAACAACGGCTTCCGCAAGGCGGAGGTCCGGGATGTGACCACCACGTCGGTGGCGGCGTATCGCGAGGCGATGGCCGGGTTCGCGCAGATGCGCACCCTCGACATCTGGTACGCGCACCTCGACGAAGAAGACATCCTCGCGGCCGCCCGCTCGCAGGAGAAGGGCAAGAAGTCGAAGAAGGAGCTCAAGCGCGCCAAGAAGACCTTCGGCAAGGCCCGGACCCGGGACAGCCTGCAGGCGTTGTCCAAGCTTGCCGAGCTGGTCGACGGGAAGTACCGGATTGTCAGCCAGCCACCGATCGTGGTGCCGCTCCGTGACCTGGCCGCCTCCGACTACGGGCTGGCGCCGGACGAGGTGGGCAAGGCGCTCCACGACCAGTTCCGCGCCTACCGGCAAACCTTGCAGCCCGACCGGCGTCAACTGCTGGAGCGGTACGAGCTGGTCGATCTGGCCCGCAAGGTCGTCGGCGTCGGCAGTGTCGGGACCCGGGCGTTTATCGGACTGCTCCAGGGCCGGGACGGACAAGACCCGCTGTTCCTGCAGGTCAAGGAGGCCACCGCGTCGGTGCTGGAGGACCACCTGCCGAAGAGCCGCTTCAGGCAGCCCGGCGAGCGGGTCGTGCAAGGCCAACGGATGATGCAGGCCGCCAGCGACATCTTCCTCGGCTGGACGAAGGGAGCGGATGCGTCACGCCACTTCTACTGGCGGCAGTTGCGCGACATGAAGGGCTCGGCAGACGTCGAGATCATGTCACCGACAGGCCTCGGCTTCTACGCACAAACCTGCGGTTGGACGCTGGCCCGGGCACATGCACGATCCGGAGACCCGATCGCCATCACCGCGTACCTCGGCGATTCGGACGCGTTCGACCAGGCGATCACCGACTTCTCGAAGCGTTACGCCGACCAGAACGACCGTGACTACGACGAGTTCGTGAAAGCCATCCGATCCGGCAAACTCCAGGCACTCGAAGGTGTCTGAAACGCGGAGTAGGTCAGCCGACGCTGACGCTATTACCCGCTCAGGATAATGCCGGCCGAAGCGGCCGACACCATGGTGAGAAGAAGCAGCAGGCGCGGGTCACGGTCGAACGTGGCTCCGGCAGCCACACGAGCGAGGGCGGCGAGGACATTGGGTGAAGCAGATCGCACCAGCCTTCCGATGAGGCGACCGACGTTCGCGGGAGTGGCCAACCGGACACTGGCCGGCTCCCAGCCGGACTGGAACCTGATCGGGCATCCGACCGCACCCGACGACGCCCCGAATGTTCTGCTCGTCCTGATCGACGATGCCGGGTTCGGCAATCCGAGCACGTTCGGCGGCCCGATCCGGACGCCGAACTTCACGCGCATGGCGGACGGCGGTTTGCGCTACAACCGGATGCACGTCACGGCGCTGTGTTCACCTACTCGGGCGGCCCTGCTGACCGGGCGGAACAACCACGCGGTCGGGTTCGGCTCGGTCGGTGAGTTCGCCGGCGGCTTTCCCGGTTACTCAGCCACGTTGCCTCGTGACTGCGCGCCGTTGCCCAGGATCCTGCGGGACAACGGGTACAGCACGGCTGCGTTCGGCAAGTGGCACCTGACGCCCGACGGGCAACAAGGCCCGGCCGGACCACTCGACCGGTGGCCGAACGGCTGGGGATTCGACTACTTCTACGGGTTCCTCGGTGGTGGCGCCAGCCAATACGACCCGTGCTTGGCCGAGAACCAGAAGATCATCGGTACGCCGCCGGAGTACTACGACGAGGAGCATCCGTACTACTTCCCGGACGCAATGGCTGACAAGACCATCGAGTGGCTTCACGGCGTCCGCGGTCAGGACGCTCGCAAGCCCTTCTTCGTCTACTTCTCCACGGGCTGCAGTCACGCTCCACACCATGTCGCGAAGGAATGGGCCGACAAATACAAAGGCCAGTTCGACCAAGGCTGGGACCAGCTGCGCGAGCAGACCTTTGCACGACAGAAGGAACTCGGGGTCATTCCGCCCGACGCCGAACTGACACCCCGGGACCCGGCGTTCCCGGCGTGGGACGACGTGCCGGACAAGTTGAAGCCGTTCTACGCCCGCCAGATGGAGGTGTACGCCGGCTACTCGGAGAACGCCGACCACAACGTCGGGCGGCTGGTCGACGCGATCGACGAACTGGGCGAGCTCGACAACACGATGATCGTCTGGATCTGGGGTGACAACGGCGCCAGCATGGAAGGGACTGTCACCGGCTCGTTCAACGAGCTGACGATGCAGAACGGCATCCCGCTCACTGACGAGATGCAACTGCAGCTGTCCGAGCGGTACGGCGGAGTCGACGCCTGGAGCACGTCGCTGATGGCGCCGCATTACGCGGCGGCCTGGGCATGGGCGGGAAACACGCCGTTCAAGTGGGGCAAGCAGGTCGGCTCACACCTGGGCGGGACGCGCAACCCGTTGGTCGTGCACTGGCCGGACCACATCACTGACAGCGGCGGCATGCGCTCGCAGTTCGCTCACGTGATCGACATCGCACCGCTGGTCCTCGACGTGACAGGGATCCCGTTGCCACGGACCGTTGACGGGATTGAGCAGACGCCGATGCACGGGACCTCGTTCGCCGCGTCACTGACCGACGAGGCTGCGCCGGAGCACCGATCCCAGCAGTACTTCGAAACCATCGGCAACCGGGCGATGTACAAGGACGGCTGGTGGCTGGCGGTGAAGACCGAGCGCATCCCGTGGGTGATCACCCCCGACGCGCTCAGGCCCTACGCGCCCGACGTGTGGGACCCGGATGCCGGGCCTGCAGAGCTGTACTATCTACCGGACGACTTCACCCAGGCGAAGGATCTGGCCGCGGAGCACCCGGACAAGGTGCGCGAACTCAAGGACCTGTTCTGGCAGGAGGCCGAGCAGTACAAGGTCCTGCCGCTGCTCGCAACGCTGTCCACGTTCTTCGGGATGCTGCCGCCGCTGCCGGAGCAGACAACGTTCGAGTTCCGGGGCGACGTGCAGAACGTGATGTCCGGGATGATCCCGCGGGTCTACAACCATTCCTACGCGATCCAGGCTGACCTGGTCGTGCCTCAGGGTGGGGCCGAAGGTGTGATCGTCGCTGAGGCGGACCACCTCGGCGGCTTCACTCTCTATGTGAAGGACGGCAAGCTCACGCACACCTACTCGATGATGGGCGTGTCCGTTTTCAAACAGGTCGCTGACGAGGAAATGCCCACCGGCGAGGTCACGGTCCGGATGGAGTTCGAGGCCGACGGTGCACAGCCGGCGACCGGCGGCGACGTGACCTTGTACGTCGACGGTCGACCGGTCGGCAAGGGACGGATGGACCACACCGTGCCCATCCGGTTCTCCGGCTATTCGGGCATGGACATCGGCAGGGACAACGGCGGTGTTGTCGACCTCAGTTACGAGAGCGAGAAGCCGTTCGCATTCACCGGGACGATCAAGAAGGTTGTGTTCGACATCAAACCGCATCTGTCCGTCGATGACGAGATGACCATCCACGCTTCTGAACAGCACGGACAGGCCGCGCACGGCCTGTCAGGGTGACGCACGGCACCGCAAGGAGAACTGCCATGGGGTTTGATGAAGAGACCACCGATGTGCTCATCGGCGGGTACCTGTCCGTTGATGCGGCACAGGAGGATTACGAGGCGGCACTGAACTGCGGCGAGCGCCTGTGGGGCGCCGTCGTGGTGAGCAAGGACCTCGAGGGGAACGTCTCGGTCGAGCAGTCCGACCACATGGTCGAGGAGGGCGCCGCCGGACTGGCGGCCGTGGGATTCGCAGTCGGTCTCTTCGCACCACCGCTGCTGGCGGCGACCGCGATCGGAGCAGCCGTGGGCGCAGTCGGCGGCAAGCTCTTGCACAAGAAGTCGAGCAAACAGATCGAAGAGCAGGCCGGGGAGACCATTCCCATCGGCGGCGCCGGTCTGATCCTGGCATACCCTCACAAGGCTGCAGGGGTGGTCGAGCCCGCGGTGACGCGAGCGATCAAACACGTGGTCGGCGAGGCGGACGGTCACCACGTCAAGGCCCTCAAGGGCGCCTTGGCCGACGCCGAACAAAAGATGGCCGAAGCGGGCGGCTGACCCTTCGAACGCGCGATCCGGCTGCTTCTCGTCAAGCACCGTCTGGTGGACAATCGAGCGGCAGGCCTTGGAATCGATGGCGAAGGGTGCCGTGGGCTTTGCGTCTTCGTGGTGCCGGCCGTTGGCTATGGAGCGGCTGCCGACCGCCGTACGCGGCCGTCGGCGAAGCCCATGTCAGGGCTCGATCTTGTGGCAGCGGATGGCGATGACCTCGACGTGGTGTGATTCCAGCCGGCGAGCGAGGTCGGCGACACACCCAGCTTCTGGGCTCACGATCATCAGCAATGTTGTTGCAGGGCATGGAACGGTCAGCGCGTCGTGGGGGAGTGCCGAGGCCGTGACTGGTCCGATCCGGCCGGCGATTCGGGCCTCGAAGGTCATGTCGACCGCCCCGGCCGAGGTCCGGACGAGAATGGCAGGATCTCCGCATCGCTGCGTTCGTCGATGTCCATCACCCGGCGCAGCGCGAAGACATTGAGGCCGAGAGCGTGGAGCAGGTCCAGAAGCCCCACCAATGCGGACTGGTCAGGAGTGCTTGCCCGGATCAGCGTGGTGGCCGGCTCAGTCGTCGTAAAGACCTCCCCGACCTCGGCGTCGAGTTCGGCGAGGACGCTTTGACTGAGCCGGCCGACGACCTGGACCTCGTAGACCCAACTGGTCATTGCTGCCACCTTGGCTGTCGGAGGACTGTTCACATCCAGCGTTCCGGAGCACCGCGCGACGCGCATTATCCGCAATGGGTAGTCGCATGAACCCTCCGCGGATTAGTCCGGGCCGCCGAGGGTTCCTGCCGGTGATATTCGCCTAGTCTGAAATGAGATGGGGGCCGCGGGGGGACGGCCGAGAGGTGGGGGCTGGAGTGGACACTTCAGAGGTTGGAGACCTGGCGTGGGGGGCGTCCACTCGTGTGGGCGCCGAGGGCGCAGTACGAGAATCGCGCAGGTTGGGGTGGCCAACTGGCGGCGAAGCCAAGCCGCTGCCCGCGGTGAGCTTGCTGACCAGCAAGCTGGCTGCACCCCAGCTGCCGTCGGGGCTGGTGGTCCGTTCGCGGCTCGTCGACCGGCTGGAGGCGGGGACCTCCGGGCGGCTGACCCTGGTGAGTGCGGGAGCCGGCTGGGGCAAGACGATCCTTGTCGCCGGCTGGGCCGCAACGCGATCCGCGGCGCTGCCCGTGGCCTGGTTGTCGTTGGACTCCTTCGACAACGATCCTGTCCTCTTCTGGTCCTACTTGGTCGCCGCGGTTCACGGCAGCGGTGAGGCCCCGGGCGGAGGGCTCGGATCGCTGATGATCAGACCGCCAGTTGGCCAAGACGTCGTACGAAGGATCATTCTCGAGTTGTCACAGCTGCGGCGTCCGCTCACACTCGTCCTCGACGACTTCGGCGAGATCCACAATCCGGAAGTCCTGAACGGGATCACCGAGATGCTTCGCCACCCCTTGCCGCTCCACCTGGTGATCGTGACCCGATCCGACCCGAGTCTGCACCTCCACCGGCTCCGCGTCGACGGCGCGCTTGCGGAGGTACGCGCGAAGGACCTGGCCTTCACCGAGGCGGAATCCGGCGAGCTGTTGGTGCGTTCGGGGGTCGACCTGCCGGCCGCATTGAGCAGCCGAATCCTGGATCGAACCGATGGGTGGGCCGCCGGGCTCAGGCTGGCGGCAATGTTCGCGGCCACGACGACACAGATCGAGCGCATCGAGGAGTTCACCGGGACCGACGCGGGTGTCGCCGAGTATCTGTTCGACGAAGTCCTCGCGGCCTTGCCGGCGGAGCGCCGCCGCTTCCTGCTGCGGACGAGCACCGCGGACCGCATCTGCGCCGACCTGGCCGATCTGCTGACGGATCGCAGTGGGAGTCAGGGGGAGTTGGAGAGCTTGGTGCAGTCCAACGCCTTCGTCGTGGCCCTCGGTACAGACCAAGGCTGGTTCCGGTACCACCCGCTGCTGATCGACCTGCTCCGTCACCGGCTGCTGTTGGACGAGCCGGACCTGGCGCCCGAACTGCACCGGCGCGCGGCGCGGTGGTTCGCCGGCCATGGAGAGGCGATCGAGGCGGTCCGCCACGCGGTTCGGGCGCAGGACTGGCAGCTCGTCGGAGAACTGATGGTCAATGGCGCCGCGATGCGTGCCCTGTCGGCCGAGCGGCAGGCGTTCGCCGCACTCCTGGCGGAGATACCCGCCGTAGAGCTGTACTCGAGCGCAGAGTTGAGGGCGAGCGCGGCCATCGCCTGCTTCATCGCCCGCGACTATGCAGGATTCAGCAACCATGTCGCGCACGCACGAGGCATGTTGAACGAACGCGGCGAGGAGTCTCGCAGGTCGCTCGAACTGTTCCTCTGCGTAACGGATCTCGTGCTGAGCCGTGTACAGGGCAGCGTGCCCGACCTGATCGTCGCCGCCAGGCTGCTGCTGCGCCGGCTTTCCGACCCTGAGTTGGCGCGATTGCCGGCCGCGCCGACGTACGAGGCGCCGGCGTTGAGTAATCTCGGGGTGGGGCTCGTCTGGTCTGCTCACACCGATCAGGCCGAGCAGGCGCTACGCGAGTCGATGGGCCTCGCCACAGCGACAAGAACCGACCTCACGATGGTGAACAGCCTCGGCTACTTGGCTCTGATCGAGTGGGAGCGGGGCGACGTGCAGGCCGCGCACGACGTGGCAGCCCAGGCCCTGGAGATCATCGAGCAGCGGGGTTGGACCGAGCACGCCCAAGCCATCGTGGTCTACCTGGTCCTGGCTCGGATCGAGTTGGAGCGAAACCACAGCGAGACCGCCCAGATCTTCATCCACGCCGGACTGGCCGCCGAGCGCAACGACCCGGACCGCACCCCCTATCCGGCGCTGCGCGCGACCGAAGCGCGGCTCTGGCTCGCGGCGGGGAAAGTCGATCGGGCCGAGAACCTGATGGTCTCTTTGGGCTCTGAGCTCAAAGATCGTGCGATCGCGCCGCTCATCGGACGATGGGTCGCACTCGTCCAAGCCGAGGTCGATCTGGCCCGCGGACGTCAAGAAGCCGCCGTGAATCGGCTTCGTTCACTGCTCGCCGTACCAGCTGCCGCCGACGACGCGATCGCCAACGCACCTGGTGGCTCCGCGGGTCTTGACGAGGTCAGATTGTGCCTGGCGCGGGCCGAGCAGGCTCTCGGCAATCTGACAGTGGCGGAGGACATCTTGTCGCCACTGCGCGATCAATGCCCGAATGCGGTCATCAAGGCTCGGGCTTGGCTGGTGACCGCACTCCTGGCCGACAGTCAGCGGGAAGACCATCGAGCCCTCGCTGCTATCGACCAGGCCCTGTCCATTGCCGAACCAGACGACATTCGCCGGCCATTTGTCGCCCTCGGCAACGGGCGCCCTGAGGCGCTGCTGAGGCATCGGCTACAACTCTGGGACGGCGCGGAGCCGGACGCCCGGCGATTTGCTGACGCCCTTCTCGAGGACATCGGCTCAGCCGACCGCATCGCTGTCGTCCCCACACCACTCGACGAGCCCCTCACAGATCGCGAGCATATTGTCCTCAGCCATCTGGCGACGCTCGAAACCAACGACGAGATCGCTGCAGAACTCTTCGTATCGGTCAACACCGTGAAGGCACATGCCCGGGGCGTGTATCGCAAGCTCGCGGTCCACAGTCGCCGCGAGGCGGTCCGCCGCGCGCGTGAGCTCGGGCTGATTTGAGCTCGTCGCGCCACATCGCTCAGGAGCACCGCCGATCCGATCACAGACAGCGCGCACGCCGAGCCCGTCTCCAACGGCTCGCGGATTGCGGCGTGCCAACTGACTCACAGATGCTTGTCAGTAGGGCAGGCGGGACTCGAACCCGCGACCAGGGATCATGAGAGCCACGCCACTTGCCCCACAGGCCAACGGGTCTGCTACCTGGGTTCGATGCGGAGTGTCGTTGCTTTGGCTGCGGCGTTGATGATTGCGCGGGTGGGCGATCCGTTGCCGTACTTGTTGAGGTAGGCGGTGTCGATCTGATCGTCCACCGTGGCGTCGGGGGTGTAGGTGACTTCGCGGGTCTTGCCGTCCCAGGAGATCGCGCCCTCGTGGTGGTGCATGACGCCCTTGTACCAGCCTCCCTCGACACCGCGCACCGACCGCACATAGACATTCCCGTCGATGACCACGTGCCACACGATTGTGAGTGTGCGCAGCGATCCGTCCTGGCGGCGCCCGGCTACGCGGATCTCACTGACCCGGTCCAGGGAGTGCAGCTCTTCAGCAGTCCAAGTACTCATGAGTTCCTGCTCCTTCGACTAGACAGATGTGCCCCCGCCGGGGCGGATACGTCTTCTCTACTGGTGGGGCCGCGGGCGGGTGTATCAGGTTTCGGGGATCGGTATCCCGAAGTCGGACAGCGTGATGTTTTCGGGTTCGGGTCCGCCGCGCTTGCAGGTCTCGATGGCGGCGAGTTCGTCGGCTGTGAGTTCGAAGTCGAAGACGTCGAGGTTCTGGGCGATCCTCTCGGGTTCGGTCGATTTGGGTGGTGCACGCTGCAGTTCTGGACTAAGACAACCGTCGGTCAGATCTGTTCGGTCCCGAGGGATCGCTCGCGTGTGAGGGTTTGGGTGCTGGTGGCGTAACTGGCGAGCAGGATGATCCCGTCATGGGTTGGTGATCCTGGTTCGGAGGTGTAGGTAACGAGGCTCTGGCTGAGATCTGCGGCGAGGGGGAACGACTCGAATGGCAGGTCAAGGTCCCCGACGACGGGGTGGTGGACGAGCTTCGTTCCGGTGTTGTGGATTTGGACGTTGTGAGCGGCCCAGCGGGTACGGAACTGGCCACTGCGGGTGGACAGCTCCCCGATGAGGTCGGAGACCTTGCGGTCGTAAGGGTGTCGGCCGGCTTCGGCGCGGAGGATGGCGATCGTGTCGTCGGCGACCTTGTCCCACTGGCGGAAGAACTCGCCAGCTCTTGGGTTGAGGAAGACGAAACGTGCATTGTTGGTCGGCCTGACTGGATCGTCCAGCATCGGCGAGAACAGCGCGTACCCGAGCAGATTCGCCGTCAGGATGTCGAGCCGGGCATTCAGCACGACGGCCGGAGTGTTCACCATCGAGTCCAGAACTCGCTGGATCGTCGGACGGACAGGCTGCGCCGCCGGACGACGGCGAGGGACAGTGGTGGTACCCGCGGCTCTGATCAGGTCTTCGAGGTGCGCACGTTCGGCGCCGTCCAACTGGAGCGCCTTAGCGAGCGCGTCGATCACGCCAGCGGAAACGCCGGCGGCGTTTCCGCGCTCGAGCTTGGTGTAGTACTGGCTGGAGATCCCGGCAAGGAGTGCGACCTCGTCGCGTTTCAGTCCGGTCACCCGGCGGCGGCCGGCGGCGTAGATCTGGAGTCCGGCCTGCTCGGGTGTGATTCGTGACCGCCGAGTGGTGAGGAACTCCTGGATCTCCGCCTTGACGCCGCGGCGGACGTCGCGGGGGTCGGCCTGATCACTCATGCCAGCCATCGTACGAGCGATCCAACAGCTGAACGTGTCCCTGCGAGTAGCCCCATCGACAGTGGCTCCCACTCCTGGTTGCGCGGTGGTTCTGTGGTGATGTCGCGCGAAGAGAGCGGCAAGACATCACGTCATCCGAGGGAGAAGGCGCAACATCATGGAAGAGAAGCAGGTCTGGTTCGTCACCGGCGCTGGGCGTGGGCTGGGGGTCGACATCGTCAAGGCCGCGTTGGCGGCCGGCCATGCGGTCATCGCCACCGGCCGTGACGCACGCAAGGTCGCCGCCGTCTTCGGCGAGCACGACGACTTGTTCACCGTCGCCCTCGACGTCACGGATCCGAGCAGCGCCGAGGCCGCGGTCCAGGTCGGCGTGGAGCGGTTCGGGAGGCTTGATGTCGTGGTCAACAACGCCGCCAACTTCAACGCCGGCTTCTTCGAAGAACTCACCTCCGAGAAGTTCCGCGATCAGATCGAGACCACCTTCTTCGGGCCGGTGAATGTCTTACGGGCTGCGCTACCGGTCCTGCGCAGCCAGCGGTCCGGGCTGTTGCTGACCGTCTCCTCGACCGCGGGGATCGTCGGTGGGGAGTTCCTCAGTGGGTATGCGGCGTCGAAGTTCGCGGTCGAAGGGCTGATGGAATCGATCGCGGCCGAAGTGGTCTCGCTCGGGATCCGCACGATGATCGTCGAGCCGGGCTTCTTCCGTACCGAGCTCCTGACGCCGGAATCGACGCAGTACGCGACCTCCACGATCGCGGACTATGCCGAACGGACCGAGGAGACCGTGGCGGCATGGAAGAGCATGAACGGTAAACAAGGCGGAGATCCCGCCAAGCTCGCCGCCGCTCTGGTCGAGCTCGCGGCCCGTGAGACGCAGCCGCTGCGGTTTCCCGCCGGCGCCGACGCCGTCGCCACCTTCGAGGAACGGGCCAAGCTGCTCCTCACCCTGGCCGACGCCAACCGGGAGCTGTCCAGCAACCTCGGCTACGACGAGGCCTGACCCTGACCACCAAACCGGAAGCGCAGCCATTCCCATGAGTACCTCATTGACCGGAACCGTCGCCCTCATCACCGGCGCCAGCAGTGGCATCGGCGAGGCCACCGCTCATCGGCTCGCGCGAGAAGGAGCGCCTTCTCTCAGCCTCAGTACGCCGTTGGCGCAGATGCTTCAGGGATTCCTCCAGCGCGGCGACCTCGCCGAGCCAGGTGCGATCCTGTGCCTCGGTGAGGCGGGCTTCGGCGTTGCAGGTCATCTCTTCGATGCGCTGCAGTTTGCGGGATCGACGCGCAGGAACCGGCACCGGCACCGGCTGCATGCGTGCACGCACGGCGTGCCGTAGGGGCGGTGACAGTCGCCCAGAGCGACCTTGCGCAGCAGGATGCTGCTCGAACTTGTCCCACTCTTCGCCCGACGCCGCGCGCATCTCGCCGAACGGGCGAAGGGAGCGGCGGCGTTCGATGAAGAACTGGTGAGCGGCGATCACCTCTTCTGGGAACACCGCGGTGTAGCCGCGGGTCGTGTCGAGGGTCCAAGTGGCCGAGCAGCGTCGCCGCGATGTGCAGTGGCAGGCCGCCGGAGATCATGTCGGTGGTGAACAGTCGCCGGAGGTCGCCATAGGACTCGGGAGTGGGCCGGTATACCCAAGAATCGTGCTGCTTCAGTGAAGGTCCGACTGAACCTCGGTCAGTCGATGCCTTCGACGATGCGGAAGTCGCGCTCGACGCCGTCGGACAGGGCGACCAGCGCCTCCTGGTAGGCCGCACTCTCGTGCGCTTCGACGGCTTGCTCGAAGCTGTCGAACTCGACCAGGACGGTGCGCTCGGCGATCCCGGCGTCATGCGCGACGACCCGACCGCCACGGACGAAAGTCCGCCCGCCCCCGGCCTTGACGGCCAGACCGGCCAACTTGTTGTACGCAGCCAGCTTCTCAGGGTCTGAAATGGTGCGGTAGACGCTGACCCAGTAGCCCTTGGGCATGGAACCTCCAGTGTTGGGATGAGTGCATCTGACTTACGGGTTGATCTCGGACGAGCGTCGGCGGGCGAGAGCGAGGCTTGTCAGCGTCGTGATCGCCATGGCGCCGATGCCGACCAGCGCCGCGGTGGTGTAGGCGCTGTCGTCGGGGAAGAGGTGGCCGGGGCGGGTGCCCGCGGCGAGGATCAGGCCGCCGATGGCGCTGCCCAGGGAGTACCCGACGCTGCGGACGACGTAGTTGAAGCTCATGGCGCTCGACGTCTCGCTTTTGGGGGTGACGGCCAGGATGACGCCGGGCATCGCGGCCGAGAAGCCGCCGACGCCGAAGCCGAGCACGCCCATCGCCGCGAACAGTTCGGCCAGATCCGACCGGGCCGCCGCGAACAGGGCGAACCCGCCGCCGACCACGACGGCGCTGCCGGCCAGGAGCAGGGGGTCGGCGATCCGCGTCCGGACCCGCGGCGTGAGCTTGCCGGCGACGAACCCCAGCACCGAGAACGGGATGAGGACAAGCCCGGCGACGAAGGTCGTCAGCCCGAAGCCGTAGCCGGCGCCGTGCGGCGTCTGCGCGTACCGGGTGATGAGCGTGAGCAGGAGGTACATGCCGATCCCGCCGACGAACATGGCGAGGTTCGCCCCCGCGACCGCCGGGTGCCGCACCGCCCGCACATCGACCAGGGGCGTCGTGCTGCGCAGCTCGATGACGGCCCAGACGCAGAGCAGCACCACCGCGACGACGGCGAGGCCCGCCACCACGGGGAGGTGCCGGCTCCACAGATTCCGTTCGCCGGCGAGGAAAAGCACCAGGAGCAGCGCAGCGGCCAGGACGACCGCGCCTGCCACGTCCACATGGGCGGAGCGACCTTCGGGGGCTTCGGGCATGGAACGCCACGCGGTCAGGAAGGCGACGGCGGTGACGAGCAGACCGAAGCCGTAGGCGGCGCGCACCCCGCCGAGCTCGGCGAGCAGCCCGGCGAGGGGGTAACCGACGCCGACCCCGATGATCGAGACCACCGAGATCAGGGCGATGGTGGCCGCGCTGCGCGCCTCGGGGAGATGGTCGCGGGCCACGCCCATCATCAGCGCCGTCAGACCGAGTCCCACACCTTGGGCAGCCCTGCCGACGAGCAGCCATGCGAACGGCAGTGGGAGCACGGTGAGCGCGCTGCCCGCGACGACTACCGCCAGCGTGCCGAGAATCGTGGCCCGCCGGTGCGGGCCTGCTCCGAGCCGGCCCAGGACCGGCGTGGCGACGGCGCCGCTCAGCAACGCAACGGTCAGCGTCCACTGCGCGCTGCCGAGCGAGACGTGGAACGAGGTCGCCACGCTGGTGATGAGCGGCGCCCCGAGGCTGGCGACCGCCGCCACGACCAGAGCGATGAACATCAGGGCGGGGACCAACAGCCGAGCCTCGGAACGCACCACCGGGAACGCCTTCACCGGGACCCCGGCGACCGGCTGCCCGGTCACTGCTTCGGCCCTTCGCGGTCCTGGCTTTCGAGCTCTGCCAGATGCTTCAGCGCCGGAAGAGCCGCCACCAGCGCCTCGACCTCGTCGCCGGTGAGCTCGCCGATCAACCGCTCGAACGCGTCGACGCCCGCCTGGCGCCGCGTCCGGACATAGGAGGCGCCAGCCTCGGTCAGGCACACCAGCGTGACCCGCTTGTCGGACGCGTCGCCCCACCGCTCGACCAGGCCGGACTCCTCCATCACCCGGACCAGGGCGGTCATCGCGGGCTGGGTGACGCCCTCGACCGCGGCCAGATCGGTGATGCGCCGCGGGCCGGTCCGGTCCAGGGTGGCCAGGGTGGCGGCGGACGTCAGGCTCATGTCCCGGGGCAGGCGTCTCGTGGCCCTGGTGGCCAGGCCGTAGAGGGCTGCCCCGATGGCGGCGGACGCGCCAGGAGCGGTGTCTTGACGACTCATGCTCGAAGCATAACATCTTTATATTCACAGTTTATGGAAATGATCGTCTGGCGCAGGCCGCCGGCCAGAGCGAGTGACGAGCCGGCGGTGGGCCGGCAGGCGAAGGGCTGTTTGAGGGGCTTCTTGGTCTTCTCGCTGATCTTGTCGGTCTCGAACCACTCGTAGAAGGCGTCGACCGGGATCAGGCAGCGCCGCGACTTGAACGCGGCCCGGAACGCTGGCTTCTCGTGAACGGTCTCGCTCCTGGCGTTGACCAGCCGGTTTCTCTGCACTAGTCAAGCTCCTAGCACTAGCGCAGGGGAGCCTGTCGTCTGGTCGACGACAGCCGGCAAGGCTGCGTGCGATGATGCGGCGGGC
>NZ_JBFAKS010000057.1:0-49770 GCF_040655855.1 Kribbella sp. NPDC050281 | reverse complement strand
CTCAACCACTACAACACTCAACGCCCACACACCGCACTCGGCGGCCGACCACCCATCACCAGACTGCAACCAACCTCATGACCGGGTACAACTAGCGGGTCTCCGCCGGCGGGTCCGGGAGGATGGCGAGGGGGCGCTGCCGCCAGTGCACGTCGTGCCAGCCGCCGAGCTTCCAGCCGATCCGCCGATAGGTACCGATCTCCTCGAAGCCCATGGCCTTGTGCAGTCCGACGCTGGCGTCGTTCGGCAGCGTCATCCCGGCGACCGCCGTCCGGAATCCACGCTCGGTCAGCCGCTCGAACAACGCTTCGTAGAGTGCTCGGCCGCCACCCGTCCGGCGCCGGCCGAGCTCGAGATAGACGCTCACCTCACAGGACCAGCGGTACGCCGCGCGCGGCTTCATCGGACCGGCGTACGCGTACCCGGTCACGTCGCCTTCCTCCTCGAGCACCAGCCAGGCGTGGGTCGCCTGTGCCCTCGCGATCCGGTCGACCATGTCGGCGGCCGTCGGCGGTTCGGTCTCGAAGGTGATGGCGGTGTCGGTGACGTACGGCGTGTAGATCGCCGCACAGGCAGGGCCGTCGAGCTCGGAGGCGTCTCTGATCTTTGGCATGTCACGATAGTAGCCACAACTGCCGCTATAGTGGCAAGGTGATTGACGAACTCTCCGCTTCGCTCGCCGCGACCGTGCAGGCTGCCCGGGTCGCGCAGGACCTGTCCGTGAACGCGCTGGCCGATCGATCCGGGGTGTCCCGCGCGATGATCGGCAAGATCGAGCGCGGCGAGGCCCAGCCGACCGCGGTCCTGCTCGGCCGGCTGTCCGGCGCCCTCGGTATGACGCTGTCCGAGCTGGTCGCCCGCGCCGAGAACACCGACGACCTACTCCGCCGCGCCGCCGACCAACCGGTGTGGACAGACCCGGCGACCGGATACCGCCGCCGCGCGGTGTCGCCGATCACCGACAGCCCACTCGAGCTGGTGGAGGTCGAGCTGCCGCCCGGCGCCTCGGTCTCGTATCCGCCCGACGCCTACATCTTCAAGTACCAGCAACTCTGGATCCTCGACGGCCATCTCCGCTTCCACGAAGGCCCGGTGATCCACGACCTGCACACCGGCGACTGCCTCCAGCTCGGGCCGCCGACGCCGACCAAGTTCCACAACCCGGCGACGGATCCCTGCCGCTATCTGGTCGCGCTGGTCAACGGCCGCTCCTGATCCGCGCGTACGCCGAACCACCGGGCCAGCGCCGTACGCAGGCCCTCCTGCTCCGCGACACCGTCGTGGTCCGCGGCCCAGGCGACGTACCCGTCCGGCCTGATCAGCAAGGCGATCAGCGACTCACCGCGACCGGTGACGACCTCGATCCGATCCGTGCTCACCGTCGCGGCGAAGGACGCACCCTCGGTGAGATCGAGCAACAGCGGACGACCGGTCCGGGTCAACTCGGCAAGCCGGGTGCCATCCACCCGCAGGTCCGGCGCCCACCGACCGGCCAATGGATGCGGGCCGTCGTGGTAGCGGATGTCCGCGCCGGTGATCAGGTCCGCGATCCGCTGCACGTTCCGCGGCTCGGACAACAGCTCACCGAACAGCTCTCGCAACGCGGTCACTTCGTTGCCCGGGGCAATCAGCGCGGACTGCGCCTGCGTCTGCATGACCACCCGCTGCCCGACCGGCCGACGCTCCGACTCGTAGGTGTCGAGCAGTCCGTCAGGCGCCCAGCCCTGCAGCTCGGCGGCGAGCTTCCAGCCCAGGTTGATCGTGTCCTGCAGGCCGAGGTTCAGCCCAGGTCCGCCGATCGCCGAGTGCACATGGGCGGCGTCCCCGACCAGCAGCACGCGGCCCTCGCGGAATCTGTCGGCGAGCCGGCTGTTCCCACCGGTGACCCGCCGCAGCAAGCGCGGACCGTCACCCTCCGGCGGAGTCAAGGGCAGGTGTACGCCGAGCACCCGGTCGACGCTCTCCTGCAACTCCTCGAACGTCATCTCACCGTCCGGGGCGTCGTCCCACTCGCCGGTGCTGATCGCGGGCAGCCGGTCCGCGAACGGCGCGTACACGAACAGTCCGCGCTCGTTGCGGTGATGCATGAACGGCGCGATCACGCCGTACCCGGGGATCGTCAGTACGCCGGTGGCCGGGTCGACGTACTCCGACGGCACGAAGGCGTTCGCCGTACGGGAGACCATGGCGTCGTTGGTGACGCCGGGGAAGTCGATGCCGGCGAGCTTGCGGGTGAGGCTGTGGCCGCCGTCGGCGCCGACGAGGTAGCGGGCGCGCAGTTCGTAGCTGCCGTCCGGACCTTCGACCGTGACCGTGACCGCGTCCGGGTCCTGGCTCAGACCGGTGAGCTCGTGGCCGCGGCGGATCTCGGCACCGAGTTCCAGGGCGCGCTCCTGCAGGACTTCCTCGATCCGGCGCTGCGGGACCGGCAACAAGTAGACGGGGTTGTCGTCGAGCTGGCTGAGGTGCAGCGGCATCGCGGCGAACACGAAGCCCGGCTGCGGTTCCGGCGGGCCGGACCGACCGCTCAGGCGCTCGTACAGGCCACGACGGTCGAGCATCCGGACGACCTGGCCGACCAGGCCGTTGGCCCGCGGCACTTCACTGCGTTCGGGTAGGCGCTCCAGCACGATCGGCCGGACTCCCGCCAGCCGCAGTTCGGAGGCGAGCATGAGGCCGTTCGGTCCGGCCCCGGCGATGACGACATCGGCATCCATGACAGGTGTCCTTCCAAGGAAAGTTGGCGTGACTCACCGCCCCGGCGGCGCCGGGGGTCTTCTTGAGGTGTGGGTCCTAGTGCTGTTCGGGTTCGGGGAGACCTGCGCTGACCAGGTCGAGGGCCTCCGACAGGAGGTCGGCCATCGACCGCGGCGGATCGGCACGCAGCCATTCGGCGATGGCCGCCGCCCGGGCTGAACCGACGACTTCGGCGACCAGGCGCGGATACAAGCCGTGCGTCCCGGTCCGATCCGCGACCGCGTCGGCGAACTCCGCACCCGCCGCGGCATACGCCCGCGCCAGCTCACCCTGCAACGACGGCTCGGTCACCATCAGCCGGATCCCGGCCAGCCACCGCTCGTCCGGTGGCTGCTCGCCGCCGTGACCCGTCTCGCCGAGAGCGAACTCCGATCCGATCGACGCCCGGATCGCGGTCCACAGCGGCTCGTCGGCCGGCCGGGCGCGCAGCTCGTCGGCGATCCGCAGGCTACGGTCGACCTCCCGGGCGGCGATCGCCTCGGCCTTGCTGGAGAAGTAGTTCCGGAACGTCCGCAGCGAGACCCCGGCCTCGGCCGCGATGTCCTCGATCTTCACGTTGGCCAGGCCCCGTTCGACCGTCAGCCGCACGGCCGCCCAGCTCAACGCGATCCGCGTCTCCTGCTTCTTCCGCTCCCGCAACCCGACGGCCATGTCCACGACGGTAGCAAAGTTTGCCGAAAGTGCAAAGATGCCTTTTAGGCAAATTTCTGAGAGGTTTTGAGAGGCGGACCCGCCGTGGTTGGGTTGAGCCCATGGCCGTGTCCCCGGTGGTCTGGGTGCTGACCCTGCTCGGCATCGTCGCACTGTTGTTGTTCGACTACTTCTTCCACGTCCGGTCGGCGCATGTGCCGACGCTGCGGGAGGCCGCGATCTGGTCCACCGTGTACGTCGGCATCGCCATACTGTTCGGCCTCGGGACGTTCGTCTTCGGCGGTACGGCGATGGGCTCGGAGTACTTCGCCGGGTACATCACCGAGAAGGCGCTGTCGGTCGACAACCTGTTCGTGTTCCTGATCATCATGACCAGCTTCCGGGTGCCGCGGGAGAACCAGCAGAAGGTGCTGCTGGTCGGGATCGTGGTGTCGCTGATCGCCCGCGCCGGGTTCATCTTCGTCGGGTCGGCGCTGCTGAACACGTTCGCCTGGGTGTTCTACCTGTTCGGGATCGCACTGCTGGTGACCGCCGGCAACATGCTCAAACCGGAGACCGAGGAGTCGCACTCGGCCCAGAACATCGTGGTCCGGCTGAGCCGGAAACTGTTCCGCACCAGCGAGGAGTACGACGGCGACCGGCTGACCACCGTGGTCGACGGGCGCCGGATGATGACGCCGATGCTGCTGGTGATGCTGGCGATCGGCGGCACGGACCTGATGTTCGCGCTGGACTCGATCCCGGCCATCTTCGGCCTGACCCAGAACGTGTTCGTGGTGTTCACCGCCACCGCGTTCAGCCTGCTCGGCCTGCGGCAGTTGTACTTCCTGCTGGACGGGCTGCTGGACCGGCTGATCTACCTGTCCTTCGGGCTGGCCGCGATCCTCGCGTTCATCGGCGCCAAGCTGATCCTGCACGCGCTGCACGAGAACAACCTGCCGTTCGTGAACGGCGGCGACCACGTCGAGGTGGTCGAGATCAGCACCGGCCTGTCCCTGGTCGTCATCCTGGTCGTCCTGCTGATCACGATCTTCGCGTCCCTGTTCAGCACCCGCGGCCGGACCCAGACCGCGATGGCCCACATCCGCCGCGACGCGACCGCCTATCTGGACGCGGAGTACACCGAGGACCCCGCCGAACGAGAGCGGATCTTCCAGCGGCTGCTCAGGGCCCGCGACCACATCACCGCCCTCGGCCCGCAGGCCAAGCAGCAGGTTCGCAACGAGACCGAACTGATGGCCCTGTGCCGCGAGGTGGCCGACGCCCACGCCGCCGCCCACCCCGACCACAAGATCCGCCCTAGCCTCTAACCCACCTCACCCACCCCCGCCCTCCCAAGATCCTCCCCAAACCGGTCCGGGGATCTCGACGCCAACCGGGGAGGCTCCTGCGCCCGATTCAGGCAGACGACCTCCCCAAACCGCCCCGGCACCCCACCCCGCCAACAATCCTCCCCAAACCGGTTCGGGGAGGATCCCAACCACGAGCGGGGAGACTCCCGCACCCGAATCGGGCAGACAGCCTCCCCAATCCCAATCCCAATCCCGGCGCGGGGCTTGGTGTGCTGGGATTGGCACGGGCTTGGTGTGCTGGATCGGGCGGGGATGCTGTGGTCGGGCGGGGCGGGTCAGCCTTTGACGGCTCCGGAGGCCAGTCCGGTGACGTAGAAGCGCTGGAGGGCGACGTACAGGACGACGCAGGGGATCATGGCGATGACGGAGCCTGCGACGAGCGAGCCGAAGTTGACCTCGCCGTACGCGCCGGCCTGGACGTTCACCAGCGCGACCGGCAGCGTGTAGAGCTCGTCCTTGGTGAGGAACGTCAGCGCGCCGAGGAACTCCGTCCACGCGGCCAGGAACGCATACAGCGCGACCGTCGCGGCTCCTGGTGTGATCAGCGGCCGCAGGACCGATCCGATCATGCGGAGGGTGCCGCAGCCGTCGACGTGGGCCGAGTCCTCCAGCTCGACCGGCACCGAGGCGAACGAGTTGCGCATCACGAAGACGCCGAACGGCAGGTTCACCGTGGTGTAGAACAGCACCAGCCCGAGCAGGCTGTCGGTCAGCCGCAGGACGTTCATCTCCAGGTACAGCGGAGTCAGGATCGCCTGGAACGGGATCATCATCGACACCACCACGAGCGCGAACAACAACGGCCCACTGCGGAAGCGGAACCGCGCGAACCCGTACCCGGCCAAGGTCGCCAGTACGGCGGTCAGCACCGCCGTACTCAACGCGACGATCAGACTGTTGCCGACGGACCGGATCAGATTGCCCGGTCCTTCGATCAGGGTCCGGAAGTTGTCCCAGGTCAAGTGGAAGAACGTCGACGCATCCGGCGCCGCGACGATCACGTCGTTCGGCTGCACCGACCGGAAAAGGGCCCACAGCAACGGTACGGCGAAGACCAGGAAGGCACCGCCACCGCCGACGACGTACAGGGTGTTCTTGAGTCTCATCGTCAGTCCTTCTCCCGGAGCAGCCAGAACTGGGCCGCGGTGACGAGTCCGACCACGATCACCAGCACGATCGACAGCGCGGTCGCGGCACCGAGCTGTAGCTGGACGAAGGCGCGGTTGTAGATGTACTGGACGACAGTGGTGGTGTCCGTACCCGGCCCGCCGCGGGTCAGGATGTAGAACTGCGTGAACGCGAGCAGCGAGCCGACCACCGAGATGATCACGCACATCGCGATCGTCCGGCGCAGCACCGGGATGGTGATCTCGCGCTCCTGCTGCCACCAGGTCGCGCCGTCGAGTTCAGAGGACTCGTAGAACTCGCGGGGGATCGCCTGCATGCCGGCCATCAGCAGCATCATGGTCAGCCCGCTGACACCCCAGATCACCAGCACGCAGATCAGTCCGGTCGCGAGCGGTCCGTCCACCAGCCAGGCCGTCGTACCGTCGGTGATGCCGAGCTTGCGGAGCACGATGTTGATCGCGCCGCTGTCCGGCTGAGCCTCCAGCACAGTGACGAAGCTCAACGTCGAGAGGCCGACGACGAACGGCAGGAAGAAGACCGTCCGCAACAACGTCGCGCCGCGGCGCTTACGTCGTACCAGGACCGCGAGCGCGTACCCGAGCACGAGAATCGGCCCGGTCACGAGGACCGTGTACAGCAGGGTGTAGAGGACCGACTTGGCGAACGCCGCATCGGAGGCGATCGCGGTGTAGTTCTTCAGCCCACTGAACTTCACCGTCCCGATCAGCGGCCAGTTGGTCAGCGAGATCACCACGGCGAAGGCCAGCGGCACCAGCACGAAGACCCCGACGAACAGCACGGCGGGCGTCACCAGGAGCAAGCCGGTCCGGGCTGGATGGGTGAGTGAGCCGCGCCCGGCCCGTCGTCCGGCCGAGGCCGCCTTGCGTGAGCCGGAGTCGAGCCGGTGCGTACGGCGGGTTCCAACGTCCGTACTCATGCTTGTCCCTGGGACAGGATCCGGTCGTAGTTCTGCTGTGCTTCCTTCATGGCGGCCTCCAGCTCGCCGTCGAACACGGCCCGGCGGAACATCTGCAGCCATGGACCGTCCGGCTGGTTGTAGAGCAGGTTGTAAGACAGCGTCGTCGGCGCGTAGCCCTCCGAGATGCGCTCCAGCGGCAGCGTCGCGAGCGGGTACTTCTTCGCGAACTCCGTCGTTCTCGCATCCGACCGGACCGGCGTGTAGCCGCCCGCCGGCAGGTCGATCTGTTGCGGCAGGTCCAGCGCGAACCGGACGAACTCCCAGGCCCCGGACGCGTTCTTCGCGCCGCGCGGGATGCACATGTTGTCGCCACCGTCGAAGAACGCCGAACCTCCGTCCGGCCCGGACAGCAACCGGGGCGCAACCTTCTGGTGGAACTTGTCGTCCGACGCGGACACGACCACGCTGTAGTTCGACGGGAAGATGCCGACCTTGCCGGCCCGGAAGTCGCTGCCCCAGCGGGACGCATCGTCGGAGAAGTTCGCCCGCGGCACCAGTCCGTCGACCCACAGCTGCCGGTGCAGCTCGAGCATCCGCTGGACCACGTCGTTGCCGACGATGTTGCCGGACTGCTCGCCGATCGTGCCTTTGATCAAATCGGTGTCCGCCGCCCAGATCATCGGCTGTACGACGAACCCGAGCGCCCCCGGACTGTTCGCCGGGAAGCTCCAGGCGTAGATGTCGTCGCCCAGCTTGCGCAGCTTCCGGGCCGCGTCCAGCAGATTGTCGAAGGACTTGATCGCCTCGTCCGGGTCGACCTCCGCGCGGTCGCACAGCTCGGTGTTGAACCAGAACATCGAGTTGTCGGCCAGGTACGGGACTCCGAACACCCGGTCGCCCTTGGTCGCGAGCCGGAGGTGCCCCGGGCTGACCTTGTCCCGGAAGTCCAGCGCCTGCAGCGGTTCGGTCAGGTCGGTGAACGCATCGCGGTAGATGAACAGCATCGAGTTGATGTCGTCGATGTCAACCAGGTCCGGCACGCCCCGGCCGCGGATCGCGGTGGCCAGCTTGGTCACGTACTGCGCGTCCAGCACCGGCGTCAGCTCGACGGTGAGCCGTTGCTGAGACGCGTTGAACTTCTTCACGAGGTCGGTCAGGCCGGTCTGCGTCGCCGCCCGGCACCACACCTGCACGGTGCCGGTGGCTTCCTGCCCGAACCCGGCCGCTTGCACGTCGGGTTCGGGCAGGACAGAACTGCAGCCCGGAACGGCGCCGGCCGCGGCTGTCGCCGCCGTCAGACCGAGGAACTTCCGCCGGGTGAACATGGTCAGGCCCTGGGCAGCCAGACGCGCATGGCACCGATCTCCCGGTTGGCCCACGCGTAGTACGGAACCGCGACCACGTCGACCTCGTCGGCGACCCCGTCCGCGCTGTCGGTCGCGAACGGCCAGACGGCGTCGCGATGACCGGCGCCGGCTCGCCCGCGCGTCCTCAGCACGGTGACACCGTCGAGCAACTGATCATCGTGGCTCGCGGCAACTGAGGCCCCGGGCAACAGATGGAGATCGTCAACGGTGGCCTGCTGGTCGATCTGCTCGACCGCATAGACGAGCGGGCCGCGCTCCAGCGCAATGCAACCGCGCACCGCGTCGACGCGCGGGTCTGCGCCGACGACGCGGGTTGCCATCGGCAACTTCAGCTCGATCACCTCACCAGCAGCCGCATCCACGCGTGCATAGCCGGCGGCATCCACCGGCTTGCCGTTGACGGTCGCACCTTCCGCCCACGCTGGGATCCGCAGTTCCACCGCGATCGGACCACTGGCCGTGATCCCGACCGCGCCGTCCCACGGGTACGCCGTGTCGACGGTCAGCGTGACATCGCCGGCGGTGAGCGTGCCGGCGGCGTACTGGTGGATCTGGATGGTGCCGTCGCTGGTGCTCGCGAGATAGCCGTCGAGGCTGGCCAGCGTGCGCATGATGTTCGGCGGGCAGCACGCGCAGTCGAACCACCCGCGCCGGCCGTGTGCCGGGCTGCGGCCGTTGTCCGCGTGCGCCCCGCCGCGCAACTGGAGTGCGTTGACATAGAAGTACTCAGTCCCGGCGAGCGACACCCCGGCCAGGAATCCGTTGTACAGCATCCGCTCGATCGCATCCGCGTACGACGCCTCACCGGTGGCAAGCAGCATCCGCCACGCCCACTGGATCCCACCGATCGCCGCGCACGTCTCGGCGTACGCGCGGTCCGAGGGCAGCTCGTACTCGTCGCCGAACGCCTCCCCCTCCCAGCGCGCGCCCAGCCCGCCGGTGACGTACGTCTTCGTCGACCACATGTGCGCGAACTGCCGCTTGAGCGACTCGAGCAACTCGGTGTCGCCGGTCTCGACCGCGACATCGGTCGCCCCGGCGGCGAGGTAGACCGCGCGGACCGAGTGACCTTCGACGGTGGTTGCCTCGCGCACCGGAACACGGTCGGAGAAGTAGGCCGGCTCGTGGCCGTGGTTCCTGATGATGCCGTGGCCGCGGGCGTCGACGAACCACCGGGCGAGGTCGAGGTAGGCCGTCGTCCCCGTCTCCCGATACAGCTCGACGAGGGCCATCTCGATCACCGGGTGGCCGTCCACGTCCACGGTCTTGCCATCGCCGAACGTCGCCACCAGATGGTCGGCGAGCTTGATCGCCACCTCGAGCAGTTCACGGTCGCCGGTGCAGCGGACCTGCGCGACAGCGGCCTGGATCAGGTGACCGGCGCAGTAGTGCTCGTGGCTCCAGACGAGTTGCTTGTAGCGGCCCTCGTCGCCGTACCGGAGCTGGACGACCGAGTCGAGATAGCCGTCCTCGCGCTGGGCCGCGGCCACGATCGCGGTGAGGTCGCGCTGGCGCTGCAGCAACTCCTCGCTCGGGTTGCGTCCGTACTCCCAGGCGGCGGCCTCGAGCCACTTGTAGACGTCGGAGTCGGCGAAGACCGGGCCGATCGCCTCGCCCTCGCCGATGCCGGCCGCGAGCCGGAGGTTCTGCAGGTTGCCGGCCTTCTCCAGTTGGTCCTGACCGCTGGGGATGGCGCTGTCGCCGTTGCGCTGCTGGCGCGGCGACCAGAAGCCGCCGGTGATCTTCGCGTCGGCGAGGCCGACGGGGCGCCATCGGCCGCGGGTGCCGGCGGCCGGGCTGCGGGAGCTGTGGACTGCGTCCGGGGTAGCGCTCATAGGGCGTGACTCCTGGGAGGCTGGGAGGGCTTCTCGGAAAATCCAGAATACGTTTTCCTTGATGAAGCTAGAGAGCTTCGGCAGCCTGGTCAACCCCTCGGACCTGGCGAAATCCGGTCACACCGAGCTTCATGAGGTACTGTTTCCGGAAAGTTCGGAAAGGAGTTGCCGATGGCGTCCCGCGGTCCTTCGCTGCCCCGGATCACGGATGTGGCCGCGCTGGCCGGCGTCTCCACGAGTACGGCGTCCAAGGCGCTGAACGACACCGGTCAGCTCCGCGAGGAGACCAGACAGCGAGTACGCCGGGCCGCCGAGCAACTCGGGTTCACCCCGGACAGCCGCGGTCGCGCGCTGTCGTCCGGGCGGAGTTTCACGGTCGGGCTGATCACCACGGACAGCTCCGGCCGGTTCAGCATCCCGATCATGCTCGGCGCCGAGGACACGCTCAGCGCCGGCGAGATGGCGCTGGTGCTGTGCGACACCCGGGACGACCCGCTGCGCGAGCAGCACTATCTGCGCTCGCTGGTCTCCCGCCGCGTCGACGGGATCATCGTGACCGGACGACGTACCGAGCCGCGTGCACCGATCGACGTACCGATTCCGGTCGTGTATGCGTTCAGCCCGTCGACCGACCCGGCCGACGTCTCGGTCATCGTGGACGACCACGGCGGCGCTGCGTCGACAGTGCAGCACCTGCTGTCGTTGGGCCGTCGGCGCATCGCACACATCACTGGACCGGCGACGCACCACAGCGCGCAGGTCCGCGCCGCCGCGGCGGTCGCGACCGCGGGCGGTTCGCTCGTCGGCGAACCCATGCACGGTGAGTGGAGCGAGCGGTGGGGCCGGCATGCGGTCGACGTACTGCTGCGTTCGAACCCAGAGATCGATGCCGTCTCGTGCGGCAGCGACCAGATTGCCCGCGGGGTCAGCGACCGCCTGCGCGAGCTCGGCCGATCGGTGCCGGACGACATCGCGGTCACCGGCTACGACAACTGGTCGGTCATGGCCCTCGCCAGCCGCCCGCCGTTGACCACGGTCGACCTGGAGTTGGAAGAGCTCGGTCGGCGGACCGCCAACCTGCTGCTGGACGCGATCGCGGGCTCACCGCACCCCGGCGAGATGGCGCTACCGACACGCTTGGTCACGCGGGAGTCGACCCTCGGTACCTGAGCCGTCCGGTCACCGGATGGTCGCCCACAGGTCCGCCTTTGGTTGCCCGTTTCCTCTAGGTTGATCCGGGTGCTGCGCAAGCTCCTGATCGGCGTCGCGGTGATCGCCACACTGGTGGCGGGGGTGGGCACCGCGCGCCTGGTGCTTCCTCGATCCGATCCCACCGGCGGCGTGGTCAAACAGCTGGCGTTCCTGCGTGCCAAGATCGAAGGTGGCGCGGACCACGCAGCCCAGAAGCAGTTCCCGGAGGGCTACTTCTTCCTCAACGTGCTCTACGGGCTGACCTGGGTCCAGGTCGGCCTCGCCGATCCGGAGCGGTCCGTCGACGCGGCGACCGAAGCACGGTGGGCGCTCAACCGGCTGGAGTCGCCGGATGGGACCGCCGTCTTCGACGCATCCCTGCGCCCGCGGTACGGCGTCTTCCACGCGGGTTGGACGAACTGGTTGCGCGGCGGACTGATCGCCCTCCAGCACTCCGACGCGGCCGAGTTCGACGAGTTCACCAGCGCATCCGTCGAGCTCGCGACCGCGTTCCGGACCGCGAAAACCCCTTATCTGGAAGCGTATCCGGGTCAGGCCTGGCCGGTCGACTCGGCCGTCGCGATCGCCTCCCTCCGCCTGTACGACGACCTGGTGGCACCGCGGTTCGGCCGGATCGCGACGAACTGGGTGGCGGCAGTGAAGACCAAGCTGGATCCGGGGACCGGCCTCATCCCGCATCAGGTCGCGCCGGTGACGACCGGTGCGCGAGCTTCGTCGCAGAGCATCATCCAGCGGTTCCTGGTGGAGATCGATCCCGTCTTCGCCCGGGCGCAGTACGACATCTTCCGGGACCGGTTCGTCGGTGGGATCGGCGTACGGGAGTATCCGGATGGCGTCGACGGTGTTGCGGATGTCGACTCCGGCCCGTTGATCCTCGGCATCAGCCTGTCCGCAACCGTGGTCACGATGGGCGCCGCCCAGGTCCAGCACGATCCGCTCGCCGATCGGCTCGGCCGGGAAGGCGATCTGCTCGGGCTGCCGATCAGCGGCCTGAAGACCAAGCGGTACCTGTTCGGCGCGCTGCCGATCGGGGATGCGTTCCTCGCTTGGTCCGCGTCGGCACGACCCATCGTGGCCGGCGACCAGCCGGAGCGCGATGACGGCTCCGGCTGGTGGCGTGGACCGTGGTTGCTGGTGCTCTGGCTGCCGGCCCTGATCCTGTGGTGCCTGGTCCGGTTCAGGCGGCGCCGAAGACCGAGGCGAGCGCACTGAGCTTGCGCGGCAGGTCGTACTCCGCGCCGCCCTCGTGCCCGTTGTAGGCGAAGATCTCCAGCTCCGCGGGACCGGCGTAGCGGTGGTACGCCGCGAACACCGTGGACGGCGGGCAGACGTTGTCCATCAGGGCGACCGAGAACCACGCCGGGCAGACCGCCCGGGCGGCGAAGTTCACGGCGTCGAAGTAGGACAGCGTGCTGATCGCTGTCTCGACCTCGAACCGGTGACCCTTGAGCCAGCGCGCGATCTCGGCGTACGGACCGTTGTCCGTGATCTGCGACGCCCGCCGGTAGTGGCAGAGGAACGGTACGTCGGCGATCGCGGCGGACAGGTCGTCGCGCAGGCCGGCGACCGCCAGGGCAAGCCCGCCGCCCTGGCTTCCACCGAGGACAGCAACGCGATTGCTGTCCACGTCAGGGCTGCTCTTGACCGCGTCGACCGCACGCACCGCATCGGTGATCAGCCGTCGGTAGTAGTGCTTGCGCGGATCCTCGATACCTCGGGTGAGGAAGCCAGGCGACGACGACCCATGCCCGTCCGGCGCGACGTCCGGGGTGTCGGCGACCGTCTTCCCGCCGCCGCCCTGGCCGCGGTTGTCCATCACCAAGTGGGCGTAGCCGGCCGCGCTCCAGGTCAGCCATTCGTACGGGATGCCTCGGCCGCCGTTGTACCCGATGTACTGCACAACGGCGGGCAACGGTCCGCTGCGATGGCGCGGCAGGAGCAGCCACGCCTTCACCGGCTGCCCGTTCCACCCGCTGAACGTCACGTCCTGCACGTCCACGGTCGCCAGATGTGCGGCGTACGGTCTGAACCGGGTGTCGATCGGGTGGCCGGCCGCGTCCTCGAGTGTCTGCTTCCAGAACGCGTCGAAGTCTGCGGGCTCCTCCGGGTCCGGCCGGTACTCGCGCAACCGGTCCAGGGGCATGTCAACGAGCATCGAGTGTCTCCTCAGTGGAAGGTGGCGGTCGCGGTCGCGCCGTGGCGGTTCGTGGTGTCGACGACCAGGCGCCAGCCGGTTCCCTGGCGGGTCACCTGAACGCCTTCGTCGGCTGACACCAGGCGCAGGCCGGGCTTGGTGAGGTCGACGGTGATCGAGGAACGCGTCTGGGTCGGATCCGAGATCGCGACCTTCCCGGCCGCCATGACCACCGAGGCCGCGCCGTCCGCGGTCAGCTCGGCCACGGTTCCCCCGGTCCAGAAGTTCGCGGCGAGGACGCCTTGCAGCCGTACTGCGTGCGCGGTGGCGTCGGCGCGCAACCGGCGTACCGGTAGCTTGCAGGCGAAGGTCTTCGTCGCTTCCAGGGTGGCCGTGGGCAACTGCACGTAGTAGTAGCCCTGGGCGACGGGCGCGGTGCCGTGGTCGATCCAGACGGTCTGGTACGGGCGAGTGACCGGGTCGTCGGTGCCGTACTTGATGTTGATCTCGCGCCAGGTCGCCGGCCGGTTCTCCCTCAGTACGCGAACGGGTGTCCGGTCGGGGAAGACATAGCCGCCGGTGCCGGCCAGATGACACCAGCCGGATGCCTCGGTGAACGTCTCGTCGCCCTGCCGCAGCTTGCGGTTCTCGACGATCGTCTCGACCGCCCCTTCGCCGGTGATGTCCGAGCCGAGACAGACCATCACGTCGTCGATCAGGAACCAGCTCTTCAAGGCCCTGAGGTTCGTCCCGTAGCCGCGCAGATCCATGCCGTAGGCACCGATCGTCCGGCCGGGGACCGCCGTACCTCCGACCCAGTCGGCGTCACTGGTACTGCGGAAGCCGTAGGAGTCCGCGAGTCGGCGGGTGTCGACCGTTGTCCCCGGCAACCGGTACGGATCGACCGTCGGCCAGTAGTCGCCCGAGTAGTGGCCGAGGTCGTCGTCGAAGACCAGCACCATGCCGTCGGACAGGTGCCAGCCGTG
Source organism: Kribbella sp. NPDC050281 (assembly GCF_040655855.1). Lineage (NCBI taxonomy): Bacteria > Bacillati > Actinomycetota > Actinomycetes > Propionibacteriales > Kribbellaceae > Kribbella > Kribbella sp. NPDC050281. Next base: position 35,429 of record NZ_JBFAKS010000057.1, on the reverse strand, counting down.
CAGGTTCTCGTTCTGGATCGACTCGTAGTTGTAGATCCGGGAGGAGTAGGCGCTGAGCCCGACGGTGAACGCGGGCCGATGATGCGCGACCTTGTCCATCCGCTGGTACTGCCGGTGTACGACGAGAGGCCCGCGCGCAGGCGTGGCCGACGCGAGAACGGCACGGGCCGCCACCAGCGACGCCGGGTCGGTCACGGTCAGGAAGTCGCGGAAGGTGTCCTCGGTGATCCACTGCTTGACCAGCGCGGTCAGCTTGGTCGCGCGATCGGCCGGTGCCGCCGGGATGAGCCGGAGCGTGCCTTCGATGATCGTCTGGGTCGGCGCATGGTTCTGCTTGCTGGGCCGGGCGATCTCGCGACCGCAGACCGAACCCATCAGGTCACCGCGCACCACCAACGGGTCGAAGGCGTCGTCGATCCAGCGGTAGATGTTGTCGAGGTCAGGGTCGGTCACGGTCCACTGCGTGCCGCCGAGCAGGTAGAGCAGCGACGACAGCGTGCCGAGCAGTTCCTTGCCGTAGCCGCCGTTGTACGGGTGCTTGTAGTGCTGGAGGAACGAGCCGTCGCTGTAGAAACCCTCACCGGTGCCGTTGTCCGTCCGGCCCGGTGCGTCGTTGAACGCCAGCACGCTGTTCGCGCCGTCGCCCTCGACATCGCTGATCGCATCGCGGACCCGCACCAACGCGGCCGTGTCGCCGTCGAGGACCGCCCGGATGGCGACGACCGTCGCGATCCAGACCCGGTTGGCGCCGGTTGCGATCTGCCGGTCGGCCCGCCAGAGGTTCGGATCCGGCGTGTAATGGTTGATCGCCGTCGTGTACGTCGTCCGCACCTCGGCGGGGATCACGTCGTACAGCAGGACGAGGGTGTCCGCAAACGCCGATGCACCGCCGATCTCCCAGTCGTAGTCGTTGTCGTAGCGCGGGAGCGTCGGGCTGTACCGGTTGTTGTGCATCCACTCGAAGGCGCCGAGAATGTCGGTGGCCACGCTCGCGTTGCCCTCGTACGCCGAGCCGTTGGTGGCCCAGGCCACCGCGAGCTGCTTGATCCGGCGGAAGTTCGAGGCGACGTGGTTGGACAGTGTGGTGCTCGCGAGGTCCGGCCAGAGCGTGGTCCGGTTCGCCGAGCGGTCGAGCGTCGTCAGGGCGGACTGGGCCAGCCGGTCAATGCGTGCGATCGCGACGGCGAGGTCGGGATCGGACGGGTCGACCGACGGACCGCCGGTGAGCAGAGTCTGCCAGCGGAGGCGGAGCTCGTCGGTCGACTCGTCCGCCCAGGCCATCGTGGTGGACGGTGCGGCCAGGACTGCGGCCGAGCCGAGCATTCCGCCGAGCACGGTGCGTCGGCGCAGGGTGAGATCGGGCATGGGAGTCCTCTCAGAGGGTCAGGGCGATCGCCTTCGCCCCGGCGGCGTTCGGATGCAGGCCGTCGCCGCTGTTGAAGGCCGGCCGTAGCCGTGCCGGGTCGGACGGATCCCGCAGTACGGCGTCGACGTCGACGAGCCGGTCGAAGATGCGGCGGGACCGCAGCGCGTCGTTCACCTGGTTGCGGACATGGTCGACCTCGTCGGTGTAGCGGATCCACCCCTTGAATGGGCCGATCGTTGCCCCGAGCACCTCGAGGTTGTGGTCGCGGGCCCGCCGGGCGAGCTGTTCGTAGCCTTCGAGCAGCCGGGCCGGATCGGTCTGACTCGGTGGTTGCTGGATGTCGTTGATGCCGAGAAACACCAGCACCGCTTGAAGTCCCGGCAGTGCGAGTACATCCCGGTCGAACCGCGACTGGCCGCTCGGGCCGAAGCGTACGTCGTCGAGCAGCAGGCGGTTGCCACTGATGCCGAGGTTGGCCACCGCCGGGCGCCGCCGGAACCGCGCCGCGTACTGATCGGGCCATCGCAGGTTCGCGTCGTCCGGCGTCCCCACACCTTCGGTGATCGAGTCCCCGAGGACGGCGAGTGTTCGCCTGCCCTCGGTCAGGACGTCGACACCGCTGAGCAGGAACGCGGACTTCGTCGCCCGTTCACCGCCGGAATCCGCGATGACTCCGGTGGCGTGCACGTTCCGGTGGAAGCTCACCGGGCCGGTCGGGCCCGGCAGATGCAGGCTCACGACGAGATCGCCACCGTCGGGCACGACCAGCCCTACCGGGTCGCTGATGACCGTGGCTCCGGCGGCCAGCACAACTTGCTGCTCGCCACCGAACAGCACTGCCTTCGAGTTCGCCGTCACCGGGCCGACCAGCGTCGGCGCGGTTCCGAAGGCATTCGAGAAGCGCAGGCGGACTTGGCCTCCGGCGGACAGGTGCAGCGTGGTGCGGATGGTGGCGTCGGTGAAGCCTTGGGTGGCGTCTCGGTCGGTCGGGGTGGGGGCGGTGTGGGTCGTGGCCCAGGTGGTGGCCCAACGGTGGCGCGGAGCGGCCTCGGCTCGACCGATCGCGAGACCGCCGAGCGTCGTACCACCGAGAACCGCGCCACCGAGCGCCCCACCGAGGACTGATCGGCGGGAGGGGCGAGCCATCAGCAGGCGGCGGTGGGGTCGAAGTCGGCGCCGAGCAGCAGGATCGGGACAGCTCTGGACATGATGGTCCTCCTAAGGGGCGGTTGGGGACTATGCGTGGTCGGCGACGAGCAAGCCGATCAGAACCGGAATCGTGGTGCCGAGAAGCAGTGGGCCCGCCGGGACGGCGAGTGAGAAGACCGGTGCGGCAATGGCAGCGCCGAGCAAGGCCGTGCCACGCGGGACGGAAGTGAAGGCGAGCCGGAAGGCGGTACGACGCCAATCGGCGGGCGAGCCGGACGGGTCACGACCAGCAGCGACCGCGAGTGCCAGATGGTAGGTGATCGCGGCCGCGACCAGGCCGACGTGGATCATGAACAAGGCAACGACGACCGGTCCCGAGCGACCGGACAGGAACGACAAGTTGCTGACGGCAATCACTGCCGCGACGGTCATCAGGACCGAGTGCGGCAGCAGCGGACGCCAGTACCGGCGCCACCCGGTGAACACGCCCGTGAAGCAGCGGGTGTCTCCGTCCGTCCGCCATCGGTTGAGGGCGAACCCGACCGCCGCGAGGGCCGGCAACCAGGTCACGACCCCCAGGCAGAGGAGCGAGAACGCCGCGCCGGCCAGCACCGGACTCGCCAGCCACCCCAGCCAGTCCAGCGCCCGCCTGGTCATAGCGTGATCCTCCCGTGGGCGGACTGGATCACGGCCTTGGCCTTCTCCGAGAACCCTTCGCTCTCGATCACCCCGTCGTCGTCGGCCAACAGAACGGTTTCCTCGTCGAAGGCGATCCCGAATCCGCGGGCGAGATCGAGGCGGCGCGCGGAGGCCGACTCCGGCCGCAACGCCGAGGTCGGCTCGACGGTGGTCAGCATCGTCGCGGTGGTACGACGCTCCGCGGTGGCGCGCAGGGTGTGCATCGTCCGGGTCAGCCGCAGACTCGGCGTACTCGATGTCGGGTTCGCCTCGACCTCGGTGACGGCCGGCTCGACGGTCAGCGGGGTGTGCAGTCGAACCCAGGCTTGTGCGGATCCCGATCGCAGCACGATGTCCTCGCCGTACTCGATCGGCCAGTCCGCGTGCAGCAAGAACGTCCAGTCACGGGGTGACCGGGCCGCGCATCGATCCAGCAGGACGAGACGGCCGGCGGGGGTGAACACCAGGGTGCGGTCGAGCCGGGTGATCTCCAACTCGGCCGGATACATCGCCGCGATCTGGGCCGTTGCGTGAGCCACGCCATCGGCCGCGAGTACGTCGACCATCCGGGCCTGGCGCTCGTACGGCGCCCCCTGGTAGACGTGATACCGGTCCTCGTCCACGAAACCTTGTCCATCGACCAGGATCAGGTTGTGGTCACCGGCCCGCTTCCGGTTGCTGTATCCCTCGTCCACAGCCAGGAACGCACCGCGCGAGGTCAGTACGAACGACCCGGCATCCGGGTGGTGATGCCCGGCGCTCAAGGTGTCCCATCCGCGTTCGGTGTCCAGCCGGTGCGAGGTCTCCCACGCCTGGTGCCCGCCGCCGGGAGCGGCCTTGAACGACACCATCGTCGCGTCGTCGTCCCATCCGGTCCGCGCGGTGACCAGACCGAGGTCCGGGAAGTACGCCGACAACGGCGCGCTCTCCACCGGCGACACCGGTCGCACCGATTCGTCGTACCAGAGCAACTCCAGGTAGGCCTCCGGCATCACGCCGGGCTTCACCCCACTCGCGTACGCCTCACGCCAGAAGAAGCGATCGGCGACCAGGTCGGCCAGCCACTGCGCCTCGCCGATCCGGTAGGCGGAGGCGAGCTTGTAGTACAGCGAGACGCTGTGCCCGCTGCGCCGGTCGTGGCAGTCGCCGTGATCGATGTTCTCCTCGAACCCCGGCGCGCACTGCTGCAGGCGATAGGAGAACGTGTTCGCCAGGAACCGGCAGCGATCCCACCAGTCCAGACTTTCCTGGTCCTGCAGCAGATCCAGGTACGTCGCCAGCCACGGAACGCCGTACCGCCAGTAGACGACACCTTCCATGTCGGACCCGTCGGCAGGCAGCAGATCGATCACCGTGGCGAAGTTCGTTTTCGCGCGCTCGGTCCACTCGGTCTTGCCGAGCGCGTAGCCGGCGGCGGCCAGGCCCGTGTAGCAGATCCAGTTGTGATTCTGCCAGTACGACGAACTCCACCAGGAGCCCTCGGACTCGACGGCGAACTCGTACAGCCGCGAACCCTGCAGTTCCAGCTTCGCCCGCAACTCGTCGGCGAGCGCGAAGTCGTCGCCGAGCCAGGTCGACGCGAGCGACAACCCGTGCAGCAGCCAGCCGGCGTCCAGGTCGTGGTCGGGCATGTGCGCCTTGCCCCAGTGCGGGAGCCCGATCGCCGCGGAGATCCAGCGCGCGGCCTCGTCGCGGTAACCGGGGTTGCCGGTCATCCGGTAGGCCAGGGCCAGGTTGGCTGCCGCCGGTCCGAGGTACGTGATGCTCGCTGACGGATGCTCGGTCGGCGGGGTCTGGGTGCGGTACCAGTCGCACTGCTCGCGCAGCCGGCGCCAGCGAGCGGCATGCCGGCCGTCGAGACCGTCACGCAGTTCGTCGAGGCGGTGTTCGATCAGCATCAGCGATCTCCGATCCGGTGCAGGTGCCCGTTGACCGCGACCGCGTCGTCGGTCACCTCGACGGCAGCCACCGTGGTCGAGTAGACGGAACAGAAGGTCGCCGTTGTTCCGACGGCGGTCCAATCCAGGCCGGTCCGAGTCCGCTGTGGGTCGTCGGCCGGGCCTGGCCCGGGGCGAACCAGCGGCACGGCCTGGCCGACGTGGTAGCCGTACAACGTCTCGTCGCCTGTCCAGATCGTGCGCACCTCGCTCGGCGTGACCTCCACGCTCAGCTCGACGTCCGGCCGGAACTGCAGCACGATCTCCCGCTCCCGGTCCACTGTCACCCGGACCACGTCGACGAGGTAGCCATCGCCGGCGATCAGGTGCCGCGTTGCCCGGACGCCGTCGTACCAACCGGCGATCTCCGCGGTCACCGATGTCTCGTCGTACGTGATCGCACCGGTCGCCTCGTCCGGGTCGAGGCGGTCGATCCGGATCGTCGGGTGGGCGGCCGCGGACTTGTAGTGGCGCCGCCATTCCGCGTGTCCGTACGGCACCTGGCCGGGATCTGGCTGCCAACGCGTCGTCGCGCCGTACAGGTAGAGCGCGAGCTTGTCGTGGTGCCCGTGCGAGCCGCCGTGCGGACCATGGTCGAGGATCGCGTGGATGCCGCCGGTGCGGACCACGGCGTACGAGTTGGACACCTCAATCGTCGGCCACGATCGCACCATGCCCGAGCGAGGCGGTCCGGCGAACCATCCGTCGAATCTGTCCTCGAGGCCGTCGTACGACGGGCCCACCTCCGCACGAGCCTGGGTGGCCACCGCGTCGAGACCGTGGTTCGTGGTGAACTGGCGTGCCAAGGCAACGATCTCCAGCCACTCCAGAGCCAGCGGCACCCGGCGGTACGGGCCGTCGTGCAGGGCCGGCAGGATGCCGCCGTCAGTCGCGATCCCGGCGAGCGCGCCGATCATCGCGTCGAGCCGATCGGGGATCTGCGCAGGGTCAGCGCCACGGAGGCTCAGCAGGTAAGCCCGGAGGACGAAGCCGTGGTAGTACGTGCTGGCTTCCCACTCGAAGCCGTCCTCGCCGGTCGCGACCTCCAGATGCGCGAACTGGCCGTACTCACCGGTCAGCCACTCCTTCTCGCCGTCCCACGACTCTCCTCGCACCGCCGCGGCGGCCTGCCCCGCGGTCACGCCGAGCGCGTTGAACCACGCGGTGTAGTTCGAGGAGAACTTGTCCTGGGCAACCATCGCGTCGCGGGCCCGCCGCGCGCCGTCGATCATGTCGTCGAGCATCGGCAGCGTCTCCGCCAGCTCCGCCCGACCGGCCAGGTTGCGGATCGCATGCGCGATCGGCACGCCCCAGACCGCGTCGGTCAGCGCCTGGTGGAACAGCCGTCCGCGCTGCATCCACCCCTGTGCCTGCTCATGCTCACCGGACTCGGTCAGCTTCAGGTAGAGCCGCGCGTACGACGTGAGCAACTCGGCGCCGGCGCCGTCGTACGAGAGCAGACGGATCCGCCGGGCCCACCAGTGGTGCGCGAGGACACGCCAGGCACCACGCACTGTCTCCGTGTCGACGCGGCAGCCGTACGCGCACGGCACGCCGCCGGCCGGAAACTCACCGGTTTCGAACCCTTCGTGCTCGAGTTCGACGCCGTGCGCGGGACAGACGTACTGGTGCCACCAGCCGCCGCGTTCGGCCGGCGGGTGTCCGGTCATCGAGGCCATGTGCCACCGTCGATGTCGATGGTGATCCCGGTCAAGTAGCCCGACGACGGCAGCGCGAGGAAGCGGACCGCATTGGCGACGTCCTCGACCTGACCGGCGCGGCCGATCGGCGTACCGGCCACCATGTTCGCCTGGGCTTCGGCGGTGGAGAACGTCTGGTGGAACGCGGTCTCCGCGATGTAGCCGGGCGCGACCGCGTTGACGGTGATGCCCTGCGGACCGAGCTCCTTGGCCAGCCCCTTGGTGAACCCGCGGATCCCCGCCTTGGCGGCCGCGTAGATCACCGAGCCAGGACCGCCGCCGTTGTGCGCGGCGAGCGAAGCCATCGTGATGATCCGCGGGTTGGCCGACTGGGCGAGGTGCGGGATCGCGGCGCGGGTGGTGCGGAAGGTGGCGCCGAGGTTCACATCGACGACCTGCTGGAAGTGCTCGTCCGACATCTCCTCGACCTTGACCCGGCCGATCAGATGGCCGGCGTTGCAGACCAGGACGTCCAGCCCACCGAGGAACCCGGCCGTCTCGTCCAGCAACCGGTCGACGTCAGCCGTACTGGTGACGTCGGCACCGACCGCGATCGCCTTCCGGCCGAGTGCCTCGATGTCGGCGACGGTCTGCGCGGCTGCGCCGGCGGACCTGCCGTAGTGGACCACGACGTCCGCCCCGGCTGCCGCCAGACCGAGCGCGATCCCCCGGCCGATGCCGTGCCCGGCGCCGGTCACCAGCGCTCGCGTGCCTTGCAGTTCCTCGGTCATACGTTGGTCTCCTTCGCTGTGTGTCACTTGATGCCCGCGGTCGCGAAACCTTGGACGAAGTAGCGCTGCCCGATCAGGAACAGCACCACCATCGGCACGGTGGCCAGCGTCGTACCGGCCATCAGGAACGCCCACTGGGTGTCGTTCTCGGTCCGGAACACCGACAGGCCGACCTGGATCACCCGCAGGCTGTCGCTCTTGGTCACCAGCAGTGGCCAGAGGAAGTTGTTCCACGAGCCCTCGAAGGTGAGCAGCGCGACGGTGATGAACGCGGGTTTCACCAGCGGTGTCATGATCCGGGCGTAGATGCCCAGCTCACCGAGGCCGTCCAGCCGCGCGGCCTCCTCGAGCTCGACCGGCAGGTCCAGGTAGAACTGCCGGAACAGGAACACCGAGAACGGACTGACCGCGCCCGGGATGATGAGCGCCCACCAGGTGTCCAGCCAGCCGGTGCCACCCTGGCCGGTGATGTCGTTGCCGCCGAACAACGGCATGAACCGCACGATCAGGAACTCCGGCAGGATCTTGGTGTACGTCGGGATCATCAGCGCACCGACGAACCCGAGGAAGATCAGTCCGCTGCCGCGGAACCGCAGCCGCGCCAGCGCGTACCCGGCCATCGACGCGATCACCACGTTCAGCACGGTGTGACTGGCCGCGATCACGAAGCTGTTGCGGGCGTACGTCGCGAACGGCGCGGCCCGCAGCGCGTCGGCGTAGTTGCCGAAGGCCCACTTCGTCGGGAACAGCCGGGGTGGTACCGCGCCGATGTCGGCCGGCGTCTTCACCGACGTGAGCAGCATCCAGACGAACGGCACGATCATCACCAGGGAGATCGCGGACAACGTCAGGTAGAGCGCGATCCGGCCGGCCCGGACCCGGCGTACCGCGTCAACGGCTGGCACGGTCGCCTCCGGTGATCCGCCGGTTGACCAGGGTCAGGACGAGCAGCAGCGCGAACAGCACCAGGCTCTGCGCGCAGGCGTAACCCATCCGGAACTCCCGGAACGCGGACTTGTAGATCTCGTACGTCATCATCGTGGTGCTGTTGGCCGGTCCGCCGTCGGTCAGGATGTACACCTGGTCGAACGACTGGAACGCGCCGATCACCGAGGTGACGAAGACGAAGAAGGTCGCCGGCTTCAGCAACGGCAGGGTCAGGCTGAAGAACTGCCGTACCTTCGAGGCACCGTCCACCGCCGCCGCCTCGTACAGCTCGGTCGGCAGGCTCTGCAGCGCGGCCAGGTAGATCAGCATCTTCAGCCCGATGCCCTGCCAGATGCCGACCACGATCACCGCCGGCATCGCCCAACTGGTCGAGGACAACCAGTTGGGGCCGTCCAGGCCGAGGAACGACAGGATCGCGTTCGCCAGGCCGCTGCGCGGATCGTAGATCCACAGCCAGACCAGCGCGACCGCGATCGTCGCGGTCACCTGCGGGATGAAGATCGCGGTCCGGAAGATCGCCCGCCCGGCCAGCTTGGCGTTCAGCATCAGCGCGATCAGCAGCGCGATCGCCATCGCCACCGGGACGGTGAAGAACGTATAGACACTGGTGTTCAGCACCGCCCGCCGGAACACGTCGTCGCCGAGCAGGTCGCGGAAGTTGTCCAGTCCCGCGAACCGCGGCGGCGTCAGCACGTCGTACGACGTGAAGCTCAGGACGACCGCCGCGACCAGCGGGATGCCGATCCAGATCAGTGCGTGCAGCAACGCGGGCGCGACCATCAGCAGGCCGGCACGTCGTCGACTGCGCAGCAAGCGGCCGGGTGGCGGGGTGGTGGCCGGGCCGGGTGCGGCGTCGCGCACCCGGACCGGTGGGGAGATCACAGCCATGGCGGAGCCTTTCCGCTGAAGGTCTCGGTCACAGGCGCGAGATCGCTTGCTTGCTCAGGTTCGCCAGCTCGTCGATCGCCTGCTGGGCGGTCCGCTGACCCACCACGGCGGTCTCCAGCGTGGTCTTGATCTTCTCCCGGATCTCCATCCAGGCCGGCGTTCCACCCTCGGAGCGGGCCTTGTTCATGTTGTCCAGGGCAAGCTTCACGAACCCGTTGTTCTTCACGTAGTCGGAGGTCCGCAGGTCCTGCACGCCGGGCACCGAACCGCGCTGCGTCGCGGTCGGCAGGATCGTCTCCGGCGTACCCATGAACTCGACCAGCGCCTGGGCGGCCGCCGCGTGCTTGGTCGAGGCCGAGCGGGCCACCAGGGTCCCGCCCTGCAACATCGCCGGCACCTTGTTGGCCAGGATGAACGCGCCGACCTTGTCCTCCGCGAGCAACTCGGGATTCTGCTCCTTCAGCTGCACCCACAGCGAGTTGTTCGCCATCATCATCGCGGACCGGCCCTGCGCCAGCGTGCTCGGCTGACCGGCAGCGGACTTGAACGAGTAGTCGCCCGACTTGTCCTTGATCACGTCGAGGAACAGCTGCAACGCCTCGACGCCGCGCTCGTCGTTGAACCGCACCTGCTGGCCGGACTCGTCGAACAGGTTGCCGTCGTTGGCGAACAGGAAGGTTTCCCAGCACTGCCGCAGGTCGATCGAGAACGGATCGAACCCGACCCTGGTCAGCTTGCCGGAGCCGTCGGTGCGGGCCAGTTCCTTGGCCATCGCCCGCAGTTCGGCCCAGTCCTTCGGCGGCTGCTTGATGCCGGCCTCGGCGAACATGTCCTTGCGGTAGGTGACGATCCGGGTGTCCAGCACGAGTGGCAGTGCGTAGAGCTTGCCGTCGTACCGGGAGGGCTCGAGCACCCGGTCCTCGTAGTCGAAGCGGGTCGCCAGCGAGTCGGGCAGCGGCGCGAGCACCTTCTTGTGCGCGAACGGCGGGATCCAGCCGACGCCGAGCATCACCACGTCCGGCATCAGGCCGCCGGCCAGGCCGGTGGTCAGCTTCTCGTTCAGCGCGGCGTACGTCGTGTAGTCGACCTTGACGGTGACGTTCGGGTACTTCTGCTTGAACGCGGGCAGCAGTTTGCCCTCCAGCAACTGCTTGCCGGTGCTGCCCTCGAAGATCGGGGTGAGCAACGTGATCTCGCCCTCGGCGGGACCGTCGGCGGCCGCCTGACCGTCACCGGACGGCGAGGCGGAACACCCGGCGGCGGCGGCGAACGCGCCGAGGCCGAGGGCCGTCAGGACTGATCTGCGGGTGTACTCCATGGCGCGCCTTTCGTGGTGCTGCGGAAGGGGAGTGGTGCAACGATCTACCAGTCGGAGCGGCGCTGCTGATGCGGACTGGTGCAACGATGCACCGCATGCTAGGAAGCGTTCTTCGTGATCGTCAAGAGGTCGACGCCGAATCATCTCGGCTGGACTTTCGGCGCGTCCTGATGCATCGTTGCACTGCGAGACGGCAGGTTCGGGGCGAACGGTGAGGAAGAATGCGCGGGTGGGCATGAGTGAGGTGACGATCCAGCAGGTCGCGACCGAGGCAGGTGTCTCGCCGAGCACGGTGTCGAACCTGCTGAACGGGCGGAACCACCGGATGCTGCCGGAGACGCGGCAGCGGATCGAGACAGCGATCGACAAACTCGGCTACCGGCCGAACCGGGCCGCCCGGCAGCTACGCACCGGCCGCAACACCACGATCGGGCTCGTCGTCCCGTCGGTCGGCAACCCGTTCTGGGGTGCACTAGCCCGGTATCTGGAGTCGGCCGCCCTGGCCGAGGGCTACCACGTGCTGCTGTGCAACTCCGAGCGCGATCCCCGCCGTGAGCGCGACTACATCGACGAACTGTGGGCGGACGGCGTACACGGTGTCGTGCTCTGCTCCTCGCTGCCTTCGCTCGAGCACGTGATGCCGCTCGTCGAACGCGGTCTCCAACTGGTGGCGTTCGACCGTACGTCGCAGGCCGGCGATCCGGCGTCGCTGGTGAGCATCAGCGTCGACAACGCGATCGGCAGCCAACTCGCCACCCAGCACCTCACGGAGCTCGGACATACCCGACTGGCGTTCGTCTCGGGTGCGCTGGCGAGCGTGAACCGCAAGGAGCGGTACCGCGGCTTCGTCGCCGGGCTGGAGCAGGCCGGGCTCGATCCGGAGGCTGCCCTGCGGGCGCCGACCGGGAGCGGCGCCGACGACTTCGGCGATGTCGAGGCCTCGGAGCTGGGTCGCGCGGCCGCCGCGGAGCTGGTTGCGCTCGACGAGCCGCCGACGGCGATCGTCGCCATCAACGACATGTGTGCGCTCGGCGTCTGCCGCGGACTGCGCGACGGCGGACTCGAGCCAGGCAAGGACGTCTCGGTCGTCGGCTTCGACGACATCGTGCTCGCCGACCTGTATGCGCCGACGCTCACCACGGTCCGGCAGCCGATGCGCGAGATGGCGGCGGCCGCGTTCAGCCAGCTCCGGGCCCGGCTGGACGATTCCGGACCGACCCAAGGTCAGTCGCTGCTGTTCCGGCCCGAGCTGATCGTCCGCGAGTCGACCGGAGCGCCGTCCACGTAGGGTGGTGGCGTGCAACGGATCTCGTCGCGGAACGCCCGGTTCCAGGTGTGGCAGGCGTCCCTGACCAACCGGACCAAGCGGCAACGGGCCGGTGAGTTCCTGGTGCAGGGAGTGCGACCGATTTCGCTTGCCGTGGACAACGGCTGGCCGGTGCGCGCGGTGATCCAGGATGCCTCGCGACCATTGTCGCGGTGGGCGCAGGAGTTGCTGCAGCGGTTGCCCGGTGTCGAGCGGGTCGCGATGGAACCCGCGTTGCTGGCCGAACTCGGCGAGAAGGACGAGGCGGCGCCCGAACTGATCGCAGTCCTCGAACTGCCACCGGACGACCTGGATCGCATTCCAGTGGGACCGGATTTCCTCGGCGTGGTCTTCGACCGGCCGACCGGTCCCGGGAACATCGGGTCGATCATCCGGTCCGCCGATGCCTTCGGAGCGCACGGCGTGATCGTCACCGGGCATGCCGCCGACGTCTACGACCCGAAGGCGGTCCGCGCGACCACCGGATCCTTGTTCGGCATCCCCGCCGTACGCGCGCCGTCGCAGCGTGAGGTGATCGAGTGGGTACGACGCTCGGCCGACGTACCGATCGTTGTCGTGGGCACCGACGAGCACGGGTCCGTGGACGTGTTCGACTTCGACTTCACCCAGCCGACCCTGCTCCTGATCGGGAACGAGACCAACGGCCTGAGCGCCGGCTGGCGGGAGGCCGCGGACCAGCTGGTGCGGATCCCCATCACCGGATCAGCCAGTTCACTCAACGCCGCCAACGCCGCCACAGCCGTCCTCTACGAGGTGTCGCGGCAGCGTTCCCATTCGTTCAAGACCACCTAGCCGCCTGGCGCCTAGCGTCGCCGGTATGAGACCACAGACCTTGATCGCGGTGAGCGACGTCGAGAAGAGCAGTGCGTGGTACTGCGAGGTCCTGGGAGCCGTGAGCGCTCATGGTGGTCCGGAGTACGAACGGCTCGAAGTGGACGGCGTGTTGGTGATGCAACTGCACAATCTGGACGTCGATCACCATCACGGGCCCTTCGGGGATGCCTCGCATCCGTTGGGGAACGGGGTCGCGGTGTGGTTCGAGACCGACGACCTGACCGCGGCCGCCGCGCGCGCTCGAGTGCTCGGCGCCACAGTGCACACCGACGTCCACCACAACCCGAACGCAGACCACGACGAGCTGTGGCTCCGCGACCCGGACGGCTACCTCGTGGTCCTGGCCTCGCCTGGTCCCTAGATGCGGACCTGTCCCACTCACCAACCCGATCGCCGGGCCTCCGCTCCCCCGAGCCTGAGCGTGACGCGCCCGGATCAGGCCGACTTGGTGAGTGCCACAAGTCCGGCTAGGCGGTGCAGAGGAGTTCGCCGTGGAGAATGGAGATCCAGCCGTCGGGGCGGGCTGCCCAGGTCTTCCAGGCCGCGGAGATCGCGTTGAGCGTCTTCTCCGGTACGCCGGCTCGGCGAGCCTGGTCGGACATCGCCGACTGCAGGATGCGGTCGGCCCACATTCCTCCCCAGAACGCGCGTCCCGCTTCGTCGGCGAAGGTCCAGGTGCTCGCCGTCGCGTCCACCTTCTCGAAGCCGGCCTCCAAGGCCCAGCTCAGCAGTCGCCGGCCGGCATCCGGTTCGCCACCGTTCGCGCGCGCCATCCGCTGGTAGAGGTCCATCCACTCGTCGAGCTCGGGCAGCTCCGGATACCACGTGAAGCCGTGGTAGTCCGAGTCCCGGACCGCGACGATCCCACCCGGCTTGCAGACCCGCCGCATCTCCCGGAGCGCCTGCACCGGATCCGCCACATGCTGCAGCACCTGGTGCGCATGGACCACGTCGTACGTGTCGTCCGGAAGGTCCAGCGCATGGACGTCGCCGACCACGAACTCCACCTCGAGATCGAGCTTCGCGAAGGTCGCGCGAGTGATGCCGAGCGCCTCGTCCGTCGCTTCGAGGGCCGTGGCCGGTCCCGGCTCGACCAGTCGGGCGAGGTCGGCGGTGATGGTGCCGGGACCTGCGCCGACGTCGAGCAACGCCATCCCCGGCCGCAGATGCGGAAGCAGGTAACCAGCCGAGTTCTCCGCGGTCCGCCAGCTGTGCGACCGCAACACCGACTCATGATGCCCATGCGTGTACACGTTGTTCATCCCAGGCTCCTTTGCCCTCTGCCGACTTTCTCACGCTAACCCAGAATCTTGTTTCGTGAGACATATCGTCTCGAATATTGGAAGCACGGAGATGGCCGAATATGGCCAGACTGGAGCTGGGCGACGAGTGAGGCTTGGGTTGTTCAGTCGGACTCAGGAGGAACCAAGTGCTGGCCAAGGTGTTTCCGATCAAGTTGAAGGATGGCAATCAGGCGGCGGCCGAGGAACTGGTGCGGGAGTTCGCGCCGGTGGGGCCGGGAGCCGAGGAGGGGACGTTGTCGTTCCGCGTCTATCGCGATCCGGCCAACCCGGACTATTTGCTCTTCGTCGAGCACTTCGCGGATCAGGCGGCGTACGACGCGCACACCGGGTCGGCGGCGTACCGGGAGCTGATCGCGGGGAAGTTCGCCGGGCTGATCGTGGAGTTCGTCGAGATCGATCATGAACTGCTGGTGAGCCTGTGAGCAGCCAGGTCGAGTTGGCACGGCGGTTGCGCGCCTTGCATGAGCGGCCGCCGTTGGTGTTGCCGAATGCGTGGGATGCCGGGTCGGCGCGGGCGATCGAGGCGGCTGGCGCCGCGGCGATCGCGACCACCAGTGCGGGCGTCTCGTGGGCGGCTGGCGTCGCCGATGCCGGCGGGTTGGATCGTACGGCGGCGATCGCGGCGGTCCGCGCGATCGTCGCGGCCGTGTCGGTGCCGGTGACCGCGGACGTCGAGTCCGGCTACGGCGATGTCGAGGCAACGGTTGCCGACGTCATCGAGGCCGGTGCTGTCGGCATCAACCTCGAGGACAGCTCTGGCGGCTCGCTGATCGACCCGGCCTTGCAGGCCGAGCGGATCGCTGCCGCGCGAGCCATTGACCGCGAGCTCGTCATCAACGCGCGGACGGATACCTATCTGTTCGGCGACGGGAGCGGAACGATCGAACGCGCAAAGCTGTACGCCGAAGCCGGCGCGGATGTGCTGTTCGTCCCGGGGGTCGTTGATGCCGCGACGATTCGCGAACTGGTGGCGGCGTCGCCGTTGCCGCTCAACGTGATGGTCGGCCCGGGCGCGCCCACGGTTGCCGAGCTCACTGCGCTCGGAGTGACGCGGATCAGCGTCGGCCCGGCGATCACCGCCGGCGCCTACGGGTTGGCGACGGCCGCGGCGAAGGAACTACTGACGAGCGGCACCTACGAGGCGCTGTCCACCGCGGCGGAGTTCGGCAAGCTCAACTCTCTCCTCCGCTGACCGCCCAGCCGCATCGCGATCTGGCGGGCTGCATTGGCGCTGACGCCGGGCACGGTCTCCAAGGAGCCGATCCCGGCGTCTTGGTCGAGCACAAGATTGCCTGAAGCAACTGCTTGCGCCAGCGGCCCGACCAGCTCGGCCTCGGTCAGCGCCTCCGCACCCGGAAACGCGTGCGTGAGGCCGTGGCCGAGCCCCGCGACTGGAACGCCGTACACCTCGACGAGCTTGCGCAGTACGTCGTACGCGTCCTCAGGCGGTAGCTGATCGCGGACCACCGCCCGGACCGCGACCTCGAATGGCCCCCACGCGCCCGGCACGCGGACGTCCGGGTCGGCCTCGACGGCGACGAGTCGCGCGGCTCGCTCGACGACGTGGATGACACCCTCCCAGTACGGGAGATGTGCGTGCAGCAGCAGGTGATCAGGCCCGCCGGGACCGATCTCGAGCAGACCGGGATCGCCATCGAGAGAAATGGTCCGGCGGTAGACACCGTCCTCGACCGACTCGACGCCAGGGATCGCCTGCGACGCGAGGAACGCGCTCATCGCCTCCCAGTCGTACGGCGTGGTGAACGGCAACCGCAGCGCCAGGCCACCATCGGCGACCAGGCGATCGGTCCGGCGCCGCCGGTCGCGGAGCTCGCGCGGGGACGCCCGGAAGATCTCACGCATCGCGCGGTTGAACTGCCGCAGACTCCCGAAGCCGGACCCGAACGCGATGTCCGCGATGGACAGATCGCTGTCATCGAGGAGTCTGCGGGCGAAGTGGGCACGCCTCGAGCGGGCGAACTGGTCCGGCGTGACGCCGAGGTGCTCGTGGAACAACCTGCGTAGGTGGCGCGTCGACAGCCCGAGCCGCGCGCCGAGCGCCGCCTCGCCGGACTCGTCCAGCACACCGGCGATGATCAGTTGAACAGCGCGGCAGACGAGCTCGGGCGCCTCGTCCGGCACGGTCCCCGCGACCCGGTACGGCCGGCAGCGCAGGCAGGCGCGGTATCCGGCCGCCTCGGCGGCCGCCGCCAGCTCGAAGGTCCGCACGTTCTCCGCCCGGGGCTTCGCCCCGCATCCGGGCCGGCAGTAGATGCCCGTCGTACGAACCGCGGAATAGGTCGTCATCCGTCCACTGTCACCCCCTGCCCACCGACGTTCTGGCCACATCCGGACCTCACGCTAACCGCCCGCACGGACACTTTTCGGTGACGTCTCCCGGAATCCTGGTGCGGGCGGACGTCGGGGGTGGCTAGGGTGCGGCGGTGCAGTCCAAACCTCTTGTCGTAGTGGTGAGTGGCCCGCCAGGGACCGGGAAGACAACGCTGGCTCATCAGGTGGCCGCCGCGATCGGGTGCCCGGCGATCTGCCGGGACGAGATCAAGGAGGGGATGGCGCACGCGACGCCCGGCTTCGTACCCGGCCCGGGCGACCCGCTGACGATGCGGACGCTGTCCACCTTCTTCGACGTGATCGGGCTGCTGGTCGGCCGCGGTACGACGATCGTGGCCGAAGCCGCGTTCCAGGACCGGATCTGGAGTCCCGGCCTGACCCCGCTGCTCAACCGCGCCGACCTTCGGATCATCCACTGCACGGTCCCCGCCGACGTTGCGCTCGCCCGGATCACCGCACGTACGGCGACCGACCCGAAACGGACCGCGCACGAGGACGCACAGATCAGCGCCGACGCTCGACTGCGGACCCACAACGCCTTCCAGGCGGTCGATCTGCCGGTCCCGTCCCTGACGGTCGACACCTCCAGCGAGGCCTACAATCCGTCGTTGGCCGAGATCGTCGCGTTCCTGTCGTAGCCGTACAGATCGACAGGAGGTGTCGGCCTCTGGGCCGGACTTGCGTGGCGCGGCTGACTCGGGTGGAGCGCGGGGGGCGGAACACCTCCTGTCCATATGTACGGTGAGAAGGGATCGAGCATGCTGTTCGAAGGTTTGACGACGGCGCATGTCGCGGACGCGTGTCTTCGGGCCGGTGTGCCTGTGCGGACCGCGTCGCTGACGGCTGTGGTCGGAGGTCGGGTGGCCGGACGGGTGTTGCCTGCCCAGCATGTGGGTAGTGTCGACGTCTTCTTCGAGGCGTTCGAGTCGGCCGAGGACGGCGACGTACTGGTTGTGGACAACGGCGGACGGCGGGACGAGGCGTGCGTGGGCGACCTGGTCGCGCTCGAGGCCAAGGCCGCCGGACTCGCCGGGATCGTGATCTGGGGACTGCATCGCGACACGGTCGACATCACGGCGATCGGGCTGCCGGTGTTCAGCCTCGGCGCGATGCCGACCGGGCCGTTGCGGCTCGATCCGCAACCCGACGACGCGTTGTCCACGGCAACTATCGGGGACTGGTCGGTGAGCCGGGACGACGTCGTCCTGGGTGACGAGGACGGTGTGGTCTTCGTGCCGGCCGATCGGGTCGACGAGGTGGCCGAGCTGGCCGAGTCCATCCGCGACACCGAACATCGGCAGGCGGCCGAGATCCGGGCTGGACGGTCGTTGCGGGAGCAGGTGCGGTTCGCGGACTACCTGACGGCGCGGGCGACCGATCCCTCACTGACTTTCCGGCAACATCTACGCGCAGTTCGAGGAGCGATCGAGGAATGAGCACCGCGGATACCGCAGGCACCTGGAAGCTGGGCGACGTCACCGTCAACCGGATGGGTTTCGGAGCCATGCGGATCACCCCGAACCCGGATCGTCAGGTGGCGATCCGGGTCCTGCGACGGGCAGTCGAGCTCGGCGTGAACCACATCGACACGGCTGCGTTCTACTGTTCGCCGGGCGGGACGCTGCGGGTCGGCGAGGGCGAGGCGCGGTATGCGAACGAGCTGATCCGGGAGGCCTTGGCGCCGTACCCGGACGAGCTCGTCATCACGACCAAGGTCGGTCCGGGTGAGAACCCTGAGCGTGGTTTCTACCACGCGACGACCGCGGCCGAGCTGCGGACGCAGGTCGAGACGAACCTGCGCCAGCTCGGCCTCGACCGCCTCGACGTCGTCAACCTGCGCATCATGAAGAAGGCGGGCGCCGACTCCATCGCCGACCGGTTCGGGGCGCTCGCGGACCTGCGCGACGCCGGCCTGATCCGTCAGCTCGGGGTGTCGAACGTGCGCGCCGACCACCTGGACGAGGCGCTGGCGATCGCGCCGGTCGTGTGCGTGCAGAACAGCTACGCCATCGATCTGCGCCGTGAAGAGGACGCGCTGATCCGGCTGTGCGCCGAGCGGGACATCGCCTACGTACCGTTCTTCGCGATCGCCGGCGCGGAGCGTGAGAGCGGCGTGACACCGCAGGCCTCGTCCGCTGTCGAGGCGATCGCCGGCCAGCACGGCGTCTCGCCTCAACAGATCCGCCTGGCGTGGACTCTGCATCAAGGTCCGAACGTCCTGGCCATCCCGGGCACCGGGAACCCTGCTCACCTCGAGGAGAACATCGCCGCCGGTGCCATCCGGTTGTCGCCCGCCGAGCTAGCGGCGCTGGGCTGACTAGCCGACCGCGGCCCGCACTGCGGGGACAACCTCCTGCGCCCACCTCGCGACCTGGACGTCGTACGCGTCGGCGCCTCGCGGGAACAAGGTGAACCCGGCAGCGCCGTGCTCGAGGATCGCGCCGGTGAGTTCCTCGATCCACTGCGCGGGGGAACCACCGATCCAGCGGCCTTCGTCATCGCGGGTACGGCGAGCCGGGGACGCGGTGAGTGCGCCGGGGAAGTTGTAGATCGTGGCGACGTCGGACGGCTTGCGGCCGACCGACAACGCAGCCTCGTCGATGATCGGGCGGGACCAGCGGTAGCGGTCGCTCAGCCAGTCCGCCGCGCGACCCGGGATCCAGCCGTCCGCCTGCCGGCCGGTCGCGGCGAGCGACTTCGGGCCGTTCGAGCCGGTCCAGATGAGCGGCGCGGGAACGTTCGCCGGCTTGAGCTGCCCGATCGGGTAGTGCTTGGTCGGTTCGGGGCGACCGCCGTCGGACATCGTGTGGAGGAGCTGCATCGCCTCCTCGAAGGCCTCGACCGCTTCGGCGGGCCGCAGTTCCGGTACGCCCATCGTGGTGATCCGGTCCCAGGCGCCGCCCGCGCCGAGGCCGAGGATGAACCGCCCGTCGGACAGCGCCGCGAGGGAGGTCGCCGTACGCGCAAGCACCGGGGCCGGGCGCAGCGGGAGGTTGGTGACGTTGACGAACGCGGACAGACGCTGGGTGCGGCCGAGGAGTACGCCGATCGTCGCGTAGCCGTCGAGGAGATCGGCGACGTACGGGTGATCCGAGACCGAGACATGGTCCAGCCCGTACCGGTCGGCCTGCGCGGCCAGGCGCAGCAGGGCGGTCGCGTCGTGAACGTCGGCCGGGGAGCCGTAGCCGAACTTGGGGGTCATGATGAGGTCTCCTTTTAGTTCGTAGACCTAAATAGTAGCGCTACGAACTATGAGATCTGCAAACTGTTTGCTGACCGGACTACCATGAGGGCATGGCCACGACGACAGCGCGGGACACGGACCTGGCCGGTGCCCTGGTCCAGACGATGCACGTGCTGCAGGACCTGTACGCCGAGACCAGCCGGCCGCTCGGCCTCACCCCGCAGCAGGCCCACCTGCTCTGCGTGCTGCTGGGGGGCCCGCTCGGGATGACCGAGCTCAGCCGCATCCTCAGCATCGAACGCTCCAGCCTGACGAGCATGGTCGACCGCCTCGAACGCCGCGACCTGGTCAGCCGAATCCCCAACCCCACCGACCGCCGGGCCTGCCAGATCGAGCTGACGGCCCCCGGCCTCGCCCTTGCGCACGACGCCCACAACGGCTTCACCGAGCGCATCGGCGCGATGACCACGGGTCTGACCGTGGCCGACCGTCGTACCCTCGCGGCGACCCTGCAGAAGATCGTCGCCGAGGCCTGAGTGCCCGGGGTCATCCGCGCTGGGGCCCGGATCGCCTACGAGGTGAGCGGTGACGGGCCGGCCGTCGTACTGGTCCGGAACAACCGGCGACCGCGGGACTTTCGACCGGCCGACTGGCTCGCCGACCGGTTCCGGGTCGTGCAGGTGCATCCGATCGGGTTCGGCGCGAGTGAGCGGCCGGCGGAGTACGACTTCGGGAGCATCGCCGAGCAGGTGCTGGCAGTACTCGACCACGAGGGCATCGACCGGTTCGTGGTGTGGGGGTTCTCCCAGCCGGCCTGCATGGCGGCGATGGTCGCGCGCTCGACGAGCCGCGCGGCGGGCCTCGTCATGGGCGGAGTCCCGCCGATCGGATTCCCGACCGACGGCGACATGCGCCGGATGGAACGGGAGCCTCGGTTACGCCGCCCGCCGTTGGAGTTCTGGCGCGCCTACCGATCCCATGACTGGCATCACGAGCTCAGGTGCTTCACCGGCACCAAGATCGTGTACGTCGGGACTGCGGACCAGGCGATCAACCGGGTCCGGCGCCTGAAGCCGGTCCTCCGAGGCATCGGCTGTGTGTGTCTGGAGTTCGAGGGACTCGACCACGCTGCGTCTTCTCTGGGCGTGGACACACCGGATGGCCGGCTGATCGTCGAGGCCGTGGTGGACCACCTGCCCGACAGGTGGTGAGGTCAGCGGCGGCCGCCGAACTCCCACGGGAGGACTTCGGCGTCGGGTGCCTCGACCAGAACTGCGGCCGCTTCAGGCTGGGGAGCTTCGACGAGCGCGGCGCGGCCCAGGTGTTTGCCGGCGTCCAGGCTGAGGAGGTCGCCGTACATGATGAGGTGCGGTGAGGTGAGCGGCCGGGGCTCGTCGTCGGTGATGACGAGGTAGCGGTTGTACCCCTCGACGGCGTTCGCGAAGTCCCACATGGTGCTGCCGACGTGCTTGCGGAATCGGTGGATCACGATCGAGTCGAAGGCACCGGCGCGGTAGTACGGCTCGTCGTACGCGAAGGTGTGGACGGCCTCGTCGTCCGGCAGATCGACGATGTGCAGGCTGCCGGTCGTTTCCTCGCCGTCCGCAGTCAGCGTGGGACCACGGGCGACGAGTTCCTCGGCGTACCGATCCATGAACGCCCAGTGCTCCTCGTTGAGGTTCACCTTGACGTCGTACCCACCGAGCCGGTCCCGTCCGTACACGAAGTACTCCACGGGACCGGACCTTAGCCGGTCAGGAGTTCGCCGCCAGATGGAGGCGGAGGATGGAGTCGTAGTCGACGATCTCGATGGCGGCGTCGGTCACGTCGGCGGGGTTGACCGTGTCCTGGGTGCCGATCACCAGCAGCTTGCGCGGGTCGCTGACGTCGACGCCGTACTTCGTCTGGGCGAAGGCACGGTGCTCTGGGGACGTGAAGTAGTCCGCGTACCGAGCGAGGGCGGCCGCGCCGTCGTGCACCGACGTCGTGCGGTGGTGCTTCTTGCCCTCCAGCAGCGGGAGACCGAGGTCGCCGACGATGTGGTTGCCGTCCGCGGTCTCGAGGATGAAGTCCGGCTGCAACGCGTCGCCGTCCTCCTGCCGCTCGAGGAACGGCCGGCGGATCAGCCGGGTCGCATCGAACGCCGACAGCAGGATGCTCTCGTTGTCCTCGAGGAACTGGTCGACAGTCGAGTCCGGCAGGCCGTGTCCGAGGTACGTGCTCGCGAACGGCGAGCCCTTCAGATCCAGATCGCCCACCGGAACGCTCAGGGTGCCGATCGGGTCGAGGTGGTCGGCGGCCTGAGCGTAGTTCCGCAGGAAGGCGAGGTACTTGTCGGCCGGCTCGGAGCGGTGGATCGCGAGCGCGAAGAACGTCCAGTGGACCCGGATCGACGCGCCGACGGTGTGCACCAGCAGGACCCGGTCGAAAGTCGAGAAGTTGCCCGGCGCGAACTGCAGGATCTGCTCGCCCGGACCGGTGAACTCGTTGCCGATCATCTTGTCCGCACCCGGGAACCGATCCACCAGCTCCCGCCGGCCGACCTCGGTCGCGACGGTGGCGTCCTTGAACAGGTTCTCCCCCGGCAGCGTGACCACCGGCGCACCATCACCGAGCCCGAAGTACTCCTCGACGCTCGCCGCCTTCCGTCGCCGTACCTCGAGCGACCGGTACTCCCGGCTCACCCCGACCAGCTCCAGGATGTTCCAGTCCGGCGTCTCCGTCAGCACCATCATCCGCGGAAACAGCAACGGCCCCGGCAGCTCGTTCCGGTGACTCCCGGCCAGGTGCTCCCCCACCCCCTTGAGGTGCTCCCCCCAGAACTGACCATTCACCTTCACGAACTCAGTGGGCTTCATCGCCTGCTCTCTCCTCGGGTCATGCGCCGTCTCAACAACCAACTCCCGGCTGCTCCACCCATATTCCCTCGCTCAGCGTGGCAGCAGCACACCCCGGTCCCGGAGCACGTGAGTGACCGGCCCGGACAGCTCGGCGTACACCAGCGCCTCGTCGACGCTGGAGAACCCGGCGGTGAACAGCTCAAGCGCGCACACGAGGCGCTCAGCCTCTTGCATCGTGAGCCCGCAGACGGTCATCGGACACCTCGCGCGGACCGATCGGCGCGACACAGCTCAAACCACTGCATGATTCCCCCCACGTTGTTCTTCCCCTCCAGCCCCGACCTACTAATCGCGCTCCACCCCGTTCTGTTACGCAGCGGGTGGCATCCCGCCTCCGAGAGGGGATGCCACCCGCCATGTCACCGCACCGGCCTAACGGTCAGTTCATTCCTCCCACTGGAACTGCCAGCCCAGAGCACAGGGCCACTCGGGCGCGCAGGTCGTGTTCGGATCCCGGTACCAGACGTCGGACACCGCGTACCCGTAGTGCCGGTACACGTTCTGCTTCTGAATGCACTCGTCCTGGCTCGCACAGGTGACGGTGTGGATGGTCTGCGTCTGCGCCTGGGCCACCGTCGCGCCGCCCGCAACCACGGCCACCGCGGCCGCGCCCATCGCAACCATTCGCCCGATCGATCTCATGCAGAATCTGCCTTCCTGTCAATTATATTGTTGCCCAATGCAACTCTCGCTCACGCTAGTACCAGCCGCGACGACCAGGCAAACGATTCGATCCAGCACAAATAGCGTTTAGCGAGTGCGTGCCGTGGGCAACGACCAGCCGTGGACCATCTGCGACTGCCAGGATGAGTACGGCGTACAGACGTCACAACTGGACACGGGCCTAGGACCCCTTGACCGCCTTGGTGGCGAAGTAGCCAGGCAGCCAGCCGGCCGTTACCTCCGAGTGGTGTGGCGCCTCGGCGAAGCCGGTGATGGCGAACCCCGCCGCGGTCTGCCCGCCGATCTGCTCGGTGAGCGTGTGGCTGTACTCCAGCGGCGAGTCGGCGCCCCACAGCCGCTCCCGCTCGCCTGGCTCCAGATGGGTGACGTCGCTGTACGGCAGGCGGTGCCGCACGACCAGCTCGCCGCGCGTGTCCATCGCCTCCGCGTCGAAGAGGTAGACGTCCGGGTTGACGAAGCCGGACAGCAGCGTGCCGCCCGGCCGCAGCACGCGGTGGCACTCCCGCCAGACCGGGGCCGGCTCGGGGATGAACAGGTTGGAGACCGGGTGCACGACCAGGTCGAACGAGGCGTCCGGGAACCCGCTCAGGTCGCGAGCGTCGCCGAGCACGGTACGCACGTCGAGCCCCTCCCGCGCGGCGACCATCTCGTCCTGCGCGAGCTGGCCGGGCGAGTTGTCGAAGACGGTCACCCGCGCGCCCGCCGCGGCGAGCACCGGACCCTGCTGCCCGCCACCGGAGGCGAGGCAGAGCACGTCGCAGGCGGCGATGTCCGGAGGAAACCAGGCCGGGTCGACTGGCTCGTACCCCATGAGGACGATGGACCACTCACCGGCCCGCGCCTTCGCGACCACCTCGGGTGTCACCGGCCGCGACCACTCGTTGCCCTTCTCCACCTCGCGGTCCCAGGCGCGGCGATTGTGGGCGACAGGATCTGTGTGCGGCTCGCTCATGCGCCGAATGCTAGCCGCGCCGTGCTCCCGCCTCCGCCGCATTTCCGGCCACCACCCGATCCGGGCCATGCCCTGCCAGCGCAGCCGGCCAACGCACGCTCATAGCCGATGAGCGGTCGCGGGCCGCGCCCTCGGCCAGGGGTCGTAGCCGCGGCTTGCAGGCGTGGAGAGGAGCAGACGTCAGAAGACCGACGGCGGCCAGCGATGCCCGCGCCACTCGTCCCAGGTCGAGAACCCAGCCGGAGGCTCATCAATAGGTTCGCTGCCGTCGAGTTCACCCGAAGTTGGAATGTCCATGGTGGCAGCCCACTCGACGAGTTCCTCGTCGGATATGTGCCAGGTCACGTGTGACGCCTCGGCGAGGCGCGGATCAAGCCGAGTCCGCTGCTCGGTTGGGGTGAGTTCGAAGTAGCGCAGCTCTACCATCGCGCCGAGGTCCAGCGCTGCTCGCCGGAGAGTGGAGCGCTCGTCTCGACTCCACAACCCGTAGTCGATCACGACGTTGTTGCCGAGTTCGAGGGCGCGCAACCCGACTTGGATGAGCCGTCCTTCGATCACCCTCTGGGCCGACGGGGGGTTCTCCTGTCCGAAGAGAGCCTTCACCCATTCGTCCTTCGTGAGACGAAGCGCCTTCTTCTCGACCTCGATCCGCCGCGCAGCTGTGGTCTTCCCGGTGCCTGGGAGCCCCACAGTCAGGAACAGCGTCGGTTGCCCCATGATCATCCCTCTCCGAGCGAGCGCCTCATCATCGCTGACATCCGTTCATGCCGCGATTCGTTTGTTGACGGCCGCACATCACCCGGCGGACGGGGTGTCGCACATCAGTCGACGGAGGGCATGACTGACCTTCGCCTGTCGTATGCCAGTTGACGCTTGACGGTTCGGTGCCACCTGATGGTTGACACCCTCGTCCAGGAGACCGACGGTACGGCGCGCTCGTCCGCTCCTGCCCGATGAGCGGGCGACTCTGTGAGGCCAACCCCGGTGCGACGCCGACCAGTCCGCGGCGGAGGCTCGTTGTCGCGACGCTTGCCGGTGGTCTGAGGCGCTCATAGAGTGCCCTGAGCGGCGATCTTCGCGGCGAAGCCATCCTCCTGGAGTGCGCATGGCGGTCGAGCAGACGCAGTCCGCGTCGCAGTCGGCGGCAGGGCCGGGGACGGTCGAGCGGCGGACGATGCGCTTGGTCTTCAGCACGGTGGCGCTCGGGATGCTGTTGGCGGCGCTCGATCAAACGATCGTGTCGACCGCACTGCCGTCGATCGTGAGCGATCTCGGCGGGGCCGGGCACCTGTCCTGGGTGGTCTCGTCCTACCTGCTCGCCGACACCATCGCGACCGTGCTGGCCGGCAAGTTCGGTGACCAGTTCGGCCGCAAGCGGGTGTTCCAGGTCGCTGCCGCGACATTCGTCGTCGCTTCAGCACTCTGCGGGCTCGCGCAGGGCATGCAGTGGCTGATCGCCTGGCGTGCCGTGCAAGGCTTCGCTGCTGGGTTGTTGATGGTCACCTCGATGGCGGTCATCGCCGACGTCATCCCACTACGTGAACGCGGCAAGTACCAGGGCGCGTTGGGCGCCGTGTTCGGAGTCACGACGGTGATCGGCCCGCTGCTCGGCGGCCTGTTCACAGATCACCTGTCCTGGCGGTGGGCGTTCTACGTCAATGTGCCGGTCGGCATCGTCGTTATCGTCCTGGCCGCGTTCACCATGCCGAGTATCCGTCCGGGCCTGCATCCGGTGATCGACTACCTCGGCATCGTGTTCGTGTCCATCGGCGCGGCCGGTCTGACCCTCGCTCTGTCCTGGGGTGGCACCGAGTACGCGTGGAGCTCGCTGACCATCATCGCCATGATCATCGGCTCCCTGGTCTCCTTGGCGATCTTCGTGCTCGTGGAGCGCCGAGCTGCCGACCCGATCCTCCCGTTGCGGCTGTTCCGATCCTCGGTCTTCGTCGTCTGCGTCATCCTGTCCTTCACCGTCGGATTCGCCATGCTCGGCGCGATCACGTTCTTGCCGACCTACCTGCAGTACGTCAATGGCGTGTCTGCCACCGATTCCGGCCTGCAGACCCTGCCATTGGTCGCCGGCTTGCTGGTGATGTCCATGGTCGCCGGCACTGTGGTGGGCAGGACCGGTCAGTACAAGATCTTCCCGGTCGTCGGCACGGCCGTCATTACGCTCGGCATGTTCCTGCTGTCCCGCATCGGTGCGGATACTCCGTACTGGCAGCTGGCCGTCGCCATGCTGGTGCTCGGCATCGGCATCGGCATGAGCATGCAGATCCTGACCATCGTGGTGCAGAGCACCGTCGCCTACCAAGACCTCGGCGTCGGCACTTCCGGAGTCACATTCTTCCGCACGCTGGGCAGCTCCTTCGGCGCCGCAGTCTTCGGGGCGGTCTACTCGAATGTCCTCAACGACAGGCTGCCCGCAGCGGTCGCCGCTTCACCAGGAGTCGACCCAGCCGCGGTGACCAGCCCGCAAGCCCTCCACGCCTACCCCGACGCGCAGATCGCGCCGATCGTCGATGCGTACGCCCATGCCATCCACGTCGTGTTCCTGGCTGCGATACCGGTGGCCCTCATCGCCTTCGTGGTCGCGCTCTTCCTCAAGCAGACACCGCTGCGCGGCACGGCCCGCGACACAGCACCCGACGTCGGCGAAGGCTTTGGCGTGCCCGAGGCAGCAGACGCCAACCAACAGCTGCAGGCCGCGATCGCGCGCCTCGTCCGAAACAAGGGGCGCACCGAGCTGCCCAAGGTCAGAGAACGTTCAGCGGCATCGTTCGGCGCGTCTGACGGCTGGAGCGTCGGCCAGGTCTACCTGCGATCCAGGCTCGGCAGGACCACTACGCTTGCGGAGATCGCCGCGCTGTACCACCTGCCACCTGACGTCCTCGCGCCGGCGTTCGAAGCGGCTGCCGCCAACGGATACCTCAGCAGGCACGATGGCCAGCTCGCCGTCACCGAAGCTGGCGCGCTCGAGGTGCAGAAGCTGATCACCGCGCTCAAAGCGTGGTTGGCCGACGAGCTCGCCGACTGGGGCGCCGAGGACCCAGAACTCAGCCGCGCACTCGGCGAGCTCGCGACCCAATTCGTCAACCAGGACCCTCAGCACGTCCCCGGACCAATGGGTCTCTTTGCATCCGCAAACTGAACGTCACCGACTCGGGACTCACTAGGGACGCCCAGCCGCGATCCGCGCCCCGACCTGTCGCGCGTCAGTTGGCGGACGAGCGTCGCGCATCAGTCGGCGGAGGACAGCCCGCCACCCGGGCTCATCCGGGTCGGCCTCTTGTGGGATGGGAAGGTCTCGGACTGAACGCAGCGCTGGGGCGCGGTCCCCCGCCGGGGCCACCCACGAGGCGGTCAAGCGGCAGATCGAGCTGACGCTCGGCGACGGGCGCCGGAGCGAGACCGCTGAGAAACTTCGACACCTATTAGACACAGACAGTCGTAGATCGCCGGTGCTGGCCGGAAACAGCGAGAGCCCCTGGACTGCGTTTTCGCAGGTCAGAGGCTCTTTTGGTGCTGGTGGCGGGTGCAGGGTTCGAACCTGCGTAGGCATACGCCGACAGATTTACAGAGGGCGCCTGCAACGGTCTGACCTGCGCGGATGTCACCAGTCAGTCGGACTTCCGCACCAGTTCCGCGTCGCCCACATCTCTCCGGGAGGTGTGGGCGCCCTTCCGAGCGCTCTCCGCGAGCAGTCAACAAGCGTCCGGCACGGTCCTCAGACCGCTTCCATGCCATGGATTTCCCGTGCGTTGAGGACAGCTTGTCCGCCGTTCCTTCGCGTCCACTGGCGTCCACTCGTGTCCGGACCGGTGCGCGGTTGTTGCCTCCCGGTTTGCCTCCCGATCTGCCGCCTCCGCCACTCGCCTCTTGCCGGGTCGACGACCTATCGATCGTACGGCCAGCTATCAGGGCGACGTGGCAAATCGCTGGGTCAGAACGGTGGTTCCTCGATGTCAAGGTCGTTCAGTGCAGCGTCAAGAACCGCATCGATGTCTAGAGCGCTCCTGCGAGCTGCGTCATACAGCAATTCGAGCGTTTCGTTCCACCGGGCAGGCTCGAATGTCTTTCCCGCCCATGGATCATCGGCCCTAGTCGGCTCCCCCACATAGGCCGTTTGCAAACTTTCAACAAGGGTTCCACGAGGATTTAGCAATCGAAGCACGTAACTCAGATCACCGTCACTATCGCGCCACTTGTCGACGATCAAGGATGATTTGGCACCTGCGAACAGAAATGCCTCCTCGTCATCTGTGGTCCGCCATGAGATCTGGCCTGCGAGCGTTCGCTCCAGTGATTTCTTGGCGAGCTCATGAAGACGATCGTTAACGCTCTTCTCAGTGCTCACTTGCTTGCCTCCTGCTCGTCCTTGGTCACCTGGGATGCGCTCTGGCCAACGAAGACGGTTAGCAGGTTGCAGGCTGTATGGATCGCTTCCCTCGCCTGACCACAGGCATCCAGAATCGGGCGCGAATCACTCAGCAGGGAGCTTGTCGATGTAGTAGCCAAGGATACGGATTCCTGCAACGACTTCAGAACCTTCCGAGGTGAGGGGCGGTCATCCAAAAGCAGTCCATTCACGTGGCCTGCTTGCCACCGCCAGTTGTCAAGATGCCTGCGTGTAAGAGCCCGATCGTTCTCCGCTATTGCGGCATCCATTTCCTGAGCAACCCACCGGAGTTGCGGGATCAGAATCAATATCTGATTAGCACGCAATTGGCGCTGGGTCCTATCGACTGCTGCCGTGGCAGCGTCGGCTGATTCCTTCGCGGCCGTTGCCTCTGTTCGGGCCTTGCGCGCCTGGCGCCAGGTAAACCAGAGTCCGACCAGACCAGCCGCAGCGCCGACGACCTGGGCCCAATCGACCCACGACACCTTCCACCAGGGGGCGGCAGCAGCGAGAAGGATGGAGACCACGAGCGCGATGATGGCACACTCCAACCCACCGGTCACTTTTGTCGACGGGTCACGCCTTGGGCGCGGCAGCCGCCCAGAAGCATGTGCCCTCTACGTGCCCTTGCCAGCGGTCAGTGATGGTCGCTCACGGGGTTGCATCGGGGATGGGCTTCCGAGTGTCGAGACCATCTGTGCGCTGCGGTTGCCGCTCTTCCAAACTTGCTAGTCGCGGGGGCACCTCGCGGTCCCTCACGACTGAGGGGGAGCAGCGAAGTCATGAGCGGCACGTGCGCCGACGCTTGGCCGGCGCGGACTGCAGTCTCTGGGTTATGAGTAGCCCGGAAGGTGTCTCACCGCCCAGATAGAGTTCCAGTGCCACCCGAATTCGAGGCCGGTTAGCGTCCCGGTTCGTCTCATCGATGCCAGGTTGTGCCATGCAGTTCGAAGCATCGTGGGTACCGATCCGGGTACATCAGCGATGGCTGCGTGCCAGGAGTTGGTAGCGCTCAACGGCCGCTCCGACAAGCTCATGGCCGAGTGTTGCCAGCCCTGTCACCAGATCCTCGTTCGACGCAACCTGCAGGGCCGCATACCCCCCGCCGGAATCCCAAGCATCCTGAAGTTCGTACCCGTGCATTACCGTCCAGTGCCGTCCGTGGGCAAGGCCAGATGACAGGCGCCACAGCCGGGGCCCGTCCGCTCCAGCCGGGCCCAACGCTTCACACGCCTGGTCGATGACAACAGATGCGCTCAACGTGCCCGCGACCCTCGATTGATCGAACCCGAGGCTGGCGGCGATCTCCCGTATCTGCCTGCACCGCGCTGAGGCGGTCTTGCCCTTTGGGCCGAGTACAGGAGGGCGAACCTTCTCGTATTCGGCGCGGTCGTTCATATCGCGGTGGTGAGCCCTAAGCGCCCGCAACAGGCGCTCCTGCCGCTCCCCTGGATGAACGAGCCACAGAGCGAAGCCAGCTTCCTCAAGCACCGAGCGAAGCAAGGTGACAGGAGCGACGAGATGCAACGCCCGAGCCTTGACGATCAGCTGTCGAAATGCATCAAGATGGTCGATCGCGCCAGTCAGTCCGGCGAGTACCAGGTGTGTCCCCGGATAGATCCCGAGCCGGCGATTGTCCTCCGCGAGCGCAGACCCTGGGGCAGGCCCGCCTAGCGATCCTTGCTGTGAGACGGCCATCCACCGCTCGATGTCGGAGAAGAGGTCGATCAAGTGGTCGAAGTTCGCAGACGTTCCGGGCATGCTGCCTAACCTGCTCGTCTGACTCAGGTTCCGCAATCAGGTTTCCGTCGAGCGTGCGTGTGGCTCGAGCTTCGGTCGGCAATCGCAACGGTGACGACCCGTTGTTGCCCAGCCGGCCAGCCGACGAAAGCCGACGCGTTCGCTTCATCCTCCGAAACTGGTCGTTCAACAAGGCCGCCCGCGGTGGAAGCTCCGTCACGGACGCAAGCCCGCCGGATACGGACGTCGACCGACTGCGGTGGGTCGCTGAGAACTCGCCGGACCTGTCCAAGCTGCGCGAAGCCCCGGTGATGCGACGTGCCCTGGATGCGCTCGCTGTGAAGCTAGATGGGAAAGCGGCTGCTCCGGCCACGATTACCCGCAAGCGATCGGCGTTCTATAGCGCTCTGGAATACGCGGTCGAACTGGATCTGTTCGAGGCCAATCCGATTGACAAGGTGCAGTGGACGAAGCCCGCCACCACCGACCTTGTTGACCGCCGAGTAGTCGCAAATCCCGACCAGGCGCGCGCACTGCTACGAGCTGTGCGGGAGATCTACCCCGCGTTGGAGGCGTCCTTCGGCTGTCTCTATTTCGCCGGCCTTAGGCCATCGGAGGCGAAGCACCTGCGTGCCGCGGACTGCAAGATCCCCACGGAAGGCTGGGGTGAGCTGCTGCTGGTGGGCTCGACTCAGCACACGGGAGCCGGGTGGACCGACGATGGCGAGGCGAGCGAGGACCGGAGTCTGAAGCACCGGCCAGACAAGGCGACTCGTCCCGTTCCGGCATGCCCTGAGCTGGTCGAACTGCTCCGCCGGCATATCGCCGAATTCCGCCTCGGACCCGACGGACGGTTGTTCGTCAGCCGCACAGGCAAGGCCGGTATCCCACTGCCGCCGCCGTACTGCAACCCGGTGTCCTCGAACACCTACGCCCGAGTATGGGCAAAAGCCCGCGTGCAGGCGCTAGGCGAAACACAGCTAGCCTCGCCGCTCGCGAGACGACCCTACGATCTCAGACACGCGGCCGTGTCGCTGTGGCTCAACGCAGGCGTGCCAGCGTCCCAGGTAGCTGAGTGGGCCGGGCACAGCGTCAACGTCCTGCTCAAGGTCTACGCCAAGTGCCTCGACGGCCAGGACGAGGCTGCCCGACACCGGATCGAAGCAGCGCTCTCGACCGAGTACCGACCGACTGCGTAATCCCCCAGAATGAACCGCACTGGGCACTGATGGTAGCCCCAAGAGGGCTGACGCCTCTGATCTGCCTTCCTGGTAGGTCAGAGGCGTTTCAGCTGTGCAGGGTGAGAACTCGGACAGATGGTCGACCTGGGCTGGCTGCTGACAGGGCGGGTGTGAAAGACGGCCGGCGCCGAGGCGATCGAAGGTGTCGTCAGATCTTCTGCCCTGAGGTCGTCTCTCACGCGGCCCTCATGATGAGGCTCCGACCGCCGACCGCAGCAAACGCTACTGTCTGAGGTTCTTGGTCTTATGCGCCGAGATCCTCGGCTGCGGCTGGGGCTGTTCGGAGGTTGGCCCTCTGATGCAGACTGAGCCACAGTTGAATCGTGTTTGTCCTGGCGACTCCTCGTTGGGCCGAGATCAACTTTGGGGAGGAACCTTGACGCAGACACCCGATCCGCGGCCCGCCACGACCTGGAATATGACGATGCGGATTTCGACTGACATGATTGAATCCCTTCTTCAATCCCAGGGTTTGAGCAGCGAACAGATATCTACTCAATCAGTTGAGCAGTTACAAGAATCGCTGCAGAAAGTGAACCAGTTGATCGACGCCTCAAGGTCCTCTGAGCGATCTGCCGGCCTCACTTTCTGGGTAATTCAAGGTCATCAAAAAGACCCAAGCTCATTGGCGATTTCGCAAAAGCTACTCGACCAGAAGTCGTTGATTTTGACGCGGCTCCAACAGTTGCAGCCCGCAGAGAAGATCCGAGAGATCCGAGAGGCGATTACAGCCAGGGTGCCGGATAGCACCGCACGCGCCTCCCTCCTCAAGGTCGTGGATGACGCAGTATCCGATCAGAAGAAGGAGCAAGAGCGACTTACCCACGAGAAGCAAGAGGTTGAGAGCGAGGAGCGTCGGCAGAAGCTCCAGATGGAGATGATGGAGAGACGTACGGCTATCTACCATACATTCCTGGAGCGTGAATCGATAGCTAGCATCGTCGGAGCCGTACTCCTTCTTCTGTTAGCGGGTTCATTGATCGTCGCGATGTTTGTTGGGACGGCCGTAACAGAGGTCGTATCTAACAGCTTCCTGCTCGTTCTTGGATACTTCTTCGGCCAAGGGGTCGCACGAATAGGACGCGGTAAGAGCACCGCGGACTGAGCCGCATCGACACACAATCGGTGGGGCGTGACCCGATCCGCGCCTGACGACGTAGAGCGATCAGGGCTTGATGCCTGGGTCCGCGGGACTCCACGCCCAACACGGCTTCGGCCCGGTTCACGCCGACCGAATGCGTCCAGGTCACCGAGCTCATCGACCTTCTTTGGTGAAACCCAGACCGCGATGGCGGAGCGCTTCACCACCAGCGACGCTCGGCATTTGTCCAGCCATCCCGTCTGCCTGCTGGGACGTCGAGACGCCCGTGAAGCCGACGAGATCGACCGGCAACGCCCCGCAGCTACCCGATCGCTGGTGACTACCTCGAGCGTCGTAGCGGGCCGGATCTACGAGCGCGGGCGGGCGCCGCTCGACGAACTTCCGCACGGATTCCGCACAGACCGCCGTAGGTCGCCGTTGCCAGCCGGACACAGCCGGACACGACGAAGCAGCCTCTGGTCTGCGGTTTTCGCAGGTCAGAGGCTCTTTTGGTGCTGGTGGCGGGTGCAGGGTTCGAACCTGCGTAGGCATACGCCGACAGATTTACAGTCTGCTCCCTTTGGCCGCTCGGGCAACCCGCCAGGGTGGTGCCGGTTCGTGAACCGGCGTGGGAGACGATACAACAGACAGTGCCCCTGACAGCAAATCGGAAAGGATGTGCCCATGGCTTCGGAGTCCTCCTTCGACATCGTGAACAAGGTCGACCGTCAGGAGGTGGACAACGCCGTGAACCAGGCGGCCAAGGAGATCAGCCAGCGGTTCGACTTCAAGAACGTGGACGCCGGGATCAAGTTGTCCGGTGAGGCGATCGACATGCAGGCGAACACCGAGGAGCGGGTGAACGCCGTACTGGACGTGTTCAAGGACAAGCTGGTCAAGCGGCAGATCTCGCTCAAGGGACTGGAGACGGACGAGCCGAAGTTGTCGGGGAAGATCTACAAGATCAACGCCTCGATCAGCGCCGGCATCACCCAGGAGAACGCGAAGAAGCTGTCCAAGCTGATCCGCGACGAGGGCCCCAAGGGCGTCAAGGCGCAGATCCAGGGCGAGGAACTGCGGGTCTCCAGCAAGAGCCGCGACGACCTGCAGTCGGTCCAGGCGCTGATCAAGGGCCAGGACCTCGACTTCGCCGTCCAGTTCGTCAACTACCGCTGAGCCTCCGTACACCGCTTAGTCCGCAAGACGCCGCGGTACGACGCCCCGCACGACGTCGTACCGGCGAGCAGGCAGGGATCTACCATTGCCCCTGGTGAGATCCGGGTGGTTCCGGGCCGCCGCGTCTGCCTTGACGGAAGGGCCTCCGGCGGACGTGCGCTCCGCCTGCCCGCCTCACCCTGAGTGGTGGAAGGGGGTGAGCCGCATGACCGGAACCCTCCCGAGGCCCGGTGCCGAGATCGACGTCGTCGTCACGTCGTCGAAGCCGTTCGGCCTGTTCGTCGAGATGGAGTCGGGCGTGCCTGGTCTCGTCCGCGGAGCCGGTGCCGAGGTCGGCACCGTCGTACGCGTGACCGAGTACGACGCCGTCGAGTCACGCTTCAGCGAGACACCAGCCTGACAGTCGCGAGGCCGGCCTGACCGTCGCGACGCCAGCCCGGCAGTCGCGATACAGGCCTGACGGTCGTGCCCGGTAATCGGGTCGCTTCGGCGGGCGGTTGCCGGGCATGCTGGCGGTCGTGGGAGACACGTTGATGCGGCGATGGCTGGCCGAGGACTTCGGGCTGGATGTGGTGGAACTCTCACCCGTGGCCCACGGGGCGGACATCGCCGCGCAGGTGTGGAAGGCGAGTACGGCGACCAACACGTACGCCGTCAAGTGGAGCGGCGCCGGCACGAACACCGGCCACCAGGTGGCGGCGTTCCTGGCGGACAGCGGGCTTCCGGGCGTGCCGGAGATGATCCGTACGACGGACAGCGGCCTGTGGAGCGTCCACGCGAAGAAGCGGCTCACGATCACGCCGTGGATCAACGGCGTACGCGCGGCCGAGACTGGGCTGACCGACGAGCAGTGGACGCAGTACGGCGTACTCCTGCGGCGGGTCCATGACGCGGAGCCGCCGCCCAGGCTGCGGGATGCGTTGCCCAGGCACAGTCACATCGACGCGCGGGTCCCGGCGATCGCCGAGAAGCTGCAGACACGGCTCGCCACGCAGGCGCCGGAGGACGAGATCGAGGAGGAGTTGGGGGCGGTCTGGAAGGAGCACGAGGACACGATCACGCACCTGCTGACCGCGCGGCCGCCGGAGCCGGTCGGTCCCCGGGTGATCTGCCACGGCGACCCGCATCTAGGCAACGTTCTCGTCGACGACGACCTGCATCTGATCGACTGGGACGACGTCATCCTCGCCCCGCCCGAGCAGGACCTGATGTTCATGCTCGGCGGCATGGGCGACGTCGGCCCGACCCACCCCGAACACCTCGACGCCTTCCTCACCGGCTACGGCCCGCACACCATCGACGACGAGGCCGTCCGCTACTACCGCCACGTCCGAGCGTTCGAAGACGTCTTCACCTGGTCCGACCAAGCCATCACCGGCCCCGACAACGCCTACGCCCTCCAAGTAACCAAAGGCATCCTCACCAAAGGCCTGGCCGCTCTCGCGATGAGCTAGTGCCCTGCGTCGGAGATCCCTTGAGCGATTGCGGTGTCCAGGTGCGTGCATCGCAAGGCGGAGAAGCGTCCTCGATGCGGGGCATC
>NZ_JBFAKS010000056.1:0-54596 GCF_040655855.1 Kribbella sp. NPDC050281 | reverse complement strand
CCAACTAGCCCTACTCGCGCCCACCCCACCCCCCGCTCCACACCGCCCCCAAGCCGCGGCCCATCGCCCGGCTTGCGGGCGCCAGTGTCCCGAATCACGCGTGCTGCCGTGAATCCTGCCGGTGGCGTCCAGGACCGACTTCGCGGGGGCATTCCACACCACGGCATTGCGAGTGAACCCCGACACCGGCGCCAACCCGTCGTACTCCAAGCCACCGAATCAGGCGGCCCCCGTCTACCGCCGAACCGGCTTCCCCCCTGCAGCACCTACCAATGCTTCCTCCTCACCCGCCCCGGTCCAGTCATCGCCGCAGCGCCGCGACGCTACTGAGGAGACCGACGTGCTCCAGTGAACAGAGCACATCGTCCACGGTTTCCGGGGGTCTCTGCCGCGCGTCCGCCATCCGCTGCACCTGCGCGTAGACCGTCTGCCGGTTCAGGTCGATGAGGTCGACCACGAAGTCGTCAGCGCTCTTCGCCTCGACGTTCCAGGACGCCAACGCCGGCTCCGGAAAATCTTTGGTGTTGTCAGTGACAATCAGTTGGGCGTGAGCCTTGATCGCTGCGGCGAGAACGTGCCTGTCGTCGGAGTCGGGCAGGTCGACGATCTCGATCAATGGCTCGTAGTCCGTCACCAGCACATCGCGGATCGCCTTGTTCATCAGTTCCCGCGTGCGGTCCAGTTTGACCGGGTCCAGGTCGGGTCGGTTGAGCTTGAGGTTGCGAAAGGTCTCGTCGAGGATCCGGTCCGTCCACTTCGCCTGGACGAGACCAGCCTGAGCGACGCGGATCAGCAGGTCGCGCAGACTGCCGGGATAGAGGACGTTGGCGTCGTAGATGACGATGAAACGGCACGTCAGTACAGACCCATCTCCCGGTTGAGCTCGGTCAGCTCGTCGGCGGTTTCGCGGCGGCCCTGGTCGTCCTTGCGTCTGTAGTCCAGTAGAGAGTCGGCGCGCACTCGGCGGTGCTTCCCCACCTTGCGGTACTCGATCTGCCCGGTGTCCAGGAGACCGATGAGGAAGGGCCTGGAGACGTTCAGCAGGTTGGCGGCTTGCTGGGTCGTGAGCTCGGCATGGGCGGGGACGACTGAGACCGCCTGACCGGCGGCCATGTGGGCCAGCACTCGGGCCAACAACTCCATCGCGCTCCTCGGCACCGACAAGGTGTCGTCGGGATCGCCACCGACGGCCACGCGGATGTCCCGTTCCTCCGCATGATCGGCCAGGTAGCGCTTGACCCGCCGCATGGCGACGTCGGCAGTCCGCACCTCAGCGGCGTCCGGCCGCGCGGTAGCAAG
The DNA here is from genome assembly GCF_040655855.1 of Kribbella sp. NPDC050281. Taxonomy (NCBI): domain Bacteria; kingdom Bacillati; phylum Actinomycetota; class Actinomycetes; order Propionibacteriales; family Kribbellaceae; genus Kribbella; species Kribbella sp. NPDC050281. Next base: position 53,297 of record NZ_JBFAKS010000056.1, on the reverse strand, counting down.
CTCTGCGGAATTCATGACCACTCCTCCTGTGGACCGCTGGCACTCATCACCGGTCGACAAATGCAGTATCCGCAATAAACGCAGCAAACGCAACAGGTCGTCTCGTGGACCGACCGCGGCGGGGAGGACTAGCTCGTGCTGAGGGTTATTGGGCCGTGGAGGCCGGAGGTTTTTTGGGTGGGGAAGATGAAGTGGGTGGGGCTGGTGGCGTTCAGGTGGGGAGCGAGGGTGTTGAAGACTTCGATGGTGAGGGTGTGGGGGCCGGCGGGGGTGGCGGGCAGGTTGTAGGTGTAGGGGGTGCAGAAGCGGGTGCCTACGGAGACGCCGTCGAGGAAGACCTCGGCGGTGCCGCGGACACGGCCTAGGTCGAGTTGGAGATCGCGGGTCTCGCGGATGTGCAGCTCGCGGGTGTAGCGGACGCCGCCGGAGTACTCCGACAGGCCCTGGTCTTGCCAGTTGCCGAGGGACATGCGGCCGGGTCCGACGTGGGCTCGGATGGGTCCGGCGAGGGCGGCGCCGGCCTCGAAGCCTGGTTGGGTGAGGACAGTGAGCCAGCCGACGCGGGATCCGGCAGGTACGGCGACGTCCAGGTGGCCGGTGCCGGTGGGGACAGCGGCGGACGACTGGGCGGTGGGGTCGGTGGCGGACGGTTGGCCGGTGGTGGTGAGTTCGGTGCCGTCGACCATGAGGACTGCTTCGCCGACCACGTCGAGCTCGAGCCGGGTCGTGCCTGGTGGGAGGTCGAAGCGCAGGTGTTCGATGCGCTCCGAAGCCGACCGCGGTACGGCGAACGTCACTGGCTCGACCGCGGACGACTCGAGAGCAGCCGTCGGGGTGCCGTCGAGCCAGGAAGCGGCGGGCAACGGGTGCGGTCGGCGGGTCAGGTAGAGGTCGGCCAGGGCACGGTGTTGCGGCCGGCGCCGGACTGTTGGTACGACGGCATCCGCGACCTCAGCCTGCCAATCGTGGTCGCTGATGGCCAAGCCGTCGACGAGGATCGGGGTCGGCTGAGTGACCTCGACGGCGATCGTGTTGGCCCCCGGATGCAGTGCCGACGAAGCGTCGTACCGGCGGACTCGCGGCGTTGTGCGTTCGTACGGCATGAACCCGCCCTGGCGCCCGACCTCCGCGCCGTTGACGAAGAGCTTCGCTGAACCCCACGCGGTCAGCGTGAGCTCGGAGCACTCTCCCGGTACGACGGTTGTGGTGTAACGGATCGCGGTGCCGGGTTCCGGCGGCTCGTCGACAGCGATCCAATCAGGGCGGCGGTACGACGTCATGTCGCGGACGAGGGCGACATTCGCGCGGAGGTGGAGATCCACCTCGGGAGTCAGCCGGAGCTCGAGGTGATGTGGACCGGCGGCGAGGCTGACGGCGCCCGATGCGAAGTGACCGCCGAAGTCGCTGATCGGCACGAGGCTGCCGTCGATCAGGAGTTCCTTGGCCGCGGCGGCGCCGACAACGACCGTGGTCTCGAGGGCGTCCACCGTGAACGCGGCGGTGAAGGTCACGGTGTCGCCCGCGGATACGGTGCCGAAGTCGAGGAAGTCCTCGGGGACGTGGCCTTTCGGACCGAGCGCGTGATGGTGGATCGGGTCCTTGTGGATGCCGAGCCTCTCGGAGTACTCGATCGGCCGCCCGTCGATCAGGCCGTGGGGCCCGAACGTCGCGTGGGCCGGGCGCCAGTCGTCGGAGCCCTCGACACGGTGCTCGAGTGCCCACCGCTCGACCACGGAACCCGAGGACGGCGAGGCCGGCCAGGCGAAGTCGCCCCACCTGTTGTCGAGCGTCGGGATCAGCGCGACGTCCCAATCGCCCTCCAAGGTCTCTACCTCCCGCACCATCGGGACCTGGAGAGACGCCGATGGGTTGCCTGAGGCAAACACCAGCAGGGCCGCGGGACCGGCGTCGAATGGTACGACGACCTCGGTCAGGTCGCCGACAGTCTTGTAGGCAAGGGCTCGAGGCTCACCACCGAACGGATCCACAAGCAGCGGCGGTCCCGGCACGTCGCGAACCTGTACGACGACCTCGCGGCGATAGCGCCCAGGATCGAACGTGTAGCCGACACTGGCCCATTCATGACTGATCCCACGCCCAACCGGCGGTCCCGCGATCTCCGTGGCGCTCCATTCCGTCGGCGTGACGAACACGACCAACGAACCGTCGACCTCGCGAGCCAGCACCGGTGCGTCGGACTCGACCCGTCGCCGCAACCTCCCAAGCTCCTCGGGGACCTCGGCGGCCACGGAGACGAGTACGACGCCCTCCGGCAAGCCGGGCGGAACGGTGCCGACAGCAATCACCAACCCACCGGCAAGGACAAACTCGGAGAGTCGTCCCGCCACCTCGCCCTCGAGCACGATTGCCGCAGGCAACACCACTGCAGCGTAGGACTCGTCGGCAACGCACAACCGCGGATGGGCAGCGGCGCGTACCTCTGCGCCTGCCAACGATTCGTCGTCGATCACGTCGGCGTCGATCCGCGCCCGGTCGAGCACGCCGGGCACCGGCGAGAACCAGGTGGCGTCACCGATCAGCTCGCGATAGGTCTCCTGCGCACGCAGAGCAGCTGGCCCAGGACCGCTCAACGAGGTGTCGGATTGAGCCGTTGTCGTGGGAAAGAGCACAGCGACATCGCACACATGCCGCCCCAGCGACAGCGCGGCGCACAACCGCGTCACCGCATCGGCGAAGGACTTGTGATGGCGCCAGTACGGCTGGCGCCAATCCGTTGCCGGCGGCGCCCACTCCCACCACCCCGCGCGCGTCGTGTAGTAGACGGCGTGCGGGTTGTAGAGCGTCGCCCCGGTCCGCAACCACGGCAGCAACCAGTCGAACGTCTCCTCCAGCGTTCCGCCCCACCCGGTGGAGTGGAACGCCTCGATCCACGTCCGCGGCCGGTCGTACAGATGCGCCAACGACGAATGGATCCGCGCATCCCCGTGATGATCGGACCCCGGCGCACTGAACCACCGGTGCGTCCGCGCATAGTCGGCGTACAACTCCACGCCCTCGACCGGACGCCCGGCCCGCGCCGGATCCTGCTGGTCGCACCCGACGATCAGCCCGTGCTTCTCGTGCCACTCGTGCAGCGGCCGGAAGAACGCCTCCTCCGCGAGCGAAGACCGCAGCGCGTGGTAGTCGCGCCGTACGCGAGCACCATCCGGTACGTCGAGATCCCACACAGCAGCCAGATGGTCGCGAACGTCGTACCCGTAGCGCGCGACGAACCGTTCGGCGAAGTCGGCAGACCAGGTCGGCACGGACGGCAGTTCGTCCTGGAACGAGCCCACGACCACCTGGCCGAGGCGATCTCCCAACCGTCGTTCGAATTCCCCGTGCACCTGGTCGAGCAACGCGGCACACGCGGAAGGACTGAGGTAGTCGAATCCGTGGTCCGTCTCGTAGAACAAGGACAGGCGTGACTCCGAGGACGCCTCGCACTCGACAACGCCATCGACGACCGGCACAGGCTCCGAGCCGAGCACAGCCGCCAGAACGCGACCCCCGGCGGGGCAACGGAGTACCAACCGACCAGCGCCAGTCACGGTCAGCCGGTGCAGACGGCGACCCGCGAAGGCAGGCTGCCGAGCTACCAGTCGCGCCTGGATGTCCGCGCCGGAGAAGCCCAGCTGGTCGTAGAACCACAACGACACCCCGAGCTCCGAAGCGTCGTCGCAGACGCCGAGGAAGATCTCCCACCACCGCTCGGAGAAGAACGGCGGGTCGTCGGCGTCGCAGCCGTGGTCGGTCCCGGCCGGCGCCAGGTTCATGACGACGAGCTGGTACACGCCACCTTCGACGAACCGCTCCAGCTGCCAGCGCAACCGCGCCGGGTCCAGCGGTTCACCGCTCCACCACCACAGGGGCGCAGGTGAGAAGGCCCTGGGCGGATCGTTGAGGATCGACGCCAGGCGCTCGGGGAGAGCCACAGTTATCCCTTCAGACCACTGGAGAAGCCACGGATGACGTACCGCTGGAGGATCAGGAAGACGACCAGGATCGGCAGCGCCGCGAGGACAAGGCCGGCCGCGACGAGCCCGTAGTCGGAGGTGTATTCGTTGACGAAGGCAAAGACCCGCACAGGGACGGTCTCCCGGCCCGAGCCGCCCAGATACAGCAGCGGGGTGAAGAAGTCGTTCCAGATGTGTACGGCGTTCAGGATCAGCACGGTCCCGGTGATCGGCCGAAGCAGCGGGAAGATCACATGCGCGAACGCCTGCAGGTGCGAGGCCCCGTCGATCAACGCCGCATTGGTGTAGTCGGCCGGCAGCGAGCGGATGAACCCGGTGTACAGGAACACCGTGAACGGCAACTGGATGCCCGTGTAGAACAGGATCATGCCCTGGTACGTTCCGAGCAGACCCATGTCGTTGACCAGCTGATACAGCGGGATCATCCCGAGCTGGAACGGCAGGATGATGCCGACCAGGAACAGGATGTAGAGGCTGTAGCTGAGCCGCGTGACGGTCCGGGCCAGGAAGTACGCCGCCAGCGATCCGAGAACGATCAGCACGATCACACTGGCAACAGTGATCAACGTGCTGTGCAACAGCGCCGACCCGAGCGACGCGGACTGCCACGCCTCACCGAAACTGCCGACCGACGGCGGCGAAGGTAGTGACAACGGCTTGTTCGCGATCTGCTGCGGATCCTTGAACGCCAGCGTCACCAGAGCGTACACAGGGAAGAGGAATGCGATCGCCACCGCGACCATGACGATCTCGAGCACGAACGTGCGGGGACGATAGCCGGTCCTCATGCCGCCGTCTCCCTCGATCGCAGGTACCCGATCTGGATGAACGACACTGCCGCGACGAAGATCGCCAGGACCAGTGCGACGGCCGTGCTGTAGCCGAACTTCCCATACACGAAGGCCTGCTTGTACAGAACGGTCGACAACGTGTCCGTCGCGTACCCGGGGCCGCCGTTGGTCATCGCGATGATCTGGGTGAACAACGTCAGCCCGCCCACCGTCGACAGCATCACGTTGATCGTCACCGCCGGCGCGAGCAGCGGCCAGGTGATGTGCCGGAACCGCGCGACCGTCCCGGCACCATCCACCATCGCGGACTCGTGCAACTCCTGCGGTACGCCTTCCAGCCCGGCCAGGAAGATCACCATCGAGTACCCGGCGCATTGCCAGATCACCGTGAACGCGACCGACCAGATCGCGAGCGACGGGTTCCCGAGCCAGTCCTGCCGGAGGGCACCGAGCCCGATCGCGTTCAGGGCCGCGTTGAGGCCCGCGTCCGGCGCCGGGTTGTAGACGTACTTCCACAGGAACGACACCATCACCGGGCTGACCACGACCGGCGCGAAGAAGATCACCCGCAACGCCATCCGGCTCTTGATGTTCGTGTGGACGCCGAGGGCGAGCAGCAGGCCGATCCCGTTCTGTACGACGACGATCGCGATGGTCAGCAACAACGTGTTCCGCAACGCTCCCAGCGCCTGGTCGTCGTGCACCAACTGCTTGAAGTTGTCCACGCCCACGAACGACCGTGCCTCGCCGACGCCGGACCAGTCGGTGAACGCCGATCCCGCGCCGACGATGCTCGGGTAGAGCATCACCAGCGCGTAGACGACCAGTGCCGGCGCTGCGAACAACCACGGCGGCGCGACCCCGCCGCCCCGCCGCCGCGGTGGTTTCGAGGCCTCCCGTCGTACCGGCGCGACCGGCGGAGCGGTGACGGTCATGCGGTCTTCCGGTAGGCCTCGTCCATCTTCTTCAGCGCGCCCTGGACCGTCGTCTTGCCGCCGAGGAGTTCCTGGACGACGGCGAAGTGGGTCGGCTGGACCTCGGCGTTCGGCCAGCGCTGGTCCATGAACGGCACGGCCTTGTTGTCCTTCAGGTACGGCAGGAACGACGTCAGCACCGGGTCGACCTTCGCGTCGCCGTCGGAGTACAGCGGAACGCAGGCGACCGCCTGGGACCAGGCGCTCACGACCTCCGGCTGCCCGCAGTACTCGATGAACTTCTTCGCCTGCTCGGCCTTCTTGCTCTTCGCGCTGACCGCGATACCGACCACGATGCCGCCCGGGATCCAGTTGTCGGCCGCGACGTCGGTGGCCGGGAACGGGAACATGCCGAGGTCGTCCGGCGACGGCGACGCGTCCCGGAACGCCTGCAGCACCGCGGACACCTGCACGGCCATCGCGGCCTTGCCGGTGCCGACCATCGAGGTGGCCTGCTCGTACGTCGTCCCGTTCGGGTTGTCGTTGAAGAAGCCCTTCTTCTGCAACTCCAGGTACTTGTCCATCGCGTCGGCCCAGCCGGAGTCGCCGAACGACGCGTTGCCGGCGATCATCTTGTCGTCGAAGTCCGGGTTCTTCGCGTAGACCGTGCCGGGCACCAGCGCGTAGTCGATCAGCTGGGTGACCCACGGGGTCTGCGCACCGAGCGCGATCGGGACAATGCCCTTCTTCTTCAGCTTGTCGCAGACGGTCAGCAGCTCCGACCACGTCGTGGGCGGCTCGACGCCGGCGGCGGCGAACGCCTTCTTGTTGTAGATCGCGCCGAGCACGCTGGTGCCGGGCGAGAAGATGAACGTCTTGCCGTCCTGCTGGAAGGCGCCCTTGAACCCTTCCGGGATCTTCTGCGTCCAGGACTGGGCGCTGAGGTCGGTGAGCAGGTTCGCCTTGCTGAGCTGGACCATCGACATCGCACTGCCGTTGCCCGGGTAGACCGCGTGCATGTCGGGCGCGTTGCCGGCCGCGAGCTGGGCCCGGAGCGCGGTCTGCAACTGGTCGGCGGGCGAGAACGAGAGGTTGAAGTCGAAGCCGGCGTTCGCCTTCTTGTAGTCGTCGAGCGCCTTGCGCAGGCCGGCCTCCTGGCTGCCGGCGCCGATCACCTTCAGCTGCCCGCCGGACGACGACGAGCCGCCGCCGTTGCCTCCGCAGGCTGCCAGTGTCCCGACCGCGGCGGCGCCTCCCATCAGCTGCAGGACACGCCGCCGGCTGACGGTCTGATCGAGTGCCATGAGTTCCTCCTGAGCGAGGCGAGAACCGCCTTCGAAGTACCGCTGTGGGATGTGAAGTAATCGCGCATTCGTGTTACTTTTTTCACGCGGGACGCTACGGTCGCCCCGAAGGGGTGTCAAGGCCTCGTTGAAAGGATTCAGTCCGGGCCGGCGGGGAAACCGGATCACACGTTTTGGGTCCCTGCCCGGGTCGCCTGAGAAGATGAGGATGTGTCCGCGACCGCCTGCGCCCGACCGGTCAGCCCGCCGTACGCTCCGCGGCTGCCCGGACGCTGCAGCCTGCCCTCGAGCCGACCCTCCGGCAGCCTGCGGGTCCCGCCGTACGACGCCCTCCTCGACGCCACCGAGCAGGCGCGGAACCGCGGATCGGTGGGCCGGTGAAACGTCCGATTCTGGTCATCGTTCTGCTGCTGATCACGGTCCTCGGGGCGGCCGGCGGCTACTTCGCCGGCGATCGCTGGGACATCCCGGCGGCGACGGCGTCCGGTGATGCGGCCCCGCTCGGTCAGGTGACACCGGCCGGGCCGACCCCCTCCCAGACACCGTCCGATCCCCCGTTGCCGGTCAAGACTCCGGTGCCGAACACGATCCCGCCGCTCGAGACCGATCTGAGCTTCCGGCGGCGGACGTTCACGGTCTCACCGAAGGACTACCAGTCCGTGCAGATGGCGATCGACGTACCGGACGGCTGGCACTTCAAGACGGACCCGAAGCGTCCGGCCGAGGTCAAGTACCTCGATCCCCGCAACGAGCGGGGTGTACGGGTGGAGGCGAACCGCCCGCCGATCCCCACCAAGGACGCGCTGGACGGCCTCATCATCGACCTGAAGAAGAGCCTGCCGCCGCAGGACGACCTGCAGATCCAGTCCCAGACCACCGAGCAGATCGTGGGCGACGACGACCAGTCGCGGACGGTCTCGACGCTGGTCTACACCTACATCCCGACCGACACTCTGCGCTACGTCATCGTCCGCTGGGTCTCGACCAACGGTGACGACCTGGCCAACGTCGAGATGAGCATCACCGGCCTGCCCGACGACTCGGCCGCGCTGGAGGAGGTCCTGCTCCGGGCGACCCAGTCGGTTCGCGAGACCGGCTGAGCCGGTGCCATCGGAGGTGTGCTGCCCGGACGGGCAGCTTTTTCATGGAATCGTTACCGGGATGCCGCAACCTTGCGGCGGGCTGAAGTGTCATTGGAGTAGGGCTTCAAGTGGGAGGTGAGGCAGGCGTGGCTCGTCGCGGGACTGTTGGCGCCCTGCTGGGATCCGGGCTCGTGGTGATCACGGCGCTCGGAGGCGCGGGCGGATACGGGATCGGACTGCTGATCGGCGAGGCGCAGCCCGCGGTGGCGTCCGGCGCGGCGGCTCCGCTCGGGACCGCGACACCGACGCCCACGGCGCCGATGCGCACACCCAAGCCCGACAACAGGCCCGCGTTGCAGGCGGACGACCTCAGCTACAAGACCCGGTCGTTCATCGCGGAGCTTGTGGTCAAGTCCTACGTCAGCGCCCGGGTGCCGTACAACTGGCGGATCACCCGGCCCGATCCGCCGAACTACGCCCGGTTCACCGATCCGACCTCGAAGCGCTGGATCCGGATCGAGGCGGGCTTCACCATCAGCCGTCCCCCGGCGGCGTCGATGGCCGCGCGGATCAAGGACCTCGACGGGCTCGACAAGAGCCAGCTGCTGAAGATCGTTTCCCAGCAGGTCGAGGACGACCAGGCCACGCTTGCCTACACGTATCTTCCGCCGGAGTCGCAGTCATCCGAAGGGGTGATGCGGTACGTCATCGTCCGCTGGGTCGCCGACGACAGCGGCCTCTGTGCGATCGAGATGAGCTCGACCGGTCTCCCGCAGGACAAGGACGCGTTGCTGGACGTTCTCGACCACGCGTCGAAGAGCGTCGTACGCCGGGACACGCCCTAACCGAGCAGGTCAGCCAGAGCGTGCCGACCGGCATCCGTGAGGTCGACAGCTCGTTGGCGGGGCCGTCGGCGTACCCAGCCCTGTTCCAGCGTCGCGTTGGCGACCATCGCACCGAGGCGACCGGCCAGGTGATGCCGTTGCTCACTCCAGTCGACGCAGAACCTCAGCAACCGCCGGCCGGATGCCTTTTCCGACAGGTCGACACCCAGCTTGCCGAACACACCGGCAGCCGCAGGACCCAACGCGTACGGCCCATCCGGGAGCTGCTGCGCAAGCGGGTCCTCCGGCCGGCGGTCTGTGCCGGTCCCGCCGTCGGTCCGCACCAGTGCTTCTCGTCGTACCAAGCCTTCCAGCAGAGCAACACCTAGCCGACCGGCCAGGTGGTCGTAGCAGGTGCGCGCCTCGCGGAGGGCCGCGGCGCGCGTGCTCTGCCGGAGCGAGTTGATCGGCTGCGGCTTGGCGATGCGTGCCACGGCTTCCACCGCCGCGGCCACCTCGGGACCGGCGAGCCGGTAGTACCTGTGCCGCCCGGAGCGCTCCATCTCCAGCAAGCCTCCGTCCAGCAGCTTGTGGAGGTGTGAGCTGACCGTCTGCGGTGACACACCGGCCTCTGTCGCGAGCAGGGACGCGGGGAGCGCCCGGCCGTCCGCCAGCGCCATCAGCACCTTCGCGCGGGCCGGCTCAGCCAGCAGTGCGGCCGCGCGGGCCACATCCGCATCCCCGGTGAACTCCATGCCTCCATGCTCACACCGTCACACTTCGACGCAACCCGAAGTGATTCGGTGCGAGGTTGGAACACATGCTCCTCGCCCTCCTCTGCGTCGGGATCTTCCTGGTCCAACTCGACGTGACCGTGGTCAACGTGGCGCTTCCGGACATCCGGATCGACCTGGGTACGACGCTCGCCGGGCAGCAGTGGGTCGTCGACGGCTACATGATCATGCTCGCCGCTCTACTCCTCGTCTGCGGTGCACTGGGCGACCGGATCGGCCACCGGCGCGTGGTGCTTGCAGGTCTCACCGTGTTCGGTCTGGCCTCGCTGGGCTGTGGTGTGGCGCCGAACATCGAGCTGCTCGTGGCAGCGCGCGCAGTACAAGGCATCGGCGCCGCGCTGCTCCTCCCCGGCACGCTGGCCGTCATCACCGACCTGTACGTCGACCGTGCGGCAAGAGCACGTGCGGTCGGCATCTGGGCCGGCGCCGGAGCGCTGTCGTTGCCGTCCGGTCCATTGCTGGGTGGTGCACTGGTCAGTGGCCTCGGATGGCGGGCTGTGTTCCTGATCAATCTCCCGATCATCGCCGTCGGCCTGCCATTGGCCTTCCGCCTGATCCCTCACCATCAGTCGGCCAGGCCGGGAACGCGGAGCCCGCTCCACATCGGCAAGGACTTCGTCGGCGCGAATGTCACCGCCGGCCTGATGAATCTGGTCGGTCTCGGCACGGTCCTCGTACTGACGCTGTATCTGCAGGAACATCTTGGCCACAACGCGTTCCGGGCCGGACTCGAGCTCATCCCCTTGTTCCTGCCGCTCTCCGTACTCGCTCCGCTGTCCGGCCGCGTCACCGCCCGCTACGGACCGCGCCTGCCCATGACCATCGGCCTGGTACTTGGAGCAGCCGGATCGGCTTGCCTGCTTATGGTCCACGGCGGCTACCGCGGACTAGTACCCGTCGAGCTCGGCCTAGGCATCGGCATGGGCTTCCTCACCGCCGCCGTCGTCAACGCGGCCGTCGCCTCACTGCCAGCCGATCGCGCCGGAGTCGCCAGCGGCGTCAACAACACGTGTCGGCAGGCATTCGGTGCCGTCGGCATCATTCTGTACGGCGCAATCGTCGGCAGACCCGCCGGCATGATCACCGGCCTCCACACCCTCGCCTACCTCGGCACCACCCTCTGGCTGCTGGGCCTCGCCATCACCTGGCTGACCGTACATCCCCACGCAGAAACGGCATCAGCCGATCGAGCGTCTCGGCCGGAGCTTCCCCGGACACCGGTACGTCGAACTTCGTGAAACCGTCGACCACGCTGTACGCCGTACCCGAAGTCCGGTCAGTCAATCGGCCAGATGGCTCGGAAGACGGTGGTACGGAGGCGGTGGAAACCGCGGCGGGTGGACTGGATCAGGGCAGGCGACGGCCGCAGCCGGTCGAACGCGAAACGCAGCACCAGGGACTTCCTCGGGACCGAGCGGGACAGAAGCGCTCGTCAGCCGGTGAACGACACCGAGTGGGCGATCTCGAGGGCCTGGTCGCGGCCATCGGCCGGTACCAGGACCTGAACGAGCATCGAGCCGGTGGTCCCCGTGTCCACGACTCGCTGCAGGAGCATACTGCTGCCCTCGCCGCAGCCGGTGGAGAACCGCTCGGTCACCGCGGAACCGTCGACCGTCGAGGTCGTGATCTCCTCGTCGGCGACGCAGCCGAACGACTTGCCGCTGCCGACCGACAGGCGCGTGACCTGCGCGTCGGTCATGCCGATGAAGACCCCGGGCGACCTCGTCGACCAGCTCGGGTCCTGGCTGACCCGGAGCGCCGGATAGGAGTTGGTAGTGCCCGGCGGCTGCCAGTCCGCGTCGGCGACCGACTTGGCCCAGCCCTTCGGCATCTCCAGGTTGACCCAGCTGTAGGACAGCGGCACGACCTCGCGCGCGGAGAGGTAGCGCTGTGCTCCGAAGCCGACCCCACCGCCCACGATCAGTGCCAGAACGGCAGCGAGCGCCCATCGACCTCGGCGCCGCTTTCGTTTCGGAGCAGCCGCAGGCTCCGTGGCGGGCCCGACCGATGCGACCGCGGGCGCCGTCTCCTCGGGCTCTTCGGGCGCCGGCTTGACGATCGTGGGCTGGTTGGCGTCGCTGAGGGCGGTCGTCTCGCTGTCGTCCGCCGGGCTGTCGACCACGGAGGTGTCGCGGATGCCGTACGACGCGGGGACGAACCCGTGGGTGGTCTCGTCCAGGCCCCCGACGAGCTCACGGGTGAAGGACTGCACATCCGGCCAGCGCTTCTCGGGGTCCGGGTCCAGGGCGCGCACGATCGCGGCGTCGACCTGCTCCGGCACCTCGAACCCGAGCGAGCTGGGCGGTGGCGGCGCCGCGACCCGGCCGGCCGCACCCAAGCCGTCGAGCTGGTGCGGTGACCGCCCGGTCAGAGCGGCGTACGCGACGGCGCCGAGGGAGTACTGGTCGGCGCGCTGGTCCAGCCGCTCACCCATCGCCTGCTCCGGGGCGACGTACGACGGGGTGCCGCCGGGCATTGTGATCCGTGACACCTCGTCCAGCGACTTACCGAGGCCCAGGTCGGACAGGACAGCCCGCTCGCCTTCGTCTGTGCTGCGGAACAGCACGTTCGCGGGTTTCACGTCGCGGTGGAGCAGGCCGCGTCGGTGCAGCGCCTGCAGGCCGCGGCCGACCTGGACGACGACGTCGACCGCCTCGGCCAACGGCAGCGGTGCCTTCTTCAGGCGGTCGGCCAGGGTGCCGCGATCGGCGTAGGTGAGGACGAGGAACGGGCGGCCGTCGTCGAGCTCGCCGACGTCGTGCACCTGGACCACGTGCTCGGACTCGACCCGGCGCAGGAACCGGCCCTCCTCGAGGAACCGGCGCCGGACCGAGTCGTCGTGGCCCCAGTTGTCCGCGAGCACCTTGATCGCGACCTCGGCGTCCAGTTGCTCATCGTGAGCGAGCCATACCGTAGCGAAACCGCCTGAGCCCAGGCGTCGGCGCACGACGTAGCGGCCAAGTCTGGTCGGGACCCCCATACAAGGCATTATGGATCACTGGGAGTCCCCTGCCGGGGGTGGAACGACAGCAAAGGCGCAGATGAGCGACAGCACCAGCCCGACGGACGACCTCGGAGCGCTGGCCGAGCAGGCCCAGGCAGGGGACAAGAACGCGATGGACGACCTGCTCAGGCTGGTCCATCCGCGCGTCCTGCGGATCTGCCGCAGCGTGCTGCCGTACTCCGCGGACGCCGAGGACGCGGCCCAGGAGGCGCTGCTCAACATCGCGACCAAGATCAACTCCTACTCCGGCCGGAGCAGCTTCTCCACCTGGGTCCACTCGGTCGCGGCGAACTCGGCCCGGTCGACGTACCGCAAGCTGAAGCGCACCGCCCAGGCCGCGCACAGCCCGGAGACGATGGAAAGGCCGGACCCCCGCACCACCAGCGTGATCGCCGGCACCCGCCTGGACCTGCTCGAGGCGCTCGAGACCCTGGAGCGCGACCGGCCCCAGATGGTCACCCCACTGGTCCTCCGCGACGTCTACGGCCTCTCGTACGAGGAGATCGCCGCCGAGGTCGGCGCCCCGCTCGGCACGATCAAGTCCCGCATCCACGACGCCCGCGAAGTCGTCCGGCCCCTCCTGCGCCCGAAGGACTGACTGCAGCAACCTGCAAGCCGTCCATAGTTGACCCGGTATGGACCTAATCTCCCGGTTATGTCGGGTCGGGGGCTACTGCGCAACGGCGACTACCTCAAGCTGCTGAGCGGTCAGACGATCAGCGCACTCGGCTCGGCGATGAGCACTTTCGTCTTCACACTGCTCGCCATGGCCATCACCGGCTCGCCGGCGCAGGCCGGTCTGGTCGGTGCGGCGTACGCCCTGGGCGCCACCATGTCCTCCTTGCCGGCCGGAGCAGTGGTCGACCGGACGAGCCGCCGCGTGATTCTGATCAGCTGCGGCGTAGCAGGCGCCGTACTGTATGGCTCGGTCGCCGTGGCCGGCTGGATGGACCAGCTGACCATCTGGCATCTGCTCGCGGTAGCCCTGGGTAGCGGCGTGAGCACCGCCTTCTTCATGCCGGCCCAGAACGCCGCCCTCCGGCAGATCGTCCCGCCTGAGGACATCGGCACCGCGGTCGCCGCCAACCAGGGCCGCGGGTACGTCGCTTCGCTGGCCGGTGCCCCTCTGGGCGGACTGCTCTACACCGTCGGCCGTGTGGTCCCGGTAGCGATCGACGCACTGTCCTACCTCGTGATGTCCGTTCTGCTGGCGCTGATCCGCCACCCACTGGGTGCTCCCGAAACCCGCGATGCCAAGCCCGAGCCGATGCTGCGCTCCATCCGCTCCGGTATCACCTGGCTGTTCCGGCAGCCCGCCCTGCGCACGATCGCACTGGTCGCCACCGCACTGAACTTCGCGGCCAACGGGACGATCCTGGTCCTCATCCTCGACCTGCAGCAGCGCGGCGTCCGGCCGTCGGTGATCGGGTTGCTGGAGACCGGTATGGGCGTCGGCGGACTGCTCGGCGCCGTCATCACGCCCAAACTGCTGGCCATGTTCAGCACCGGTGCCATCGCGATCGTCGGGTCGTGGATCGTCGCGTGCACGTTCACCGCGACCGCGTTCACCACTGCACCTGCCGCACTGGTCGTGCTGCTCTCCCTGGCGATGCTCCTGCTCCCGGCGCTCAACTCAGGTCTGTTCGGCTACCAGATGCTGATCACACCGGACCATCTGCAAGGCCGGGCACAGAGTGCCGTGATGTTCCTCGCCACCAGCTCCCAGCCGCTGGCTCCTGCCCTGGGCGGCCTGATGCTGGCGAGCTTCGGGCACCGGGCCGCGGTGGGCGTTCTGGGCGGGATCCTCACCGTCGCGTCTCTTCTGCTCACGCTGAGCCGACCGATCCGGTCGATTCCGTTGCTGTCCGAGGTGAAGGCCGCGGCGACCGTCTGATCAGGGGACTCCCGTTCCGGGCGGGCGTGTGCTCAGATGGGTGACATGAAGAAGCTCATCAACGAACCTGGTGATGTTGTGAGTGAGGCGCTGCGGGGGATGGAAGCAGCGCATCCGGATCGGTTGCGGGTGGATCACGAGAACCGGATCGTGTACCGCAAGGACGCACCGAGGTCGGGGAAGGTGGGACTGATCTCCGGGGGTGGATCCGGGCACGAGCCGATGCACGGCGGCTTCGTCGGGCTCGGAATGCTGGACGCGGCCTGCGCGGGTGAGGTGTTCACCTCGCCGGTGCCGGACCAGATGATGGCGGCGACCAAGGAGGTCGACGCGGGCGCCGGCGTACTGCACATCGTGAAGAACTACACCGGCGACGTGATGAACTTCGAGATGGCCGCCGAGTTGGCCGCGGCCGACGCGGGCACCGAAGTACTCTCGGTCGTCACCAACGACGACGTCGCCGTGCAGGACAGCCTCTACACCGCCGGCCGCCGTGGCGTCGGGGTGACGGTGCTGCTGGAGAAGATCGTCGGCGCGGCCGCCGAGGAGGGCCAGCCGCTGCAGCAGGTCGCGGATCTGGCCAAGAAGGTCAACGACAACGGTCGCAGCATGGGCATGGCACTGACGTCGTGCACGGTCCCGGCAGCGGGCAAGCCGACGTTCGACCTGGCCGACAACGAGATGGAGGTCGGCATCGGCATCCACGGCGAGCCCGGCCGGCAACGGTTGCCGCTGGCACCGGCGCGCGACATCGCCGCCATGCTCGTCGACCCGGTAGTGTCCGATCTTCCCTACCAGCAAGGCGATTCCGTGATCGCCTTCATGAACGGCATGGGTGGTACGCCGCTGATCGAGTTGTACCTGATGTACAACGAGGTGGCCCAACTGCTCGACCGGGCCGGGATCACCGTCGCCCGCTCGCTGGTCGGCAACTACATCACCTCACTGGAGATGGCCGGCTGCTCGGTCACCCTGCTGAAGGTGGACGACGAACTGGTACGTCTCTGGGACGCACCGGTGAACACCCCCGGCCTACGCTGGGGCGCGTGAGCATGGGAGTCGACAACTTCGTCAACTGGCTGCGTGATGCCGCGAGTTCCTTGCACGACAATGCGGCGTACCTGACCGAGCTGGACTCGGCGATCGGCGACGCGGACCACGGGGCCAACATGGACCGTGGTTTCCAGGCGATCGTCGCGCTGCTGGACGAAACCAGCTTCGAGACGGTCGACGAGCTGATGAAGAAGGCCGGGATGACGCTGGTCAGCAAGGTCGGCGGGGCGAGCGGGCCGCTGTACGGCACGTTCTTCCTCCGCTTCGGGACCGCGCTGGCCGGCGCCGACCTGACCCCGGCGACGATCGGCGAGGCGTTCAAGGCGGGCGTCGGCGGCATCCTCCAGCGCGGGAAGGCCGAGCTCGGCGACAAGACCATGTACGACGCCTGGGCGCCGGCTCTGGACGCGTACGACGCCGCGGTCGCGGGCGGGGCGGATCTCGCCGGTGCGCTCACCGCGGCGGCGGAGGCGGCCGCGAAGGGCCGGGACGCGACGGTCCCGCTGGTGGCTCGGAAAGGTCGCGCGAGCTACCTGGGCGAGCGCAGCGCCGGTCATCAGGACCCGGGGGCGACGAGCACCACACTGTTGCTGGAGTCGGCTGCCCGCACCCTCGCATGATCGGGATCGTGGTCGTGTCGCACAGCCACGCGCTGGCGACCGCGGCGGTCGGGCTCGCCTTGGAGATGGTTGCCGCGGACAACCGTCCGGTGATCGCGGTCGCGGCCGGGCTGGACGCGACGACGTTCGGTACCGACGCGATGGCGGTCTCCGAGGCGATCACGACGGCGGACAGCCCGGACGGCGTACTCGTGCTGCTCGACCTGGGCAGCGCGGTGCTGAGTGCGGAGCTGGCACTGGAGTTCGTTGATCCGGATCTTGCCGAGCGCGTGCGGTTGTCGAGTGCGCCGCTGGTCGAAGGGCTGGTGGCGGCTGTGGTGACAGCCTCCACCGGAGCCTCGCTGGACGCGGTTGCGACAGAGGCTGAGCGTGGGTTGCTCGGGAAGCAGGATCATCTCGGTGAGGGTGGAGCTGCTGAGACGGCTGCCGTGGTCGAGTCGGATCAGACGGTGGAAGTTGTTGTCGGCAACGAGCACGGCTTGCACGCCCGGCCCGCGGCTCGGCTGGTCGGCTTGGTGAACTCGTTCGATGCTGTGGTGACGCTGACCGATCTGGACACCGGGCGAGGGCCGATCGACGCGGGCAGTCTGAGTATGGTCGCAACCCTGAACGCCCAGCAGGGTCACCGGTTGCGAGTCGGGGCGAGCGGTCCGCAGGCCGCCGAGGCGCTCGCGGCGATCGGCAAGCTGGCTGCCGAGAACTTCGGCGACGAGCCGGCCACGACCGCCGCTCCCGACAGCATCGGACTGGCAGCGACCTCCCCCGGTGGGTCCGGGCTTGATGTGGCTCTGGGGCCGGCGGTTGTTGCCGGGGCGCAGGTGGACGTGAGCGGCTACGTCGCCAGTGGTGACGAGTGGGCGCGGCTCGAGGACGCGATGGCGACGGTTGCCGAGGAGCTAGGGCAACTTCGGGAGCGCAGTGGCGAGCTCGGCGGGATCTTCGAGGCACATCTCGCATTGCTGAAGGACCGCAAGCCGCTCGACGAGATTCGGGCCGCGATCGCCGCAGGTACGCCGGCACCGGTCGCCTGGAAGCAGACCTACGACAACCTGGCGAAGACGTTCGAAGGGCTGGATGACGCCTATCAACGGGAGCGCGCGCAGGATGTCAGAGCGGTGCGGGATCGGGTACTGCGAGCTCTGACGGGAGCGACCGTCGACGAAGCGGCCGACGGTGGGATCCTCGTCGTACCCGAGCTGGACGCGGCGACCGCGGCCACGCTCGACGCCGCCAAGGTCGCCGGGATCGCGGTGCGGGCGGCCGGGACGACCGGGCATGGGGTGATCGTGGCTCGATCGCGCGGGATACCTCTCATCACTGGTATCGGAGATGTCGCCGTGCCGGACGGAGCGACCGTCGCTTTCGACGCGCGGACAGGTTCGTTCGAGGTCGCGCCGGACGAGGACGCGGTCCGGCGGACCATCGCGGAGCGGCAGACCGAGCGGGATCGCGCGATCGCGGAGGCCGATCAGCCGGCGACGACCGTGGACGGCAGGACGATCGCCGTACTGGTGAACGTGGGGTCGGTGCAGGACGCTGTGGACGCGCGTGGTGCGGATGGGTCCGGGCTGGTGCGGACCGAAGTCGTGTTCGGCCACCGGCGTACGGCGCCGAGCATCGACGAGCAGGCCGAGCAGTTCCGTGCGATCGCCCAAGCCCTGCAAGGAAAGCCGATCACCATCCGGACCTGGGACATCGGCGGCGACAAGCCGCTGCCGTTCCTCCCGCAGGACCAGGAGCCGAACCCGTTCCTGGGTGAGCGCGGCCTCCGGGTCTTCCGTCGCCGTCCTGAGCTGCTGCGGGACCAGCTCGAAGCCGTACGCCGGGTCGCAGCCGAGACGCCGGTGCACGTGATGTTCCCGATGGTGACGACCGCGGACGAGGTCGCCTGGGCGCTCGACCAGCTCGACCAACGAGGTCCGCGGCCCGACGGGCTGGAGGTCGGCATCATGGTCGAGATCCCGGCCGCCGCGCTCCGGATCGACACCCTCGCGGCCGGCCTGGACTTCGTCAGCATCGGCACCAACGACCTCACGCAGTACACAACCGCCGCCGACCGCACCAACACCGCGGTCGCGCCACTGGCCGACGGCCTGGACCCCGCCGTACTGCAGCTGATCGACAACGTCGTCAGGCGGGCCGGCGTCCGGGTAGCTGTTTGCGGTGATCTGGCCAGCGATTCGCAGGCCGCCGTACTCCTCGCTGCTCTTGGTGTGGACGAGCTCAGTGCGGTCGGTCCGCAGGTTCCGCTGGTCAAGGAACGTCTACGGCGCGCAGATCTTCGTCAGATCGACACTGCCGCTGTGCTGGCCGCTCGGGACGCCGCTCAGGTGCGTGGCTTGCTGTAGTAGCGCAGCTCGACCAGGTTGAAGCCGGACGTCCGCGTCGGCTTGGTGGGCAGCGTGTAGGACTCGCCGGGCTCGAGGTACGTGACGTCCGGGTGCTCCAGATCGAGGTCGACCACGAGAGCCGGGTACGCGCCGGTGTGCCAGGTATAGGACTCCCCCGCATCAGGCGTGACGTGCTGCACGCGGACGTCGTCCTCGTCGACGACCACCTTCGCCGGGACCTCGCCCACCTGCTCGAATCCCGCCTCCGCGGGCACGCCGGCGACCAGGAAGTACGGATCGCCCGAGGCCTCCTCACCCAGGTCGAGCACCTCGATCAGCCGGTTCAGGTACGGCGTTTCGCCGTCGTTCGTGAGCATGTGGACCGGCGACACCGGACGGTAGACCGAACCACCGACGGTCTCGCTGAGCTGCCGGGCCGGGCTGCCATCGAGCCAGTCCATGTGACACGGCGACGTCGACAGGCACAGCACGACGTACGGGTTGTGGTGCAGGTGCCAGCCCTGCGCCTCGCCCGGCGCGAGCGAGACCTCCCAGACGCGGACCCGGGAGTTCTTCAGCAGGACGCGCGTACCGATCTCGCCGAGGACGACCTCGGTGCCGTCGGGTGCGTCGACAGTGGTGCCTGAGCTCATACAGACTTCTCCTTCACGGGCAGGTCGATTGGGCGTTCCATCGCGACGGCGCCGAGGACGACGCCGTCGGGCATGGGAAGTTCGGCGGATTCCACCTCGGTGAATCCGAAAGCCTTGTAGAGCGGTACGCCGGGCAGCGTCGCCATCAGCGCCAGGTGCGTGAAGCCCTCGGCCCGGGCCGCATCGGTGCAGGCGTCCAGGATGGCCCGGCCCAGGCCCCGGCGGGTCCAGTCGCTGCGGACGAACATCGCACGGATCCGGGCCGGCTCGGTCGCCGGATCGAGCAGTCGCGCGTCGGCTCCCGCCGTACTGGCGTTGAACAGCTTGTTCCGCCGGCTCCAGCCACCGCACGCGACGATCTCCCCGTCGGCCTCGTGCACGTAGTAGGTCCCGTCGTCGATCAGCGCGGTGTCCAGCGTCGTGATGTGTGCCGCGGCGCTGGCCGTCTGGGCGGGGTCGTAGTACGCCGGGAACAGCTCCCGCACCGAGGCGCGCGCCAACTCGGCCACCGCCGGCCCGTCCGCCCGCACCGCGACCCGCAACACAGCCTCCACGCCTCACAGGCTAGTTCCGCAACACCCGTGCGGTGAAATGGGTCGGACCGTTGCCGGACATCTACCGGGTATGACGCAGACACCGATCAAGGCCTGGGCAGGGCCGGTGAGTGAGGGAGCCGTGCACCCACCACCGGATCCACGCAGGGACCGGTTCGAAGAGCTGTTCGGCGCGCACCGGGAGGCCGTCCTCGGCTACCTGCACCGCCGGACCGACAGCGGCCATGACGCCGCCGACCTGCTCGCGGACACGTTCCTGATCGCGTGGCGACGGCTCGACGACATCCCTTCGGGCGTCCAGACAAGGCCATGGCTGTACGGCGTGGCGCGGCGGGTGCTGGCCAATCACCGCAGAGGCGAGGGACGCCGGCACGCACTCGCGACCAAGCTGCGCCAGGAACTCACCGAGCCGGACGGGACGGAGCGGTCGTTGCCCGACGACACCCCCGCGGCACGGGCGTTCAGCGCACTGCCCGAGCAGGATCGGGAACTGCTGTCCCTGGTCGCCTGGGAGGACCTCGACACGGCCCAGATCGCGACCGTACTCGGGATCACGCGCAACGCCGTACGGATCAGGCTGCACCGCGCCCGGAAACGGTTCGCCAAGCTGCTCACCGCCCCGCTGGCGAACCGGAAGCTGGTCGCCCTCACGGAAGAGACCTCACATGAAGACGCCTGACATCGACGCCGCCGTCCGCGGCCTGGCCCGCGCCGACCATGAGATCACCGACGCGGCCTGGTCCGAGCTGTCCGCCAACATCACCAGCGAACCCCACCAGCGTGTCGTCAACCTGGCCGGCCGCCGCCGTTCGGTGCGACCCCGGCTCATCGTGGCGGTCGCCTGCGCCCTCGTGGTCGCCGGTACGGTCGCCGCCAGGCTGATCGACCAGCCCGCTCAGGACCAGCCGCAGGCACTCTCGTTCACGGAGCGCGGCGACAAGCTGATCGTCCGCGTGGTCGATCCGAACGCGGACCCGAAGCGGTACAACGCCGAGTTCAAGAAGATGGGCCTCGACATCACGGTCAAGTCCGTCCCGGTCAGCCCGCCGTTCGTCGGCACGATGGTCAGCTTCAGCAGCGGGAGTCAGCGGGAGATGGACCAGCTCCATCGGCTTCTACCGGGCGAGAAGTGCAACGGCACGCTGAACGCCTCCGATCCGGGGTGCCAGGATGGTCTGGAGATCCCGAAGAACTACGACGGCAGCACCGAGATACAGTTCGGCCGGAAGGCCAAGCCGGGCGAGATGTACAGGCACTCGTCGTCGTCGGCGACCGACAAGGGCGAGGTGTTGGCCGGTCTGGTCATCGACAACAAGACGGTCGCGCAGGTCCTGCCGCTGATCGAGGCTCGCGGCGTACAGGTCGAGGGCTACCTGGTCGGTTCGGGCCCGAACTACGACTCCAAGGACTCCGTTCCCGACGACTGGTACGTGCACGGGTCCGGGACAAGGCATCCGGGCAAGGTCAGCCTGTGGGTCGGTCCGGATCCAGCCAAGTAGATCCGTTGGAGCGCTCCCGTTGGTCTCAGGATCGGCGGGAGCGTTTGGTTTTGCCGGCCGCCCAGCGGTAGGCGACGAGGGTCCAGAGGATCGCGGGCAGGCCGAAGATCGCGGCGGCGACCTCGCGACCGAAGACCAGGAAGACGAGTCCGAGCAGGAAGAACGGCAGGGCCAGCCAGACCGCACCGACGAACGCCGCCCAGCGCCACCGGCCGGTCTTGCGCGGCTCGACCTGGTACAGCGACGGCGCCGGTAGCCCGGTGAAGATCGGCTGCAGTTCGCCGTGCGTGACGGCCTCGTTCAGTCGATCCACCCGCCGGTGCAACTCGTCCTCGTCCAGCCGCCCGACAGCGAACGCCTCGGCCAGGTCGTCGGTACAGATCCGGCGCTCCTCGTCGGTCAGCCGGATGTTCGCCAGCCGCCGCCGGGCCGCCGCCACCCGGGCCTCCTGCCCGGCCGCGGACGCCAACCCGATCAGGTCGCCCACAGACGGCTTAGCCGGCCGCTGCTCCACCATCCGCCTCACCTCACTCGTCCTTTCGAGTGTGCCAGACGACCGGGCAGCGGCCGGGTCCTCGAGGGGCTGGTCAGCTGAGGGCGGCCGGAAGCGTCTGGGTCCAGGCGGTGCGGAGCTCGGTGAGCGGGAGCTCGAACTGGTCCTGGACGTCCAGGGAGTCGCCGGTGATGACGCCGATCTTCGCGTGCGGGAAGCGGCGTGCGGTGCACATGTCGGTGAACCGGACCTCTTCGGTGCGCGGTACGGCGACGACCGCACGGCCGGCCGACTCCGCGAACAGGAACAGGAACGGGTCGAGCCCGTCCGGCGCCCAGACCCGGGCACCCACGCCACCGCGGAGCGCCGACTCGACCAGCGTCTGCGCGACACCGCCGTCGCTGACGTCGTGCGCCGCGTCGATCAGGCCGTCGCGGGACGCGTTGATCAGGATGTCGGCCAACTGCTGCTCCGCGGCCAGGTCGACCGCCGGTGGCCGCCCACCGAGGTGGCCGTGGACGACGTGCGCCCACTCCGACCCGGACAGCTCCTCCTCGGTCTCACCGAGCAGGTACAGCTGGTGGCCTTCCATCTCGGCCGTGAAGCCGATCGGCGTACGGCGGGTGACGTCGTCGATGACACCGAGGACGCCGACCACCGGCGTCGG
This sequence comes from Kribbella sp. NPDC050281, assembly GCF_040655855.1. NCBI lineage: Bacteria > Bacillati > Actinomycetota > Actinomycetes > Propionibacteriales > Kribbellaceae > Kribbella > Kribbella sp. NPDC050281. The sequence goes on along the minus strand of NZ_JBFAKS010000056.1, from coordinate 30,844 downwards.
CAGGATCGGGGTCTCGCCGGTCTGGTTGTAGAACGACACGTTGCCGCCGGTGACCGGGATGCCCAGCTCGATGCAGCCGTCGACCAGGCCGCGGATCGCCTCCGCGAACTGCCACATCACCGCCGGGTCCTCGGGCGAGCCGAAGTTCAGGCAGTCGGTCACCGCGATCGGCCGGGCGCCGGTGGTGGCGACGTTGCGGTACGACTCGGCCAGTGCGAGCTTCGCACCGGTGTACGGGTCGAGCTTGGCGAATCGCCCGTTGCAGTCGGTCGACACCGCGACCCCGAGGCCGCTGGTCTCGTCGACCCGGATCATCCCGCTGTCCTCGGGCTGCGCGAGCACCGAGTTGCCGAGCACGTAGCGGTCGTACTGGTCCGTGACCCAGGACTTGTCGCACAGGTTCGGCGACGCGACCAGCTTCAGCAGCGTGTCCCGCAGGTCCTCCGGAGTGGTTGCGCGCGGCAACTTCTCGGCGCCGTCGGCCTGCAGGTCGTCCTGCCACGCCGGCCTGGCGTAAGGACGCTCGTAGACAGGTCCCTCGTGTGCGACGGTCCGCGGCGGTACGTCGACCACCCGCTCGCCGTGCCAGTCGATCTCGAGCCGGCCGGTGCCGGTGACCTCGCCGATGACGTCGGCCTGGACGTCCCACTTCGCGCAGATCTTCAGGAACGCCTCGACGTTGTCCGGCGTGACGACCGCCATCATCCGTTCCTGCGACTCGCTCATCAGGATCTCTTCCGGCGCCAGCGACGCGTCCCGCAGCGGCACCTTGTCGAGCGAGACGTACATACCGCCGTCACCCGCGCTGGCCAGCTCTGAGGTCGCGCAGGACAGCCCGGCGCCGCCGAGGTCCTGGATGCCCTCGACCACCCGCGCGGCGAACAGCTCGAGCGTGCACTCGATCAGCAGCTTCTCCATGAACGGGTCGCCGACCTGGACCGCCGGCCGCTTGGTCGGACCGCCCTCGGCGAACGTCTCGCTGGCCAGCACCGACACTCCGCCGATCCCGTCGCCACCGGTCTTGGCGCCGTACAGGATGATCTGGTTGCCGAGACCGGTCGCGTTCGCCAGGTGCAGATCCTCGTGCCGCATCACGCCGACGCAGAGCGCGTTGACCAGCGGGTTGCCGAGGTACGTCGGGTCGAAGACGACCTCACCGCCGACGTTGGGCAGTCCGAGGCTGTTGCCGTAGCCACCGACGCCCGACACGATGCCGGGCAGCACGCGCTTGGTGTCCGGCGCGTCCAGCGGGCCGAACCGCAGGGGGTCCATCACCGCGACCGGCCGGGCGCCCATCGCCAGGATGTCGCGGACGATGCCGCCGACCCCGGTCGCCGCGCCCTGGTACGGCTCGACGTACGACGGGTGGTTGTGCGACTCGACCTTGAACGTGACGGCGTACCCCTCGCCGATGTCGATCACGCCGGCGTTCTCGCCGATCCCGGCCAGCATCTTCCCGGCCGGGGTCTCCTGCGGGATGTCGCCGAACTTGCGCAGGTGCACCTTGGACGACTTGTACGAGCAGTGCTCGCTCCACATCACCGAGTACATGGCCAGCTCGCAACTGGTCGGCCGCCGGTCCAGGATGTCGCGGATCCGCTGGTACTCGTCCGGCTTCAGACCGAGCTCGGCCCAGGGCTGCTCGACGTCCGGGGTACTGGTGGCGTTGCTAACGGTGTCGGTAGACACTTCAGGACTCCTGCACTAGGTGGGACTCAGGTGAAACGGTAGCGGGCTGCTCGGAAGCCAACAGGTGGGCCACCAGCAGTGGAAGGCTGAACCCGGTCATGATCGCGGGCAGTGCGACTCCGGCGTCGTTCAGCAGCATGCCGACCAGACCGCAGGCCGACAGAGCGAGCAGAGTCGGCCGGATCATCGGCAGACTCGAGTAGAAGGTCCGGTACGCCGGGAACGGCACCCGGTCCGGCAACACGGTGGCGAGCATGGCCAGCACCACACCGACGAGCATGGCCCAGCCGGCCGGCCCGGTGAAGAACTGCACCGCCATGTCCAGCTTGCGGATCAGTACGTCGCTCACGTCGCCGTCCAGCAGCCGGGCCACGAACGTACCGAAGTGACTCCGCTGGTCCGGGGGCCGCAGGTAGTCGAGGAACGCGACAGCCGACACCGCCAGTACGCCGGCAACACCCACACCGATCAGCGCACGCAGCGAGATGCTGCCGCGCCACGTCAGCCAGGCCATCAGCAGCACAGCCGGCGTGAGAGCGATGATGCCGCCGAAGTCGGTCCCCCAGCCCGGTCTGCCGTCCACCACGATCGCAGCGCCACCGATGACGAGGACAGCGAGTGCGGCCTGCACTCTGCTCTTGTCGATCAGCTTCTGCGCGGCCCAGCCGGCGGTGACGAGTGCGGCGACGGCCAGCGTCGCGAAGGTCGAGTTGCCGAAGCCGTAGAACCGCCCGCCGATCACAGGCCCGTCGGTGAACATGCTGCCGAACTGCAGCGGCGTCCCCAGTACGCCGTCCACCAGCAGGATCAGGTACGCCGCCAGCGTGATCCCCAGGAACGCGTAGCGTTTCAGGACCAGCTGGGACACCGCCGCGAGGATCGCGCTGATCCCCAGAACCACGCAGTACAAGGAGAATCCGGGCGCCGGCCAGCGCCACCACACCGTCGCGGTGGACAGGAAGACCGCGATGAAGAACCCGCCCTGGGTGAGCAGCGTGAACACGAAGGTACGCCGGGACCGCGGGCTGCGGGTGAACCAGAACCAGGCGAGCGCGAGGAGCTCCGCGGCCAGGATCGTCATCGAGACCGCAATCAGCATCGGCCGCGGCTGCTCGAACCGCTGGTTGGTGTCCAGCCGGTTCTCGATCACCGCATCCGCGTCGGTGTGCACGGGGCCGGTGAAGTGGATCTCGTTGCCGTCCAGCGGACCGGCCTTCTCCGCACCGGCGGGATCCACCTCCGCGGCGGTCCGCTCCTTGAGGATCGTCGCGGTGATGTCGGTCAGCTGAATCAGCCCGGGCCGACGGGTGCTGTCGCTGGTCAGCCAGCGCGGTCTGTTGTCGGGTGGGAGCTGCATGGCGACCAGCGGTTCCTGGTGCGAGTTGGCCAGCTCCTGGCTAACACCGACAAGCAGAACCCACCCTCCGGCTGCTCGGGCGTCGGCGACCAGGTCCGCAACCTTGTTGCGGGCCTCGGCCCGCCCCTCGCCGAGCGGCAGCGCCCCGGCGTCGATGATCGCGTCACCGCACGCTGGGCTCGCCAACCGGGCCTGGTCGAGCTCTGGCTGCCAGTTCGCCACTGAACCGTCAGTCCGCGCCAAGGCAATCGCGGCGCCCGGACCGAACCCGCAGATCGGGTAGCCGGTCTGACCGAGCCGGCCGATGGGCGCACCGGTGTGGTGCTCGGCCTGGCGGTCGACGTACGTCTGCCAGCCTGCGACCATGCCGTCCGTGACCGCCGGCAGCTCACCGCAGGGCTCGTCCGGGACGCTCCCCCAGGCCCGTGTGCCGGCGCTGATCGTCAGCCAGCCGTCCACCGGGCAGGTGTGCGGACCGGCGGTCTTCACGGTGATCGAGCCGACGTGGGACTGGTTCACCAGCGCGGTCAGCTCCGGCGAGGCCTTCACGTCGTTCCAGGTCAGTCCCGGTACGCCGATCACCACGACCTTCGCCATCAGACTCGCCGGCTGCGCGTTCGCCGTACCGGCGGCTGCGATCAGGATCGCCGTGGTGAGGAAGAGAGTGCGGGCCAGCAGGCGCCACACTCCTGACGACTTCATCAGCTGGAGACGACGGCCTTCAGCACCGAGGTGAAGAAGCCCAGGCCGTCCGTGGTCGGGCCGGTCAGTGTCTCGACGCAGTGCTCCGGGTGCGGCATCAGGCCGACCACGTTGCCGCGCTCGTTGGTGATCCCGGCGATGTCGCGGTACGAGCCGTTCGGGTTCTCGGCCAGGTAGCGGGCGACGACCAGGCCCTCGCCCTCCAGCCGGTCCAGCGTGGCCTCGTCCGCGACGTACGAACCGTCCTGGTTCTTCAGCACGATGGTGATCTCGTGGTTGGCGTCGTAGTCGCTGGTCCAGGCGGTGCGGTTGTTCTCGATCCGCAGCGGCTGGTCCTTGCAGATGAACTTGCGGTGGTGGTTCTTGATCAGCGCGCCGGGCAGCAGATGCGACTCACACAGCACCTGGAAGCCGTTGCAGATCCCCAGCACCGGCAGACCCTCGCCGGCCTTCTTGATGATGGTCTCCATCACCGGGGCGAAGCGGGAGATGGCGCCGGCGCGGAGGTAGTCGCCGTACGAGAAGCCGCCCGGCAGGACGACTGCGTCCACGCCGCGCAGGTCGGCGTCGCCGTGCCAGAGGGCGACCGGCTCGGCGCCGGCCACCGCGGCCGCGCGGCGGGCGTCCGCGTCGTCCAGCGAACCCGGGAAGGTGACGACCCCGATCTTCACTGCGCGTCGCCCTCGACGTGCAAGGTGTAGTCCTCGATCACCGGGTTGGCCAGCAGCGTGTCGGCGGCCTTGCGGATCTCGGCGACCCGTTCCTCGGTCGCCTCGCCGTCCAGGGTGATCTCGAACCGCTTGCCCTGCCGCACGTCGGCCACGCCGTCGAAGCCGAGCCGGCCGAACGCGCCGTGCACCGCCTTGCCCTGCGGGTCGAGGATCTCGGGCTTGAGCATGACGTCGACGACAACGCGAGCCACTGACTACTCCAGGTTTCGTTCCGGCGTGACGCCCTGAATCCTACCGACCGTGCGCCAGAACGCCGCATCGCGGACTATTCACTCAGTACATACACTCGGTGTATAGTCCTGGGCCATGGCAACCGCCGAGCTCGTTCTGGGACTACTCTCCGCCGGTCCGGCGCACGGGTACGACGTGAAACGCGGCCACGACTCCTGGTTCCCGGACAGCCGCCCGCTGGCGTTCGGGCAGGTGTACACGACGCTCGGGCGACTCGAGCGCGACGAGTTGGTCGAGGTGGTCGACCGGGCGTCCGAAGGCGGTCCGGAGCGGACCGTCTACGCGCTGACAGCGAAGGGCCGCGAGCACCTGGCCCGCTGGCTCGCCGAGCCGATCGAGCCCTCCCCCGGCGGCGTCGACGAGATGGTCCGCAAAGTGGTCGCGACCATCCGGACCGGCGAGGACGCGTCCGCCTACCTGGCCCGGCAGCGGGCGATCTACCTCCACCGGATCCGCGAGCTCAAGTCCGCCGAAGCCGGGGGCGACTCGTCGTCCTGGCTGGTGCGGGACTACCTGGCGCTGCACCTGGACGCGGACCTGCGCTGGCTGGACCGGGCGCTGGACCGGATCACCGAGCAGAAGGAGATCAGTCAATGACCGACGCCGCCCTGGACATCCAGCGGGTGGAGTACGCCTACCGTCGCGATGTCGCCCTACGCGGCGTCTCGCTCCGAGTCGACCCCGGCGAGATCGTGGCAGTCACCGGGCCCAGCGGCTGTGGCAAGTCCACCCTGCTGCACTGTGCTGCCGGCATCCTCCGTCCGCACGCGGGCACAGTGGAGTTGGCCGGCCGCAACCTCGCCGAGCTCTCCGAAGCCGAGCGGACACGAGTACGCCGTACTCAGGCCGGCATCGTGCTCCAGTTCGGCCAGCTCGTGCCCGACCTCTCGCTCAAGGACAACGTCGCCCTCCCGCTGCTACTGGAAGGACACGATGCGGCGGCCGCACGCCGGGCGGCGCTCGACTGGCTGGAGCGGGTCGGTGTGGCAGCGGACAGCGAGGCCCTGCCGAGCGAACTGTCCGGCGGTCAGAACCAGCGTGCGGCAGTAGCGCGGGCGCTGGTGACCGGGCCGGCAGTCGTGTTCGCCGACGAACCGACCGGCAGTCTCGACAGTCGCGCCGGCGAGCAGATGATGGAACTGCTCGTCGCCTCCGCCCGCGACGGCGGCGCTGCGCTGGTGATCGTCACGCATGACAACCTGGTCGCCGCCTACGCCGATCGAGAGGTCCGGTTGCGGGACGGCGTCGTCCAGCACGAGGTGAGGCTGTCATGACCCTCACGACTCTGATCACCTTGGCCCGGCCGAAGTCGTCCACCGACCGGCGCCGATCGATACTGCTGGTCGCGGCCGTCGCCGTGGCCGGCGTCTTCCTCCTCGCTGGCCAACGCATCGTGCGACTCGGCAGTCTCGACAGCGCGACGTACAGCAGCTATCTGACTGAGGACGGCCTACGCCCCGGCGTCGTGACAGCCGTCGTACTCCTGGCGGCTGCCGCCTGCGCTCTGGCGTTCCAGGCCCTCCGACTCGGCACGGCGGCACGCGACCGGCGACTGGCAGCGCTGCGACTGGCTGGCGCGACGCCCAGCCAAGTGCGGCTGATCGGCGCGGCCGAAGCCGGCCTCAGCGGTCTGCTCGGTGGTGTGCTTGCAGGGCCGGTGTATTTGGCGTTGGCGGCTGTGCTGCAGTCTCTGCCGCGGGTTGGTCGGGTGCTTCCGGCGCCCACTCCGGGTGACCTGGTGGCCTGGCCTGTCCTCGCTGTCGTCCTCGCCCTGGTTGCCGGCGGCGCCGGAGGTCTCCTCCGCCAGCAGCTCTCGACCGAACCGAAGAACGAGCCGGATCGTGCAGGCTGGCGAGGCAGGTATCTGACCGTCGGCGCCGTCGGAACAGTTCTGGTCGTGCTGAGCCTGATGCCGATCAGCCCGATGCTGATCTTCGTCCAGGCCGCTGGGGTCCTCTTGGCGGCGTCCGGATTCGCGCCCGTCGCGGTTGCCGCGTACGGGCTGCGGCTGGAGCGGTCGGGCGACCCGGTGAGAATGCTGGCCGGCGGCCGGCTGCTCCACACCGCGCGATCGGTCGGCCGCATGCTCGCCCTGCTGGTCGTCTGCGGTGGCGTCGTCGGGGCGGTGCTGGCGATCGGCCGGGACCACCAGCTCAGTGAGCGTGAGTCGACCGCGAGCGCCGACTTCATCTACACCGGCCTCGGTTTCGTCGCGCTGCTCAGCCTGTTCGCGGCCTTGGCGGCCGGAGTGGCGATGCTGGCGGGAGCGGCGGACGACCTGCTCGACCAGCGAAGCCAGTTGGCCGCGCTCAACGTCTTCGGGATGGGCGCATCGCAGGTTCTGCGGTCGGTGCGGATCCAGTTGACCGGCCCGGCCGCGGTAGCCGTCGGTACAGGTGTGCTGATCGGCGGTGGGCTGGTCTGCCGGCTCCAGGCCCGAGTTGACCCCACCGCGGACACGTCGTCCGTGGTCGTCTTCGTCGTGATCGCGGCCTGCGTCAGCGCCGTACTGGCCTGGCTGCTGGCGGCGCTGGCGAGCGGCGTACTGAGTGGACAGGTGCGGGACGCGGTCGACCCCGCCAACCTGCACACCACCTAGGGAGAGCCGGGATCCGGGGTTGAGGGGCCCCGGGTTCCTCCCTGAAGTGGTGCAGGCACCACTCCCCGGACTGGGTTCGCCGCCTACGCTTCGATACATGTGGGTGTGGCAGCTGGCGCTGGCGGTCGGATTCGGGATCGGGTCCGCCGTCATACCGGTGATGAACGCGGAGGCCTATGTCCTCGGCGTCGGAGTCTCCGGTGCGCTGGACCCTGTGGTCGCCGCGATCGGGGTCTCGGTCGGCCAGACCCTCGGCAAGGTCGCGATGTTCCTCGCCGTCCGCTACCGCCCGGGGTACGCCGCCCGGATGTCGAAGGAACCCAAGCCGGTGAACCTCGACACCCGCTGGGGGCGGTTCGTGCAGTGGAATCGCGACGTCAGCAAGCGGCTCCTCGACGCAATGAGCGACCGCCGCTGGGGCGTCCCGGTCACTCTGCTGAGCGCCTCGGTCGGCATCCCGCCGCTGTACGGCGTCGCGCTCATCGGCGGCGCCTCCCGGATGGGCGTCGTCACCTTCGCCCTCTCCACCCTGGCCGGCCGCGCCGCCCGCTTCATCACCCTGGCTCTGGGAGTCGGCCTCTTCTGAGTGGCGGTGCGGATCAGGCGGTGAACTTCCGGCCGGTCAGTTGCTCGTACGCCCCGATGTACGCCGACCGGGTGCGCTCGATCACCTCGTCGGACAGCGGCGGCGGGGCGTCGCCGGACGTGCGGTCCCAGCCGGACTCGAACTGCAGCCAGTCGCGGACGATCTGCTTGTCGTACGACGGTTGCTGCCGACCCGGCGACCACTGGTCGGCCGGCCAGAAGCGGCTCGAGTCCGGGGTCAGCACCTCGTCGGCCAGCACGATCGTGCCGTCCGCCCGGGCACCGAACTCGAACTTCGTGTCGGCCAGGATGATCCCGCGCTCCTCCGCCGTCCCATGCGCCCGCGTGTAGATGTCCATCGTCAGGTCCCGCAGCGCCGCCGCCACGTCCGCGCCGACGGTCGCGACCACAGCGTCGTACGAAACGTTCTCGTCATGCTCGCCGAGCTCGGCCTTGGCCGCCGGGGTGAAGATCGGCTCGACCAGCCGCGAGCCCTCGACCAGCCCGGCTGGGAGCGGGATACCGCAGACCGCGCCGGTGGCGTTGTAGTCGAGCAGCCCGGTGCCGCTGAGGTAGCCGCGGGCGACGCACTCGACCGGGAACATGTCCAGCTTCTCGCACACGACCGCACGGCCCGCGACCTCGGCCGGTACGTCGGTGGACAGGATGTGGTTCGGTACGTCGAGCTGCTCGAACCACCACAGGCTCATCGCGGTGAGCACCTTGCCCTTGTCCGGGATCGGCGTCTCCAGGATCCAGTCGAAGGCACTCATCCGGTCGCTCGCCACCATCAGCAGCTCGCCGGAATCCAGCTCGTACAGATCACGGACCTTCCCGGAGTGGATGTGCTTCGCACCGGCGATCTCGGCTGCCTGAGGAGATGTGGTCACGCCAGGATTCTTCCACCCGGACCTCCGCCACTCACCAACCCCCCAAGTTCGGTCAGGGCTCCGCCTGGCCGGACCCCGGCCGCTCGGATCGGGCGAGGTTGGTGAGTGGTGGGGATCCGCTCAGCGCCGACGGAGCCCGGCCAGCTTGCCGCCGATCGTGAAGAGGCCGTCGCGGAGGGCGCGGACCAGCGGGTTCTCCAGTTGGCCGACTCGGCCGATGGCCCGCGATCGCTTGACCAGCTTGGTCGTCGCGGGACGCCGTTCGGCGTCGTACTGGTTCAAGGCGGTAGCGAGCTCGGGCGTCTCGCGGAGGTGGCGGGCGAGGGCGCCGGCGTCCTCGATGGCTGAGCACGCACCGCGGCCGAGGTCCGGCGTCATCGCGTGAGCGGCGTCGCCGAGCAGGACCACGCGACCCCGGACGAACGGGACCAGCGGCAGCCGCAGGTCGTAGATGTCGCTGTGCAGCACGTTCCCTGTGCCGGCGAGGAGCTTCGGGATCGGGTCATGCCAATCGCCGAACGCCTCGCTCACCGCCGCGTGATCGCCGCCGTCGCCGGCCGGCTGGTTCGCGGTCGCGTACCAGTAGATCCGCCCGTCGATCAGCCGCGCGAAACCGAACCGCCTCCCGCGTCCCCACGTCTCACCACCGCCGTCGTCCACCTCGAGGTCGGCGATCCCCCGGTACGCCGTGTACCCGGAGTACCGCGGTCCCTCGTACTCCGGGTAGAGCGCGCCCCGGATGACACTACGGATCCCGTCGGCCGCGACGACCAGGTCGGCCCGTAGCTCGTCGTTGATCGTCACGCCGGTCTCGTCCTGGCTGATCTTCGTGACCGTGTACCCGGTCCGGACCGTGACGGCCGGGCCGAACTCGGCCGTGATCAGCTCGTGCAACTGGGCTCGGTGGATCATCACCGGGATCTCGACGCCGAGGTCGGCCGCCGCCAGCACCCAGCGGCCGCTCGGCTTCCGCATCCCGGCCGGCTTGGCGATCACGGCCGCCTTCTCGACACCCTTGACCCCGAGGTCCTCCAGAGCGGTGACCGCCGACGGCCAGACGGAGATCCCGGCCCCCACCTCGCCCAGCTCAGGCGCCCGCTCCAGCACCGAGACCTGCCATCCGCACCGTTGCAGTGCGACGGCCGCCGTGACCCCGCCGATTCCCGCTCCCACCACGATCGCCGTACTCATGAGCGATACTCTACACCTGTAGAGTGTGAGACGGAATGGGAGACTGCCAGCGTGACGAAGCAGGTTCCGCTGGGTGCGGATCGCCGGGACGCCATCGCCGACGCCGCGATCCATCTCGTCGCGACCCGTGGCCTGCGCGGGCTCACCCACCGCGCGGTCGACGCGGAGGCCGGGCTGCCGCCGGGATCCACGTCGTACTACCTGCGCACACGGAGCGCGCTGCTGACGGCCTGCGTGAACCGCATGGTCAGCCGGGACCTGGCGACACTGCCACCGGACGCCGACCGCGGACCGCTCGACCTGCTGATCGGGTTGACGATCGGGCTGGCGCGAGACCGGCCGGACGACCTCGTCGCGCGCTACGAACTGTCACTGGAGGCGAGTCGTCAGCCCGAGCTTCGGGCGGCGATCGACGAGGGCGGACGGCAATTGCGGGTGGGCCTGGCACAGCTGCTTGACATGCTGGGCATTCCGCGGCCGGACGAAGCCGCCTGGCCGGCGGCCGCGATGATGGACGGCCTGCTGTACGACCGGGTCGCCGGAGCCGGCGCCACCCTGTCACAGGAGGCCTTCGAGGCCGGCGTACGGCGGTCGATCGCCGCACTGCTGGACGGGCTCAGAGGCGATCCGTCAGCGTGATGAAGGTGAAGTAGCCGACGCCGATGACCATCCCGACGTGGCCGAGCAGCGACAGGCCGGCGCCGGAGCCCCAGGCGTCTGTTGCCGCGTCCTCCGAATGTTTGCCGCCGCTCGGCAGCCAACGGGCCAGCAGCAACAATCCGACGATTGCCAGCAGCCACCATCCGGCCAGGGCCAGGAACGCGATCTCCTGCCGGCCGGTGACCAGGGCAACGATCCACACGAGCAACGTCAGCACGCCGACGGTGGTGTGAAGTCGCAGCAGGACAGCGGAATACCCGTGGCGGCCGGCGCCATGGCCCGTGCCGTCCACCACCGTTCCACCGAGCCGGACGCGCGTCAGTAGTACGACGACCGCCCCGAGGGCGGTCAGGAACCAGGTGACGTTCGACCATTCCACGCCCCCATCCCTACCCCACCCACCCCCAACCCGAACCGTCTGCGCGTGTCGTGACCTTCCGTCGCCGACAGTCCGCCCCATTTGGTTGCCTCTCTCACTGGGCGAAATCACGGCGGTGCCCGACGGGCCGAGTGTCCGCTCGAGGCCCGCCGGGCTGCTCCGTCAACCATCAACTCGTCTGCGTCTGACCACCCGAGCTACCGCTCCCCGGCTGAGTGCCGGTCCCGGGCTGAGTGCCTTGGCCTTGCTGCCCCGGGACAGTCCCCTGCCCCGCACCACCTTGCCCATTGCCCTGGCCCGGGAACTGGCGGCCACCGCCGGGCCCGAACTGGTTCTGCTGCGTGGGCGTGCCGTCCCACGAATGCCCAACCGCCATCCCACCAAGAAACGCGAGCACCGCAAGCAAAGACCCAGCCCCCGCCAACATCAGGTTGCCCGGCCGCCCCCCGCTCTTCCCCTCCCCCACACCCGCCGCCTGCGGCGTGCCGAGGTGTGCCGGTGGCGCGGAGGGGTGTGCTGGTGGCGGGGCGGGTGGGTTGCTGGCGGCTCGGGCTGCTTGCCACTGGTTCTCGGGGTCGGCGCCCGCCGGGTAGGTGGGGTGCTGTGTCATCGCGTGCTCCTGTTCAGGTTGTGAGGTCGTAGATGGTGGTGTTGCCGACGGTCTGGGCCTCGTAGTTCTCGGCGACCCAGGTGGCGATCTCGTTGGTGGTGCCGCCACGACCGCCGCCAAAGCCCCCACCACCGCTGCCGACGAAGTAGTGGACCTTGCCTTGAGCAACCAGATCCTGGAACTCCGCGAGGGAGGGCGCCGGGTCGGTTCCGTTGAACCCACCGATCGCCATGATCGGCTCGCCCGACGCGATCTGCAGTGGTGCGGCTCCATTGGCCGTCACCGCGGCAGCGGCCCACGTGTAGCCCTTGGCCCCCTGCTGCAACAGCGTCACCAGCTCACTCGAAACTCCACTGGTCCCACCGCCACCGAGGAATCCACCGGCACCACCTCGCACGGCCCCGGCAGGCCCGTTGCCCGTCGTACCGTTGCCGGCCTGGCCGGGCGGCGTACCCATCTGACGTCCGCCGCCGAAGCCACCAGGCCCACCGCCCATCCCACCGGAGCCCGACGGCCCGGCGGACGGGAGGGCACCGGCGTGTGCCGTGCTGATCGTCTCGACCGAGTACGCCGTGGGCCCGGCCAGCGCGCTCACCGCCAGCAGCACGGCCGCGAACATCCCGGCCCGCCGAGCCGCCGTCTTGTGCAACCCCAACTCCGGCAGCAACAACACCGCACCAGCTCCGAGTACGCCGGTCAGCAGCACCACCCACCGCAGCCACGGATGCCAGGACGAGTTCTGGTTCAGCAGCGCAAAGCTCCACCCAGCGGTCAGCACGATCCCACCGACCAGTGTTGCCCGCGGCAACCACTCCGACCGCCGCCGCCAGAGCACGACCACCGCCGCACCGATCAGCGCACCGATCGCCGGCGCCAGCGCGATCATGTAGTAGCTGTGGATGATCCCCTGCATGTAGCTGAACGTCAGCCCAGTGACCACCAGCCAGCCACCCCAGATCAGAGCGAACGCCCGCGTCCGATCCGTCCGCGGACCCTTGCCCGCAGCCACCACCAGCACGATCGTCGCGAGCAGAGCAGCCGGCAGCAACCAAGCGATCTGCGAACCGAACTCACCACCGAACAACCGCTGCAGTCCGGTAGCACCACCCCAGCCCGGATTGCCGACACCTCCGCCGACAGAGCCCGTCTCGTTCCCGCTCAACCGCCCGAGGCCGTTGTAGCCGAGCGTCAGCTCGAGAATGCTGTTCGTCGAGGAGCCACCGATGTACGGCCGAGCCGACGCCGGCAGCAGTTCCACGATCGCGATCCACCACCCTGCGCTCACGATCAGCGAGACCAGCGCGAGCACGCTGTGGACGACCCGCTTCCCGAGCGCGGGCCTGCCAGCGACCAGATACGCCAATCCGAACGCCGGCAGGACCAGGAACGCCTGCAGCATCTTGGTCAGGAACCCGAAGCCGACCAATGCCCCGGCCAGCATCATCCACCGCGCCGCGTGCTTCTCGGAGTCGATCGCCCGCGTCACCGCCCACGCACCCGCGCACAGCAGCAGGATCAGCAGCGCATCCGGGTTGTTGAAGCGGAACATCAGTACGGCGACCGGCGTCATCGCGAGGATCGCACCGGCCAGCAGACCGGCGTTCGCGGAGAACCATCGCCGCACCGACACGTACACGAAGCCGACGCTCGCGACGCCCATCAGCGCCTGCGGAACCAGCATGCTCCAGGTGCTGAAGCCGAAGATCCGCCCGGACAACCCCATTACCCACAGGGCCGCCGGAGTCTTGTCGACGGTGATGAAGCTCGACGCGTCGAGCGCCCCGAAGAACCAGGCCTTCCAGCTGGTCGACCCGGCCTGGACCGCGGCCGCGTAGTACTCGTTGGCGTAGCCGTTCTTGGACAGTCCCCACAGGTACGCGATCGCGGTCAGCGCCAGCAGGCCGCCGTACAGGATCTTGTCCCGGCCGATCGTGTACTGGGTGGCGACCGATCGTGGTCCGGCGCGGCGTGGGGACGCCTCGACGGGATCAGTAATGGTGGCCATGTCAGTTGCTCCGGGTCTGGTCGAGAACCGCGGGGGGTTCGAAGGTGGGCAGGGTGGGTGCGTCGTCGTTGAAGACCCAGGCCTGGAAGAGGCTGAACCGGACCACGGTCGCGGCCAGGTTCGCGATGGTCAGGACGGCGACCTCCACCGCCTGATGGGGCGAAGCCACCGCGGTGTGCAGCAGCCAGAGGGACGACGCGGTCAGGCTCCAGCCGATCCCGAACGTGACGAGTCCGCGCAACTGATGTCGCCAACGGTTCTCCACGCCGGTGACCCCGAAGGTGATCCGCCGGTTCAGCGCGGTGTTGCCGACGGCCGTGATCAGCAGCGCCAGCAGGTTCGCCACCTGGGCCGGCATGCCCTGCCGAAGTACGAGATAGAGCAGCGCGTACGCCGCTGTGCTCAGCACACCGATCGCGCAGAAACGCAGTACCCGAGCGGCCAGCGCCGTCCGGGGATCGAGGATCCGCGGGCGGCCGTACGCCCAGCGGACCGGACTGAGATCGGTCCGACCGCGACCGAGGTCACGTGTCAGCCGGGCGATCCCGCGCAGGTCCTCGCCGACGGTCTTGGCGATCGCGACCCGCGAGTCGAGGTCGTCGATCCAGTCGACGGGCACTTCGTGGATCCGCAGGCCGGCCTTCTCGGCCAGGACGAGCAGCTCGGTGTCGAAGAACCAGCTGGTGTCCTGGATCAGCGGCAGGAGCTCGCGCGCGACGTCGGCGCGGACCGCCTTGAACCCGCACTGGGCGTCGGAGAAGTGCACACTTAAGGTTGCCCGCAGCAACAGATTGTACGAGCGCGAGATGAACTCCCGCATCGGCCGCCGTACCACCCGGGAGCCGTTCGACAACCGGGTGCCGATGGCGATGTCACTGTGCCCGGCGAACAGTGGTGCGACCAACGGCAGCAGGGCGTTCAGGTTCGTCGACAGGTCGACATCCATGTAGGCGAGCACCTCGGCGGTGCTCTCGGACCAGGCCTGCTTCAGCGCCCGGCCGCGACCGGGCTGCTCGAGCCGGACGATCCGGACTCCGGGCAGTTCGGCGGCCAGCAGCGTGCCGACCTCATAGGTGGCGTCGGTGCTTCCGCTGTCCGCGATGCAGACCTCGGCCGGAAACGGGAAGGCGGTGTCGAGGAACTCACGCAGTCGCCTGATGTTCGGGCCGAGGTCGTTTTCCTCATTCTTGGCGGGTACGACGATCTCGACCCGAGGATGACCGGATATCTGCATGTCATCGATGCTGTCCGGTCAACCTTGGCCAACCCCTGCGCGCGGCTGGCAGTTCGCTGGGAGATCGTCAGCGAGTACGCCGTAACCAGAGCAGACCGAGGACCGGCAGCACCACCGGGACGAACCCGTAGCCCTGACCGAAGTGCGACCACACGGTCGAGTCCGGGAAGTCGTCGGGGGCGGCGTAGCTGAAGGCGCCGATGGCGAGAACGCCGATCAGCTCGATCGCGATCGCAGCGGTCGCAACCCGGCGCGAGACCTTCGTTGCCTTGGCCAGGGCGAAGGTCGCGGCGCAGTAGATGATCGCGGCAACGGCCGACAAGAGGTAGGCGATCGGCGCCTCGGAGAACTGGGTCGCGATCTGTACGCCTGCCCGGGCGGTGGCCGACAGCGCGAAGACGCCGTACACCAGAATGAGGATCCGGCCAGGCCCGTGCCTGGTCGCCTCGGGATCATGCTGGGTCTCGACAGGGTCGGTCATGTCAGGCGGTCCAGATCTCGTACAGGCGCAACTCGACCACCGGGATCACCAGGCAGGCGACGGCCAGTGCGCCGGCGCCCCAGCGACTGCTCTCCGCCAGCGCCCACAGCGCACCGATCGGCAGGATGACCAGCGAGCCGATCAGATAGCCGATGAAGAACGGGCCGGAGACATCGCGGGACGTCCCGGCCAGCTGGACGATGCCGATGACCAGCTGGGCCAGCAGGCCGACCTCGATCACGCCGAGGGCAGCCAGCAGCGTCCAGTTGATCCGCTTGTTCAGCGCGGCCAGCACGATGGCGTACACCATCGCGGCCAGCGAGAGGCCCACCAGCACCCAGGTCAGCGGTTCGAACACGAGCTAGAGGATGTCACCTGGCGTGTAGGTGGCGGCGTCCGGGTAGCGCTTGGCGAGGTCGTCGATCTGTGCGACCACGGCGTTGACCTGCGCGACGGCGGCGCCGGTGAAGGACAGCGGCTCGCCGACGATGCCGACGATCTGGTCCTCGGTCAGGCCGAGGCGGCCATCCTGGCCGAGCCGGCGGAACAGGTCGTTCTCCGCCAGGCCCTTGCGCAGGTCGAGCGCGGTGGCGACCGCGTGCTCCTTGATCACCTCGTGCGCGGTCTCCCGGCCGACGCCGTTCTTCACCGCGGCCATCAGCACCTTGGTCGTGGTCAGGAACGGCAGGTACCGCTCCAGCTCCCGGCTGACCACGGCCGGGTACACCCCGAACTCGTCCAGCACGGTCAGGAACGTCTCGAACAACCCGTCCAACGCGAAGAACGCGTCCGGCAGGGCGACCCGGCGTACCACCGAGCAGAAGACGTCGCCCTCGTTCCACTGGTTGCCGGCCAGCTCACCGGCCATCGAGGCGTACCCGCGCAGGATCACCGCCAGACCGTTCACCCGCTCACAGGACCGGGTGTTCATCTTGTGCGGCATCGCCGACGAACCGACCTGGCCCTCCTTGAAGCCCTCGGTGACCAGCTCGTTCCCAGCCATCAGCCGGATCGTGGTCGCCAGGCTCGACGGCGCGGCGGCAAGCTGCACCAGCGCCGAGACGACCTCGTAGTCGAGGGACCGCGGGTAGATCTGGCCGACGCTGGTCAGCGTCCGGCTGAACCCGAGGTGCTGGGCGATGTCGCTCTCCAGCTTGTCCAGCTTCGCCGGGTCGCCGCCGAACAGGTCCAGCATGTCCTGCGACGTACCGACCGGGCCCTTGATGCCGCGGAGCGGGTACCGCTCGATCAGCTCCTCGATCCGGGCGATCGCGACCAGCAGCTCGTCCGCGGCCGATGCGAACCGCTTGCCGAGCGTGGTCGCCTGAGCAGCCACGTTGTGAGAGCGACCAGTCAGCACCAGCGCCGCGTGGTCGGCCGCCTTCTGACCCAGCCGTACGGCGGTCGCCACCGCGCGGTCCCGGACGAGTTCGAGACCGGCCCGGATCTGCAGCTGCTCGACGTTCTCGGTCAGGTCCCGGCTCGTCATGCCCTTGTGGATGTGCTCGTGCCCGGCGAGGGCACTGAACTCCTCGATCCGCGCCTTGACGTCGTGCCGGGTGACCCGCTCGCGCGCCGCGATCGACTCCAGGTCGACCTGCTCCACCACTCGCTCGTAGTCCTCGATCACGCCGTCCGGCACCGCGACCCCGAGCTCCTTCTGAGCCTTCAGCACCGCCAGCCACAGCCGCCGCTCGAGCACGATCTTGTACTCCGGCGACCACAGCTGGGCCATCGACACACTGGCGTAGCGCGACGCGAGAACATTGGGGATCCGGGGCTTGCTGGGCTTCGACACCCGTCCATTGTCCGCTACTCGCCCACCGGTCCGGTACGCAGGCGATCCCGCACCCACCGCGGCCCGGGATTCACCCGGCTGACGCCGTCCACCACCACGGTCGGCACGGTCTCGTTACCGTTCGCCACCGCCCGCACCGCGGCAGCGGCCTCGGGATCCGCCCAGATGTTGACCCACGAGGCTCGACCGGCCACACCGATCAGGGCCAGCCGCAGCCG
Source organism: Kribbella sp. NPDC050281 (assembly GCF_040655855.1). NCBI lineage: Bacteria > Bacillati > Actinomycetota > Actinomycetes > Propionibacteriales > Kribbellaceae > Kribbella > Kribbella sp. NPDC050281. The sequence continues at coordinate 13,484 of NZ_JBFAKS010000056.1, read as the reverse complement.
CAGGCAGTACTGGCACCCGGGTCGCCAGTAGACGACGAGTTTGCCTCGAGCGGCCGCCTCGGCGGTGCTCACGGATCGCGGGAACACCAGCGGCGAGAACAGGAACGCGAGAACGACGAAGGTCGCCAGCTGTACGACGGCGGACCCACCGGACCCACGGGACGCAGACCACGCTGCGAGCGCGACTCCGATCAGCAGGGCGAACAGGGCGACCTTCCAGCTGCGCAACACCCCGCCATCCTCGCAGGCGTCAGGGGAGCCAGTTCCAGGTGCTGGCGCGGAGACAGGTCTTGGGGTCCGGCATGCCGGCCGCGGGGTGCTCGGTGGAGAGGTTCAGCTCGCGGTCGGTGATCTTGAAGCCCGGCGGGTACGGCTTCAGGAACTTCTCGCCGGTGGCGTCCACAACGCAACGAGCGTCCCTGGCCTGGCGCTCACCCCTGGTCTTCGGACCGGTATAGATGAGCGCGCCGCTCGCGTCGTACGCGCGGAACGTCGGATCAGACGGTGATCTCGCCTCGAGCGGCTTTGAGAGCGATGTCGGTGCGGTGCTGGGAGCCCTTGATCCGGATCTGCCCGACGGCGGCGTACGCACGCCGGCGGGCCTCGTCGAGGTCCTCGCCGGCCGCACTGACCGCGAGCACGCGGCCACCCGAGGTGACCAGGTCGTCACCGTCGAGCGCCGTACCCGCGTGGAAGACGTGGACGCCGTCGGCCTCGGCCTGGTCGACGCCGCTGATCACGTCGCCGCTGCGCGGGCCGGCCGGGTACTTCTTCGCGGCGACCACGACCGCCACGGCGGAACCGTTCTGCCAGGCCAGGGGCTCCTGATCGGCCAGCTTCCCGGTGGCGGCGGCGTACAGGACTCCACCCAGCGGGGTCTTCAGCAACGGCAGCAGCGCCTGCGTCTCCGGGTCGCCGAAGCGGCAGTTGAACTCGATCACCCGGACACCGCGCGACGTCAGCGCCAGACCGGCGTACAGCAGTCCGGTGAACGGCGTACCGCGATGGCGCAGTTCGTCGATCGTTGGCTGGAGCACGTTCTCGGTGATCTCCTCGACCAGCCGTTCCGGTGCCCAGGGCAACGGTGTGTAGGCGCCCATGCCGCCGGTGTTCGGGCCCTCGTCGTTGTCGCCGAGGCGCTTGAAGTCCTGCGCCGGCTGCAGCGGCAGCACCGTCGTACCGTCGGTGATCGCGAACAGCGACACCTCCGGGCCGTCGAGGTACTCCTCGATCAGCACCTGCTCGCAACCCGCCGCGTGCGCGAGCGCCTCGTCGCGGTCGGACGTCACCACGACACCCTTGCCCGCGGCCAGCCCGTCGTCCTTCACGACGTACGGCGGCCCGAACGCGTCGATCGCGGTCGCGGCCTGCTCGGGCGTCGTACAGACGTAGGCCCGGCCGGTCGGCACGCTCGCCGTGGCCATCACGTCCTTGGCGAACGCCTTCGACCCCTCGATCCGGGCGGCGTCCTTGGACGGCCCGAAGACCGCGATGCCCGCGTCGCGGAGCGGATCGGCCAGCCCGGCGACCAGCGGCGCCTCCGGTCCGACCACGACCAGGTCGGCGCCCATGTCCTTCGCGAGCGCGACGACCGCATCGTGGTCGGAGATGTCCACCGAACGGCAAACAATCGTTTGCCCGTCGTACGCCGGACGCAACACGGCGATGCCAGGGTTACCCGGGGCCGCGACGACCTCGTCGACCTCAGGGTCCTGGGCCAGCGCCCAGACCAGTGCATGTTCGCGGCCACCCGAGCCGACCACCAAGACCTTCACGGGCCCTCAGCCTAGGGCATGCCGGTCCGGACTGCCCCCGGGCGGTGGTAAGACTGCGCCTGACTGGAGGTAAGCGATTGACTACACGTACGGTATCGGCCGCAAGAAGCCGCCCGACCACCACCACGGTGTCGGCCACGGCACGCCACCGCCCCACACCTGCGTCCCTGCTGTCCTGGCTGATGCTCGTGCCCTGCCTGGTGGTGTTCGCACTCTTCATCGTCTGGCCGCTCGGCAAGTCGGTCTCGCTGTCGCTGCACGGCTCGGACCTGTTCGGCCGGCCGGATGCGTTCGTCGGACTGCAGCACTACCGCGACATGCTCGGCTCCGCTGAGTTCCGGCACATCCTCTGGGTGACCTTCGCATTCGTGCTGCTCACCGTGATCCCCGGCGTCCTCGGCGGCCTGGCCGTCGTGCTGCTGCTCGAGCAGCACATCAAGGGGATCCGGATCTTCCGGACCGCGTTCGCGCTGCCGTTCGCGTTCTCGGTCGCGAGCGCGTCCGTCATCTTCGCCACCATCTACAACCCGGCGATCGGACTCGCGAACGGCCTGCTCGGCCGGTTCGGTGTGGACCGGATCGGCTGGCTCACCGATCCGTCCTGGGCGCTGATCAGCGTCTCGATCACCACGGTCTGGATGAGCATCGGTTACAACGTGCTGGTCCTGTCCGCGGGCATCGGCGCGATCCCGGCCGAGATCAACGAGGCCGCGACGCTGGACGGCGCCGGCGGCTGGCGGGCGTCGTGGCACATCACCATCCCGCTGCTCGGTCCGCAACTGTTCTTCCTGGTCGTGATCTCGACGATCCAGTCGCTGCAGGGCTTCGGCCAGATCAAGATCCTGACGCCGGAAGGCGGCCCGGAGCAGTCGACCAAGACGCTCGTCTACTCGATCTACCACACCGCCTTCGCCAACAACGCGAGCGACTTCGGCGCCGCCTCCGCGCAGGCGATCGTGCTGCTGGTGATCCTGCTCGTCTGCACGGCGGTCCAGTTCGGCGTACTGGAGAGGCGGGTGCACTACAAGTGAGGCGACTCACCGCCGGACGGCTGATCACGTACGCCGTCCTGATCCTCGCGGCCCTCGCGGTCATCTTCCCGGTGTACTACGTGATCGCGGGCTCGATCATGTCGCCCGGGCAGATCTCGTCGTACCCGCCGGATCTGTTCCCGCACGGGATCTTCACCGGCAACTACAAAGGCGCGTCGTCGTCCGGGACCCCGCTCGGGCAGCAGTACCTGAACTCGATCCTGCAGACCTCGATCATCACCGTGTCGCAGCTGATCACCAGTGTGCTGGCGGCGTACGCGTTCGCCTTCATGAAGATGTGGGGACGCTCGGTGCTGTTCGGGCTGTTCCTGGCCACGCTGATGGTGCCGTGGGAATCGATCGTGCTGCCGAACTACCTGACCATCACGGGCTGGGAGCTCGGTGGTCAACGGCTCACCGCGACGTACGCGGGGACCATGATCGCGCTGGTGCTGCCGTTCCTGGCGAACGCGTTCGGGGTGTTCCTGCTGCGGCAGTCGTTCCTGCAGTTCCCCACCGAACTGCGGGACGCGGCCACCATCGACGGCTGCGGGCACTGGCGGTTCCTGCGCCGGATCCTGCTGCCGCTGAACAAGCCGGCCCTGACCGCGGTCGGGCTGTACGTGTTCCTGTCCGCGTGGAACCAGTTCTTCTGGCCGTTGCTGATCGGCGACTCGGCATCCCGCCGTACCTTGCAGATCGGCATCAGCCAGCTCAACGACGTCGAGGCGGCCGACCCCGGCCTGATCCTGGCCGGCGTCACCCTGTCCATCGTGCCCACCCTGGCCATCGTGATCTTCGGCCAGCGATTCATCGTCCGCGGACTGACCGCGGGCGCCATCCGATGATCCTTCGAGAGAGGTGACTGTGATGCGATCAGTCCGACAACGACGTACGGCGATCGGCGCTTCACTGCTGGCCGTGCTCGCCCTGGTGGCGGCCGGCTGCGGCAGCAGCAACAACGACTCCGGCGGCTCCGGCAGCGGGGGCCAGGACGTGCCCGGCGCGGACGCGCTGGACAAGGCGTCCGGCGTCACCAAGATCACCTTCTGGCACGGCATGAAGGGCGCCAACGGCGAGGCCGTCGACAAGATGGTGAAGGCGTTCAACGCCGCCCACACCGGCAAGATCGAGGTCACCGCGGTCTACCAGGGTGACTACGACGAGACGATCACGAAGTACAAGACGTCGGTGCAGCAGGGCAACACGCCTTCCGTCGTACAGATCTACGACATCGGCTCGCGGTTCATGATCGACTCCAAGCAGACCGTGCCGGTGCAGAGCTTCGCCGACAAGGACGACTACTCCCTCGACACGATCGAGCCGAACATCGCCAACTACTACTCGATCGACGGCAAGTTGAACTCGATGCCGTTCAACACGTCGATGCCGCTGCTGTACATCAACAAAGAGGCCTTCGTGAAGGCCGGCCTCGACCCGAACAAGCCGCCGACGAACCTCGACGAGATCATGGCGGACGCGAAGAAGCTGACGATCAAGCAGGGCGGCAAGACCGTCCAGTACGGCTTCAACGCCGCGATCTACGGCTGGTTCATCGAGCAGTTGATCGCCCAGTCCGGGTCGGCGTACTGCGACAACGACAACGGCCGCAAGGACCTGGCCACCCAGGTGAACTTCGCCGACGAGCAGGGCGTCAAGGTCGCCACCTGGTACCAGCAGATGGTCAAGCAGGGCCTGATGCCGAACACTGGTAAGAAGACCGACGACGCGCAGGCGGTGTTCAAGTCCGGTACGTCGGCGATGCACCTGGAGTCGACCGGATCGCTGCGCGGCTACCTGGACGCGGCGAAGGGCAAGTTCACTGTGCTCACCGCGCCGTTCCCGCACCTGACCGCCTCCGACAGCGGCGGCCCGATCATCGGCGGCGCGTCGCTGTGGATCGACGGCCCGGGTCACTCGGACGCCGAGAAGCGCGCCTCCTGGGAGTTCGTGAAGTTCGCTTCCTCGCCGGAGCAGCAGGCCGCGTGGCACACCGGCACCGGCTACTTCCCGATCAACTCCAAGGCCCTGGACCTCCCGGAGGACAAGGCGTGGGTGGCGCAGTACCCGCAGTTCACCACCGCGATCACCCAACTCCACAACACCAAGCCGACCAACGCGTCGTCCGGCTGCATCCTGGGCATCATGCCCCAAGCCCGCAAGGCCTCCGAAGACGGCCTCGAAAAGGCAGTCCTGGGCACCGACCCGGCCCAGGCCATGAAGGCCGCCGCCGACTCCATCAAGCCCCAGATCGAGCAATACAACAAGACAGTCAAGAAGTAGGTCAGTACGCGGTGTCGATCACCACTCCTTCCGTTCGTATAGGGGTAAACGGAAGGAGTGGTGATGTCCGAGGTACTGATGAGTGGGCTGGTGATCGGGGAGTCGGCGCGGTGGCATGACGGGCGGTTCTGGTGCTCCAACTGGGGTGCTCAGGAGGTGCTGGCCGTTGATGCGTCAGGTAAGAGCGAGGTGATGGCCCGCGTCCCGACCACGCTGCCGTTCTCGATCGACTGGCTGCCGGATGGGCGGCTGCTGGTGACCTCAGGTCCGGAAGGACTGCTGCTGCGGCAGGAACCGTCCGGTGACCTGGTCGTCCATGCCGACCTCTCGTCGTACGGCGGATTGAACGAGATCGTCGTCGACGGTCGCGGCAACATCTACGTGAACGGTGGTTGCGACTTCCACCCGGGTGAGGGCAAGCGCCCCGGCTTCATCCTGCTGGTCACCCCCGACGGCGCCGTACGACACGTGGCCGACGAGCTCGCCTTCCCCAACGGCATGGTGATCACGCCGGACAACTCGACCCTCGTCATCGCCGAGTCCTTCGCCGAGACGCTCACGGCGTACGACGTCTCACCCGACGGCTCGCTGGCGAACCGGCGAGTGTGGGCATCTCACACCGGCGACGGCATGGTCATGGACGCCGACGGTGCGATCTGGACCCCCGGCTGGGCAGACAACGGGCCCGCCTGCCTGCGCATCGCCGAGGGCGGCGAGATCCTCGAGACCGTCCCACTCGAGCACGCCGGCTTCGCCTGCACCCTCGGCGGCGTGGACGGCCGAACCCTGTACATGCTGTCCGCAGACTGGCAGATGCAGGAGTCCTTCGAGGCCAACCTCGACCGCCTACTCTCCAACCGCACCGGCCGCATCCTCACGCACCCCGCGCCCCGCCCACCCGCCGGCTGGCCGTGACTCGGGTCAGTAGTGCCAGTAGTAGCGGGCGTCGGCGTTCCAGGGGACGGGGACGGTGGTGCGGTTGGTGAAGGCCATGCCTTTGCCGCGGGCGATCTCCAGGGTGCGGGAGAGCTGGAGGGAGTAGGTGTGCTCGTTGTCGTCCCACCACTGCTCGAATTGGGTGATGCAGGTCTGGCCGGTGAAGTACGGGTTGGAGCAGGGGTGCGGCGGGAGCCACTTCTGCAGGTGACGGAAGTTGACCGTGGTCGAGCCGTTCGGCGGTTTGATTGTTCCGGCCGCGTCCAGGCAGTAGCCGGTGGTGGGGACGGTCCACTTCACATAGTGCTGGCGGCCGCCGGCTGACGGGATCGGCCGCAGGTTGTTGCAGTCGGCGTCGCCGATCTTCTCGGAGGTGACGCGCTGGATCTGGGTGAGCGGGCGGCCGGCGCCGTCGTTGTAGCCGTCGAGGAGGACCCATTCGCCGTCGTGGATGAAGTGCTCGGCGGACTTCGGCGGCCAGGTCTTCGGGTCTCCCCAGGAGATGTCCGACTCGGTGGCGCTCAGCGGCGTCCACGCCCACTGGCCCGCCGCGGCCTGACCGGCCCAGTACTGTCCGGCCGACTTCTCGAACATCAGCGAGTACTGCCCGTAGCTCTCAGCCGTCGTACTCGCGTCGGAACTCCGCGGGTGTACGACAGCGGCCACAAGGACAACGGCGGCGGTCACGACAGCGAGTCTCTTCAGCACAGAGCGCGAGTCTAGCCCTGAGTCCGTGGGCACCAGTTGGTTGCTGCGGGCATCGGTAGCGCGATCCTCGGCCGCCGGCCGACTACGTTGGACCGCCGCTGACGACGACCACCTCGGGGCCGTTGTGATGCCACGCCCGGGCGTGCACCGGGTTCGTGGAGACTTCCTACCCCGATCCGGACTGTTCCGCTCCCCGCATCGCGATGCTGATCTCCCCGAACCGGTTTGGGGAGGTCGGCGTCTGCTGATCCGGGGAAGCCGCGCGTCTGATGATCCGCTGGCGGGTTATGTCATCGCTGGCCCCAAACAAGTGCGCTATCGGCGACATAACCTGCCAGTGGGAGCGCGTCGCTGCGGGTTGATAGTGCCGGTTGGGTGCACTCTGCGTACCTGTTCCGGTCACCTGGACCCGGTCTAGGCTCACCTCACGAGGCCCAACCGGTGGGGATGGGCCGGACCAGAGGAGCTGTCATGCCGGACCCTGTCACCCGGACGCTCGACGTCCCCGGAGCCACCCTGACGTACGACGTCCGCGGTGATCTCACCGATCGCGACCAGCCGGTGCTGCTGGTGATCGGTTCGCCGATGGGCGCGAGCGGTTTCCCGACCCTGGCGTCACACTTCACCGACCGGACGGTCGTCACCTACGACCCGCGCGGGGTGGAGCGAAGCGTCCGTAGCGACGGTGCCGGCGAGCTGACGCCCGACGACCACGCCGCCGACCTGATCGCGCTGATCGAGTCGCTCGACGTCGGCCCGGTCGACATGTTCGCCAGCAGCGGTGGCGCGGTGAACTCGCTGGCTCTGGCCGCCAAGCGACCCGACTTGCTCCACACCCTCGTCGCCCACGAGCCGCCGCTGGCCGGCGTGGTGCCGGACAGCGAGGCAGCGCTGGCGGCGTGCGAGGACATCTACCAGACCTATCAGCGCGACGGCATGGGCGCCGGGATGGCGAAGTTCATCGCGATCGTCAGCTACGACGGCGAGATCCCAGCCGACTACACCCAGCAGCCGGCACCCGATCCGGCCATGTTCGGCCTCCCCACCGAGGACGACGGCACCCGCGATGACGCTCTCCTCGGTCAGAACATCCGCGGCTGTACGTCGTACCAACCCGACTTCGACGCCCTGGACAAGGCCAAGGACCGCATCGTCATCGGCGTCGGCGAGGAATCCGGCAACCAGTTGGCCGGTCGCGGCGGCCAGGCAGCCGCCTCACGCCTCAACCTCGAGCCCGTCGTCTTCCCCGGCGGCCACGACGGCTTCCTCGGCAACGAGTACGGCCAGCCGCGCAAGCCCGAGGAGTTCGCCACCAAACTCCGCGAGGTGCTGGTCCGCTAGTCGTCCGGCGTGGGGCGTGAAGTTCCTGGCGCAGGGACCCTGGGCGCGCGGATCCGGGCGGAGGTCTGGTTAGCTGGTGGGTATGACTGAGAAGCCAGAGATCGACTTTCCGGACGGTCCGCCGCCGGCGGATCTCGAGATCACCGACATCACCGTGGGCGACGGCGACGAGGCCAAGGCCGGGTCGCGGGTGAACGTTCACTACGTGGGCGTGGCCCACTCGACCGGCGAGGAGTTCGACGCGTCGTACAACCGGGGCGCGCCGCTGGCCTTCCAGCTCGGCGTCGGCCAGGTCATCCAGGGCTGGGACACCGGCGTGCAGGGCATGAAGGTCGGCGGCCGGCGCAAGCTGGTCATCCCGCCGCAGCTCGGGTACGGCGACCGTGGCGCCGGCGCATCGATCAAGCCCGGCGAGACCCTGATCTTCGTCGTGGACCTCATCAGCGTGAGCTGAGCCCGGCCCGTCTCCTCAGCCCAGCCGGCTGGGACCGCAGGTCCGGCCGGCGAGGCCGACTGCTGTTCGGGCCCCCGCGATCCGTCACAATGGCGGACATCGCGGGGGTCCTTCGCGTAGTTGTACTCATCCGCCTCGCCCAGCGGTCGGTTTGGCTGAGAGGCATGACGACGATGACTGCGACAACGGTTGCCGCCACGCGAGTGAGCTGGGCGCGGTACGCCGCCCTGGCCGCGAAGGTGCTGCTGTTCGGCTTGTTGCTGTCGGCACTGATCTGGCCGGACCTGAGCGGGATCAAGGGGAAGGCATCCACCGCGCGGCTGGTCGTGTACCCGATCGGCGCGATGATCCTGCCATTGTGGTGGTGGGCGTACGGGCGGACGAAGAGCAAGCTGCACCACCGTTTCCCCTGGACGGCAGACCTCTTGATGACGTTGCCGTGGCTGATCGACCTGATCGGCAACCGGTTCAACCTGTTCGACACGGTCGACTGGTGGGACGACGCCATGCACTTCATCCTCTGGGGCTTCCTCACCGCCGGGGTCCTGCTCGCGTTCGCGCCGCGCGATCTCTCCCGCGGCCTGACCGCCTTCGTGGCCCTGGGCTTCGGCGCGACCGCGGCAGTCGTCTGGGAGGTCGGCGAGTACTTCGCCTTCATCCGTAGCTCTCCCGAACTCCAGTCCGCCTACACCGACACCCTCGGCGACCTGGCCCTGGGCACTCTCGGTGCGCTGCTGGCAGGTCTGATCCTCTACCAGGTACGCGTCACGCCGCGCCACTGACAGCCTGACCGCACTCGCCACGGAACTCTCCGCCTGGCAGGTCGCGTACGACGGCCTCCGCGTCCCGCTGTAATCAGCGGTCGGTAGGACGACAGACCCCGTTGGCAGCAGCAGACGCCGCCAGCGCGGCCGCAGCCGGCGAGGCCCCGGCAGTCGAAGACGCACCCCGGGCTGAAGACGCGCCAGCGGCTGAAGACATCGCGAGAGAGGCAGGCTGAGTGTCGGCGCGAGTGGTGTGACGCCCGATCGGAACCACCATCGGAGTCCCCGCCACCGGGTCCGGAACGATCTTCACCCCGAGCCCGAACACGTCCTGCACGACCTCCTCGGTGATCACCTCGCGGGGATTGCCCTCGGCCACGATCGCGCCGTCCTTCATCGCGATCAGGTGATCCCCGAACCGGCACGCCTGGTTGAGATCGTGCAGGACCAGCACGATGGTCCGGTCTTCCTGCTTGTTCAGATCGACCAGCAGATCGAGCACCTCGAACTGGTGGGTCAGATCGAGGAACGTCGTCGGCTCGTCCAGCAGCAGGATGTCGGTCTCCTGCGCGAGCGCCATCGCGATCCAGACCCGCTGCCGCTGACCACCGGACAGTTCGTCGATCGGACGGTCGGCGATCTCGAGTACGTCGGTCGATGTCATCGCGGCTGCGACCGCTTCGTCGTCGGACTTGCTCCACTGCCGGATCCACCGGGTCCGCGGGTACCGCCCGCGCCCGACCAGGTCGGCGACTGTGATTCCCTCCGGTGCGGTCGGTGACTGCGGCAACAGTCCCAGCTTCGTCGCGACCTCACGGGTCGGGATCGACTGGATACTCTTACCGTCCAGCAGCACGGTGCCCCGCGACGGCTTCAGCAACCGAGCCAGAGTCTTCAGCAGCGTCGACTTGCCGCACGCATTGGCGCCGACGATGACGGTGATCTTCCCGGTCGGGATCCGCACCGACAGGTCGTGGATGATCTCCCGCTGGTCGTATCCGACCGCCAGACCGTCGGCGGCGAGGCTGTGTTCCACAAGGTTCTCCATCTCTCAGCCACCACTCCCCACCCGGTTGGACCGGGCCAGCAGGAACATCAGGTACGGCGCGCCCACCACGCCGGTCACCACACCGACCGGCAACTGGGTGTAGCCGAAGGCGTGCTGCGCGATCAGATCGGACAAGGCCACGACCAGCGCGCCGAGCAACGCGGACGCGATCATCGCCGGCCCCGGCGACCGGGTCAGCCGCCGCGCGATCGGCGGCGCGACGAACGCGACGAACCCGATCGGACCGGCCGCGGCGGTCGCGAGTGCCGCGAGCAGTACCGCGATCACAATCAGCCCGAGCCGCGAGCTCTCCACCCGAAGACCCAGCCCGTACGCCGTCTCGTCGCCGAGCTGCAAAATCCGCAGCCGGTGGACCATGAACACCGTCAACGGAGTCAGCACCGCCAGGGTGATCCCCATCGACCGCACGTTCGACCAGTCCCGGCCGTTCAGGCTGCCGGTCAGCCAGATCAACGCCTGCTGGGCGATCTCGACCCTTGCCTTGGTCAACAGGTACGACGTGAGACTCGTGGCGATCGCACCGATCCCGATGCCGATCAGGATCAGCCGGTAGCTCGACACCCCGTGCCGCCAGGCCAGCACGTACATGATGAACGCGGTCAGCAGGGCACCGACGATCGCGAACGCCGAGACCGCGACGCCGGTCAGACCCAGCGTCACGATCGCGAAGACGGCGAAGGCGCTGGCGCCGTACGTGACGCCGATGATGTCGGGGCTGGCGAGCGGGTTGCGGGCGATGCTCTGGAAGATCGCGCCGGACATGCCGAGCGCGGCACCGACCATCAGGCCGGTGAGTGCCCTGGGCAACCGCAGCCGGTTGACGATGAACTCGGTCGCCTTGTCACCGCCACCGAACAGTGTCTTCACCACGTCGATGACCGGGATCTTGAAGTCACCCAGCGAGAGCGAGACGCAGAAGGTCACGAACACGATGGCCGCGAGAACCACGATCACCAGCAGCCATCGTGCCTGCCGGGCCGCCCGCGCCCGGCTGATGACCTGAACTGCTTCGGCTGTGGTCATCAGAGATCCGCCAGCTTCCGCCGACGAACCAGGATGATGAAGAACGGCGCGCCGATCACTGCGGTCACGATGCCGACCTGCAGCTCACCGGGCCGCGCGACGATCCGGCCGACGATGTCGGCTGCGAGCAGCAGGATCGGCGCCAGCAGCATCGAGTACGGCAGGATCCACCGGTAGTCCGGGCCGGTCACCAACCGCGCCACGTGCGGGATGGTCAGCCCGATGAAACCGATCGGTCCCGCGACGGCTGTCGCAGCCCCACAGAGCAGTACGACGATCACCGCGACGAACAACCGGGCGAGCCCGACCCGCTGGCCGAGCGACTTCGCCACGTCGTCGCCCAGAGACAATGCGTTCAGCACGCGGCCCGACACCAGCGCCAGCACGATGCCGATCAGGATGAACGGCGCGACCTGCCCGGCGATGTCCGAGTCGCGGCCGGCCAGCGACCCGACCGACCAGAACCTGAACTGGTCGAAGGTATCGACATCGCCGATCAGCAGCGCGGTCGTCAGCGAGCCGAGCATCGCCGTCAGCGCGGCACCGGCGAGCGCCAGTTTGACCGGCGTGACCCCCTCACGACCGAGCGACCCGAGCAGATAGACCACCACAGACGCCGCTGCCGCCCCCACGAACGCGAGCCAGACGTACGCCGTCAGACTCGACAGCCCGAACCAATAGATGCCGCCGACAACGAACAGTGCGGCACCGCCGTTGACGCCGAGGATGCCGGGATCGGCCAGCGGGTTCCGGGTGACTCCCTGCATCAGGGCCCCGGACAGCCCGAGCGCGGCACCGACCAGCAGACCGATCACGGTCCGTGGCACGCGAAGTGAGCGGACGATCACGTGATCGGTGTTCGCCTCGTTGTAGTGGCGCAGGGCATCGATCACCGTCGAGAACGGGATCTGCTTCGAGCCCACCGCGATGCTGAGCAACGACACCACGACGAGCAGGGCGACACACACGATCAGCCCGGCGACCAGTGTGGTCCGCCGGGTCCGCCGCGGGCGTGACGAAACAACAGCAGAGGTGTCACGGCCGGCGGATTGGGCGACAGCACTGGGCGGAGGCATTGGACTTTGAGACCCTCTTAGGTAAGGCTAACCTCTAGACGCCTCAGAATAACCCGGTCGTCCACGGGTCCGCATCTGAGCCTCCCCTGCGCTCCCCTTGGAGAAACCGGACATGACCACAGTGCTCGAGCGGCCGATCGAGTTCGACTCGCTGCTGGCGACTGTCGCGGCGGTCGAGGACCTGAGTCCGCACCTACGCCGCGTGACCTTCGTCGCACCGCGGATCGCCGACGTGGTGACCGCCGGTCCGGACCAGCGGATCAAGGTGCTGCTGACGCCGCCCAATGGTGGCGAGATCAAGCTGCCGTCGGGGCCCGAGTGGTATCCGCAGTGGTGCGCCCAGCCGGTCGACGAGCGTTTCATCATGCGGACGTACACCATCCGGGCACTCCGGCCCGAGGTCGCCGAGCTCGACATCGAGTTCGTCCTGCACGGCATCGACGGACCCGCCTCGGCGTGGGTCAGCCAGGCGCAGCCGGGTGACCAGATCGGCCTGATCCTCCCGTTCGCGGTCGACACCACCAGCATCAAGGGACTGCTGCACTCCGGCGTCGACTACGTCCCGCCGGCCACCAGCGTCCGCCGGATCCTGGTCGCCGACGAGACTGCCCTGCCCGCGCTGGCCGGCATCCTCGAGCAGCTGCCCGCCACCGCCCAAGCGACCGTCTTCGTCGAGGTGCCGGACGCCGGCGACATCCGGCCGCTGCCGACACCCGGCAGCGCGGACATCACCTGGATCACGCCACCGAACTCGTTGCTCGAGGCCCTGAAAGGCGCCGACCTTCCGTACGACGCCGACTACGCCTGGGTCGCCGGGGAGTCGTCGATGATCAAGTCGGTACGTCGCCACCTGGTCAACGCCGCCGGGATGCCGAAACCGGCGATCTCGTTCCAGGGCTACTGGAAGCGCGGCGAGGCCCAGGTCTGACAACGACACCGGCCGGGGCCCGAAACTTGGAGGGGGCAGGCCGGGGTGATGCGCGAGAGCTGTAGCGCAGAATTGGTTTAGCACCCCCCAAACCTG